>DASRSS010000316.1:0-23892 GCA_035656335.1 Jatrophihabitantaceae bacterium | reverse complement strand
GCGCCTGCCCGAGTCGCTCAAGACGGACGTCGAGCAGGCGGCCGCGGCCGCGGGCGTCTCGGTGAACACCTGGCTGGTGCGCGCCGCCGAGGCCGCGCTCGCGCCGCCGTGGGCGCAGTGGACCGGCGCGGCCGGTTACGCAGCCGCCCGCAAGGCCGGCCGCGGCCACAACCCCCAACGCGTCACCGGCTGGATCAACGGCTGAGCCGACTCGACTTTCCCAAGGAGCTACGCATGACCACACGCACGTTTCCGCTGGACGGACCGATCAACCTGCACGCCCGGCTCGGCCGCGGCGCGGTCACGGTCGAAGCGGTCGAGGGCCTGACCGAGGCATCGGTCGAGCTGATCCCCCGCCAGGCCGGCTCCGACATCGCCGACCAGGTGGACGTCGACCTGCGCGGGCGCACCCTGTGGGTCGTCGCGCCGCGCGAAGGCGGCCTGTTCGACATGGTGTTCGCGAGCAACCGCGGCAAGCTGGCCCTCGACGCCCTGATCCGGGTGCCGGCCGACACCGCGATGAAGATCTCCACCGTGTCGGCCGACGTGACGATCACCGGCCGCGCGAGCGGAGCCGACATCGCCGCCGGCTCGGCCAACATCAGTATCGAGCACGTCACCGGTGACCTGCGGCTGCGCTACGGCAGCGGGCGGTGCCGGATCGAGCGGGTGGACGGATCGGTCAACTCCCGGTCCGGGTCCGGGTCCGCGCGGTTCGCGCGCATCGACGGCTCGTTCAACGCAACCTGGGGCAGCGGCGACCTGCAGATCGGGCTGCCCGCGGGGCGCCCGGCCCGGCTGGACATCCAGACCGGCTCGGGACACGTCGACTCCGAGCTGGCGATCGTGGACCGGCCGGCGAGCCAGGGCCGTCCGATCAGCGTGCGGGCGCGTACCGGCAGCGGCGACGTGCACCTGTTCCGCGCGAGCTGATCTCAGCGCCGGCCGGACTAACGCAGCTCGCCGGCGAGGGTCGCGTAACGGCCGCCGCGCGCGACGAGTTCGTCGTGCGTGCCGCGCTCGACGATCCGGCCGCGGTCCAGGACGAGGATCTGGTCGGCGTTGCGCACCGTCGACAGCCGGTGCGCGATCGCGATCGTGGTTCGGCCCTGCGACAGATCGTCCAGCGCGGCCTGCACCGCGCGCTCGGTCTCGTTGTCGAGCGCGCTCGTGGCCTCGTCCAGGATGAGGATGCGCGGATCGCGCAGCAGCATCCGGGCGATCGCCAGCCGCTGCCGTTCGCCGCCGGAGAACCGATAGCCGCGCGCCCCGACGATCGTGTCGTAGCCGTCCGGCAGCTCGGCGAACAGCGCGTGGATGCGCGCCGCACTCGTCGCGGCGATCAACTGCTCGTCGGACGCGTCCGGAGCGGCGAAGCGCAGGTTCGCCGCGATCGTGTCGTGGAACAGGTAGGTGTCCTGTGCGACGAGACCGATCGCGTCCGCGGCCGAGTCGAGCGTGACGGTGCGCAGGTCGGCGCCGTCGATGCGCACCTCGCCCTCGTCCGGGTCGTACAGCCGCGCGAGAAGGTAGGCGAGCGTGGTCTTGCCGGATCCGGTCTCGCCGACCAGCGCGGTCGTGGTCCCGGGCGGCACGACGAAGTCGATGTCGCGCAGCGTCCACTCGCCGGTCGGGTCGTAGCGGAAGCTGACGTTCTCGACGCGCACCTCGCCGCCGCTGAGCCGCAGTGGTCGCGCGTCCGGCGCGTCGGGCACGTCCACCGGCAGGTCGAGCACCTCGAAGATGCGCACGAACAGCGCGACCGACGTCGAGTACTGCACGCCCACGCTCTGCAGCGCGGTCGCCGGACCCACCAGGCGGTTGAGCATGCTGGTGAACGCGACCGCCGTGCCGATCGTGATCGGCGCCGACCCGTGCGCGAGCGCCAGGCCGGCGATCCAGTAGACGATCGCCGGGATCATGGTCAACATCGCGCGCCGCGAGGACAGGATCCACCGACCGCTCATCGCCGCGTCCATCTCGGTGCGCGACAGCTCGAGCGACTCGGCCTCGAACCGGGCGGTGAGCGCCTGCTGGCGGCCCAGCGTCTTGGTCAGCAGCACGCCGGCGACCGAGAGCGACTCCTCGATCAGTCCGGTCATCCCGGCCAGCCGGCGCTGGCGGCCGCGCGCGATGCCGCGGCGGGTGCGGCCCAGCCGCAGCGACGCCACGAGGAACACCGGCACGACCACCAGGCACACACAGGCCAGCTGCCACTGCATCACCAGCGCGGCGATCGCCACTGCCGTCGCGGCGAGCACGTTCTGGACGGTCGTGCTGGCCGTGTTGGTGACGACATTGTCGACGCCGCCGATGTCGTTGCCGATGCGCGAGAGCAGTTCGCCGGCGCGCGTGCGGGTGAAGAAGCGCAGCGACATCCGCTGCAGGTGCGCGTAGACGCCCACGCGCAGGTCGTGCATGACCCGCTGGCCGATCAGGTTCGACAGCCAGGTGGTCCCGACGCCGAGCACCGCGGTGGCGCCGGCCGCGAGCAGCATGCCGCCGGCGAACCAGCTGACCAGCGCCGCGCTGCGTTCGGGCAGCGCGCGGTCGACGATCTCGCGCAGCAGGAACGGGGAGGTGACGCTGGTCAGCGCCTGCGCGGTGGCGATCCCGACCAGGCCGAGCACCTGCCCGCGGTATGGACGGAACAGCTGGGCGATCCGGCGTAACGGAACGCTGTCGGCTGCGGGTTCGGCATCGTCGCGCAGCCGGGCTCTCGTGTCCGCCGTCGTCGTCATGCGCACCTCATCGTTCGACCGTGACCACGCCGCGTTCGAACTCGGCGAGCCTTTCCATCAGTTCGGCCGCGCGCAGCAGTTCGGCGCGCTCGTCCTCGGACAGCACGTGCGCCATGGCGTGTGCCAGCCAGGCG
This sequence comes from Jatrophihabitantaceae bacterium, assembly GCA_035656335.1. Lineage (GTDB taxonomy): Bacteria > Actinomycetota > Actinomycetes > Mycobacteriales > Jatrophihabitantaceae > DASRSS01. The sequence goes on along the minus strand of DASRSS010000316.1, from coordinate 21,017 downwards.
TCGCGCGGTGCCATCTCGTCCTTCAGCGCGCGCCTGCCCGCGGCGGTGATGGTGAGCAGGAACTGCCTGCCGTCACTGGGATCGGGCGTGCGCACCAGGTAACCGTCGTCCTCGAGTGCGGCGAAGGTGCGGGTGAGCGACTGCGGCTGCATGCGCAGCTGCGCGGCCATCTCACCGGGCGTCATCGCACCGTGAGTGACCAGCCGTCCGAGCACCGCCGTCTGGTTCAGGCTCAGCTCACCGCGGCGTTCGGCACGCGCTCGCGCCGCCAGTCCGGTGGCCGCGCGTCGCAACACCGCGGCGTCCGCGCGCGAAACCCGGGTAGTACGCATATGCGTACCATACCGTACGCAGTTGCGTACTACTGTTCGTCGACCGCTTTCGCGAGATCCTGGGCGAGATCGCCACGGCCGGCCACCTGCACCCCGTCGAGCCCGAGCCACTGCGCGGTGATCGCCAGCTCGGCGGCCAGTTCGCGTGCCGTGTCGTAGGGATCGGCGCCGTCCTCCAGGTACGCGCCCTGCACGCGCAGCACGCCGGCCTGCCGGTCGGACTTCAGGTCGACGCGCGCGACCAGCGCCTCGCCGAGCAGGAACGGCAGCACGTAGTAGCCGTGGACGCGCCTGGGCGACGGCGTGTAGATCTCGATCCGGTACCGGAAGTTGAAGATCCGTTCGGTGCGTTCGCGGAACCAGATCAGCGAGTCGAACGGCGACAGCAGCGCGCGCGCCGTGACCCGGCGGGGCCGGCGCGCGTCGGGCCACAGGTAGGTCGGTGCTTTCCAGCCGGCGACGTCCACGGGCAGCAACTCGCCGGCGTCGACCAGCTCGGCCACGCGCGCCTTGGAGTCCGCGGTCGGCAACCGGAAGTAGTCGCGCAGGTCCGGCTCGGTGGCCACGCCGTAGGCACGCGCCGCGATGCGCACCAGCTCGCGCTGCGCGTCCTCCTTCGCCGGCGTCGGCGTGCCGATCACTTCCGCCGGCAGGACGCGTTCGGGCAGGTCGTAGAGGCGCTCGAAATTCACCCGGCGCGCGGCCGTGACGCGTCCGGACCAGAACAGGTACTCCAGGGCCACTTTGCCGTCGTGCCAGTTCCACATCGCGCCGGCGCGGCGCGGGGCGCGTTCGATCCCGGTGTCGCCGGCGCGGAGCGGGCCCTGCTCGGCGACCAGGTCGAACACCTGCTCCACCAGCTCGGGCTTCTCGCGGAAAACCCGCTGCATCCCGCCCCACGCCTCCTCGGACGCGCGCGCCATCCGCCAGCGCAGCAGCGGTTGCAGCTCCACCGGCACCAGCGACGCCTCGTGCGCCCAGTACTCGAACAGCTCGCGCCGGATCGGCCCGGACGTGTGCGCCGCGAGCTTGTCGAGCAGTTCGCGCGGGTACGGCCCGAGGCGCGCGAACATCGGCATGTAGTGGGTGCGGCAGAAGACGTTCACCGAATCCAGCTGCAAAATGCCGATCCGCCCCAGCACCTTGCGCAGGTGCCGCGCGTCGACGCGGCCGGACGGGCGCGGGTCGGCGAAACCCTGCGCGGCGAGCGCGATCCGCCGCGCCTGTGCGGCGGTGAGGCGCTCGCGGCCGGTCGTCGACGATGCCATGCCCGACAACCTAGGGGTGATCACCGACAGCGGCTTCATCGACCCGCATGACAGGATGCCTGGGTGTTCGAGCACCTCGTCGAGTCGATCGGGAACGCCGTCGGCGCCTGGCTGTACGTCATCGCCGGCGCGCTCTGCTTCGCCGAGGCCGCGATCCTCGTCGGCATGGTGCTGCCCGGAGAGACGGCCCTGCTCGTCGCGGGCGTGTTCTGCCAGCACGGCACGCTCAACCTCTGGCTGATGATCGTCATCGCGGTGCTGTGCGCGGTGGCCGGTGACTCGGTCGGCTTCGAGTTCGGCAAGAAGTTCGGCCCCCCGCTGCGTCGTTCACGGCTCGGGCAGTGGGTGGGCGAGCACCGGTGGCAGATCGTGGACGGCTTCCTGCACCGGCACGGCGGCAAGGCGGTCTTCCTGGGGCGGCTCACGGCCCTGTTCCGCGCGCTGATCCCGTCAATGGCCGGCATGAGCGGAATGCGCTACCGCACGTTCATCGTCTGGAACGTCGCCGGCGGACTGCTCTGGGCACCCGGCTGCGTCCTGCTCGGGTACGCGTTCTCCACCTCGCTGGACACCGTCGGCAAGACGCTCACCTGGGCGCCGTTCGCGCTCATCGGCGTCGTCGTGATCGTCTACGTCGGGCTGCACCTGCGCCGCCGCCGGCTCGAGCAGGCGGACGCGGCCGACGACTGACCGCTCGCGGTCACTACGCTCGGAGCATGGCCGATGTGAGCGTGCGCGCCGCGCGTCCCGAGGACGCCGACGAGATCGGCCGCATCCAGGTGCTGACCTGGCAGGTCGGCTATGCCAAGCTGCTGCCGGCGCCCGTGCTCGACGCGCTGTCTGCCGAGCAGGCGACTGCCGTATGGCGGGACGCGATCAGCACGCCGCCGTCCGCGCGCCACCACGTGCTGGTGGCGAAGGAGCAGGACTGGACGGTCGGGTTCGCCGCCCTGGGCCCGGCGGCGGACCTGCAGCCGGACGACCCGGAGCCGCAGACCACGACGGAGATCAGCCCGATGCTGGTCGAGCCGCGGTGGGGCCGCCGCGGGCACGGTTCACGGCTGCTCGCCGCCGCCATCGACCACGCCCGCCGCGACGGCATGACCCGCGGGATCATCTGGATCCCGGAGGCCGACACCGCCTCGCGCGACTTCTACACGTCGGCCGGCTGGGCACCCGACGGTCTCGCGCGCGCCCTCGACACCGGAGCCGGTGAGCTGCGCGAGATCCGCCTGCACGTCTCGCTGGCGGAGTGACCGACCGGGTCAGCTGACGGCCAGCGGCAGCGCGGACGAGGACGCGTTGACGTATCCCCGCGTGTTGCTGACGACGGCCGAGACGGTGCCGTTGAGACCAACCGTCCGGGGCGCGTAGCGCAGGCCGAACGTGCCCTTGCTCGACACCGTCAGGTTCGCGATCGTCACCGCCTTGCCGCCGTCGCTCGGCGTGAACACCAGGTGCACGACCAGCCCGGCGGCCGGGAATGTGCCGGTGGTGCCGGTGCGCGTGGCCGTCCCGCTGTACGTCACCGCGGTGCCGTGTGTGATCGCCGCGCTCGACGCGTTCATCGTCAGCGACGGCGTCCACGGGTCGACCGTGACCGCGCCCAGATCGGCGCTGGCCGCCGGACGGCCCGGGGCACCCGCGTACACCGCGGTCAGCTCGCCGGAGTACAGCGGCGCGACGGCGAGGGTGAACGCGCCGGCCGACGTGGTGCGCGCCGAGCCGAGCGTCGTCGGCTTCGTGGCGCCGGTCGGCAGCAGCCGCACGGACACCATGCCGCCCACGAGCGGCGCCTGCGTGTCGAACGTGTTCATCAGCGAGCCGGTGACCGTCAGCTTGGTGCTGTACATCAGCTCGTCGAGGCTCGGCTGCGCGGTCAGGCTCGTGGTCGGCAGGGACACGGTCATCGCGCCGAGGTCGACCGTCGACGCGGTCAGGCCGCTGGTCGCCGCCGTCTGCACGGTGAGCTCGCCGGCGACGCCCGCCTTGAACGCCGCCTTGTACGAGCCGTCCGCGGCGGTCAGCACGCGCGTGACCAGCACCGGCTTGAGCACGGTCACCTTGCCGGTGGACGACACGCGCGGCGCGGGCGTCACGAGCACCGACACCGGCATCGCGTTGACGCCGCGCGGGCTGCCGTTGTCGGCGTCCGGGCGGGTCAGCGTGCCGGTGACCGTGACCGGCAGTCCGTACCAGGCCTGCAGCGTGCTCGAGCTCGCCTGCAGCGTGGTCGTGCACTTGGCCGGCGTCACGGCGGCCGACAGCGTGGACGTCCCGAGGTAGATACCGGTGGCACGCGCCTGGACGGTGTAGCTGGTGGCCACGGTCGTGCTGATCGAGCGGGTCGCCGACCCGCTCGCGGCCGTGGTCGACGTGCCGACGCCGGCGGCCTTGGTGCGGTTCGAGTCGAACCGCGTGTAGCTGACGGCGATGCCCTTGACCGGCGTGCCGGTCGCGGTGTCGACGACGCTGGCCACGACGGCCGCGGGGTTCGCGGTGCAGACGTCAGCGGCGCCGCTCTGGCCGTCCACGGTCATCGCGAGGCCGAGTGTGCGCTTGCCGCCGGTCGTGTTGAACCGCAGCGTGGCGGTGACCGCCTTCTTCAGGCCGGCCGAGTCGGTGAGCGTGACCGTGATCTTCGCCGTTCCGGTGGCGGACGCGTTGCACGTGACGGTCGTCTGCTGCGCGGTCGGGTCGGCGAACACGCAGTCGGTGCGGGACGCCTTCCACGACACCGAGGTCAGCGTGTGACCGGTGGGCACGATAGGCGTGACGCTCACGTCCGACGGCAGGCCCGGCACCTCCGGGTCGGCGCTGACGTTCGCGCCGAGCACGGTGATGACCGGAGTGGACGACCCGGTGCCGTTGAAGGCCGCGATGCCGTTCGGCGTGCCCAGCCCGGTCGGGCCGTCCCAGCCGACGGCGGACGTGCACAGCACCGAGCCGCCGCAGGAGCCGTTGCTGCCGCTGGTGACATCGTTGAGCGCGTTCACGTTCGTGTACGGGTAGGTCGCGGGCAGGTCGCCGGCCGGCGGCGGCCCGGCCAGCGCGTAGATCGAGGTGACGATCGGCGCGGACGCGCTCGTCCCGCCGAACACGCCCCAGCCGCCCGCGTTGTAGACGGCGACGCCGGTGGCGGGATCGGCGACGGCGGAGACATCGGTGTCGGCGCGGTGCGCGCACAGAGAGTCCGGGTTGAACGACTGCAGGGACGGCTTGGCCTCGTACAGCGTGCAGCCGGAGCCGGCGCCCGTCCACGCGGACTCGGTCCAGCCACGGGCGTTCGCCGCGGTGGTGAGCCGGGTGCCGCCGACGGACAGCACGTTGGGCGAGGCGGACGGGTAGGAGACGCCCGCCGCGTAGCCGTTGTCGCCCGAGGACGCCGCGAACAGCACGCCCGGCGTCGCGAAGACCGAGTCCTGCGCGGTTTCGCCGGACCACTCGGGGCCGCCCCAGCTCATCGAGACGAACTTGGCGCCCTTGGCGACCGCCGTCCGGACCGCGGTGTACAGGCCGCTGCCGGAGTCGTTCGCCTCGACCAGCCGGATCGAGCAGTTCGGGCAGACGGCGGACACCATGTCGAGGTCCAGCGAGATCTCGCCGCGCCAGCCGCTGTTGACGGCGGGCATCGGGCTACTCGTCCCGTTGTGGTTCATCTTGCCGAAGCAGCCGTTCGCGGTCGTGCACGCCGGCAGGCCGAACTGCGAGCGGTAGACGGCCAGGTCGCTCTCGGCCGTCGGGTCGTCGTACGCGTCGACGATGTAGACGGTCTGGCCGAGGCCGCCGGTCGACGACGGCAGCGCGTAGGCGGACTGCAGCTCCGCTGGGCCGTAGCCGGCCGGGCCGCCGGCGGACATCGGCCGGGGCGCGGTGTTCTTGATCGCGAAGCAGGTGGCGTGCCCGGGCGCGACCTGCTGGTCGCACAGGTCGACGCTCGTCGGCACCGCTCCGGCGGTCTGCGCGGCGACCATGCTCGCGGTCCCGAGCGTGAGCACGAGGGCGAGTGCGGCCGCGGCGGCGCGGGCAGCGCGGGAGGGAAGTGAGTACAGCATTGCTGCGGCGGTCCTTCGCTCAGCAGCGCCGGGCTCCCACCTGCACCGTCGCTGGATCCATGGTCGTCCGTGACCGAACAGCACGCTAACACGGATTTCACATCGAGGGAACAGCTGCGGACGCCGAGTTTCGGGTGTCGCACCGCCCGGCGGGCCGGACAGCGGCGGGCACTACCGTGCAACCGTGGCGTTCACCGGCATACCGACCGCGGCCCTGGACTTCTACGACGACCTGGAGGCGGACAACTCCAAGGCGTTCTGGGCGCAGCACAAGTCCGTGTACGAGCAGGCGGTGCGCGCGCCGCTGGAGGCACTGGCTGCCGAGGTGGAGAAGGAGTTCGGCCCGGCCAAGCTGTTCCGTCCGTACCGCGACGTGCGGTTCAGCAAGGACAAGACGCCGTACAAGACGCATCAGGGCATGTGGCTGGGCGAGTCGTCGGTGTACGCGCAGATCTCCGCGGCCGGTCTGTTCGTCGCGGCCGGCTACTGGCAGACCTCGCCGGGGCAGGTCGAGCGGTACCGCCGCGCGGTCGCCGACGACGTCGCCGGACCGGAACTCGAGCGGGCGGTCGCTGCGGTCCGGCGCAAGGGGATGACGGTCGGCGGGCACCAGCTCAGCCGCGTCCCGAGCGGGTTCGACAAGGACCATCCGCGCGCGGACCTGCTGCGCCACCGGACGCTGACCGCGTCCCGCGAGCTGGGCTTCCCGGACTGGCTGCACACCGCGCGCGCCAAGACCGAGATCGTCAAGGCCTGGCGCGGCCTGCGGCCGCTGGTCGCCTGGCTGGACACGCACGTCGGCCGCGACTAGCGCGGATCGGCCCGGTCGGTAGCGTCGCGTCCGTGTTCCACCTCGTCTTCGTCGAGCCGCGCATCCCGCCGAACGCCGGCAACGCGATCCGGCTGTCCGCGCTGACCGGTTCGCACCTGCACCTGGTCGAGCCGCTCGGCTTCACCATGACGGACGCGCAGCTGCGCCGCGCCGGCCTGGACTACCACGACCTGGCGACCGTGACCGTCCACCCGGACCTGCAGCATCTCTGGGACGCGGTGCTGCCCGCGCGCGTGTTCGCGTTCACGGCGTCGGCCACCACGCTCTTCGCGGACGTCTCGTACCGACCCGGGGACGTGCTGATGTTCGGTCCGGAACCCACCGGCCTCGCGCCCGAGGTGCTGCACGACCCGCACGTGACCGATCGGCTGCGCATCCCGATGCTGCCCGGACGCCGGTCGCTGAACCTGTCGAACTCCGCGGCGGTCGCGGTCTACGAGGCCTGGCGCCAGCAGGGCTATCCGGGCACCTGACCGGCCAGCTCGATCGCGGTGCGCATCGCGGCGCGGGCACGCTTGCGGTCACCGGCGTAGTCGTAGGCCTCGGCCAGCCGGTACCAGCCACGCCAGTCCCCCGGCGCCGCCTCGACCTCGGCCTTGCGCTCGGCGAACAGCGCGTCGGCCGCGTCCCGCTCGATCCGGCCGGACGGCAGGCGCGGCAGATCGGCATCGGCGGGCACGCCCTCCTCGTCCAGCTGCCTGCCGAGCCGGGCCGTCGCGGCGCCGAAGCGCAGCTCGGCGACGACCACCCACAGCCCGATCAGCGGCAGCACGAGGACGGCGCCGCCGAGCACCTTGAGCCCGATCCGGTCCTGCTGCAGCAGGTAGATGCCGCGGTAGCCGATGAGCGCGAAGTAGACCGCGAGCGCGCCGAGCAGCCCGGCGACGATCCGCTTTGCCGTCAAGTGGTGATCACAGCTCGAGCAGGGATTCCAGACCGACCGTGAGCCCGGGCCGCGCGCCGACCCCGCGCACCGCGAGCAGCACACCCGGCATGAACGAGGACCGGTCCAGCGAGTCGTGCCGGATCGTCAGCGTCTCCCCCTCGGCGCCGAACACGATCTCCTGGTGCGCCACCATGCCGGTGATGCGCAGCGCGTGCACGTGGACGCCGTCCACGTCCGCGCCGCGTGCGCCGTCCAGCGCCTGGCTGGTGGCGTCCGGCGGCGGCTGCATCCCGGCGTCGGCCCGCGCGCCGGCGATCAACTGGGCGGTGCGGACCGCGGTGCCGCTGGGCGCGTCGGCCTTGCCGGGGTGGTGCAGCTCGATCACCTCGGCCGAGTCGTAGTACTTGGCGGCGAGCTGCGCGAACCGCATCGACAGCACGGCGCCGATGCCGAAGTTCGGCGCGACCAGCACACCGGTCTCCGGCGCGTCGGCGAGCCAGGTGCGGACGGTCTCCAGGCGGTCGGCGGTGAAGCCGGTGGTGCCGACGACGGCGTGGATGCCTTGGTCGATGGCGAAGCGCACGTTGTCCATGACCACGTCCGGATGCGTGAAGTCGACGAGCACCTGCGCGCCGGCGTCCGCCACGCTGAACAGCCAGTCGCCGGCGTCGACCATCGCGACCAGCTCCAGGTCCGCCGCGGCGTCCACCGCCTTGCAGACCTGCTGGCCCATCCGCCCGCGCGCGCCCAGGACGCCGACCCGAATCGGTTCACTCATGGTTGCCGTTCCTCTCGACCGCACCGTCGAAATCGTGTTCGCCGAACGGGCCGACCACGGTCAGGCAGCCGGGCCGGCCGAGCAGGTCGGCGGCGATCTCCGCGACGTCGTCCGGTGTCACCGCGTCGACGCACGCGAGCAGCTGGTCGACACCGAGCACGTCGCCGTAGACCAGCTCGCTCTTGCCGATCCGCGACATGCGCGAACCGGAGTCCTCCAGCCCCAGCACGATCGAGCCGCGCATCTGGCCCTTGCCGCGCTCGATCTCGGCGACCGTCAGCTCGCCGCGCGCCGCCGCCGCGGTCTCGGTGAGCATCAGCCCGAGCACCTCGTCGGCCTTGCCCGGCTGGCAGCCGGCGTAGACACCGAACTGGCCGGCGTCGGTGTAGGCGGTGTTGAACGTGTACACCGAGTACGCCAGGCCGCGCTCCTCGCGGATGCGCTGGAACAGCCGCGAGCTCATCCCGCCGCCGAGCGCGGCGGACAGGACGCCCGCGGCGAACCTGCGCGGGTCGTGCCGGGACACGCCGTGCATGCCGTAGATCAGGTTCGCCTGCTCGGAGTCCTCGGCCACCACCCGGACGGGGACGGCCGGCGGCGTGATCGGGCGCTGCGTGGGGACGGGCGCGCTCGCGGGCGCGCGCCGTCCGTCCAGGCGGGCGTCGAACGCCTTGCGCAGCAAGCGGACCGCGTCCCGGTGGTCGACGGCGCCGGCGATCGACACGACCATCGACTCGGGCGCGTAGCGGCGTTGGTAGTAGCCGGCGATCTGCCGACGGGTCAGCGCGCCGATCGAGGACACCGTGCCGAGGATGGGTCGCCCGATCGGTGTGTCCCCGTGCAGCGCCGCCGCGAACTCGTCGTGGACGAGGTCGGCCGGGTCGTCGTCGCGCATCGCGATCTCTTCGAGCACGACGCTGCGCTCGACGGCGACGTCCTGCGCCGTGACCGTCGCGTTCAGCACGACGTCGGTCACGATGTCGATCGCCAGCGGCAGGTCGCGGTCCAGCACGGTCGCGTAGAAGCAGGTGTGCTCCTTCTCGGTGAACGCGTTGAACTCGCCGCCGACCGCGTCCATCGCGCTGGCGATGTCCAGGGCGGAGCGGGTGGTGGTGCCCTTGAAGAGCAGGTGCTCCAGGAAGTGGCTGGTGCCCGCCAGCGCGGGGGTCTCGTGCCGCGAGCCAACCGGAACCCACACGCCGACGCTCACGCTGCGCACGCCCGGCATGGCCTCGGAGATCACGCGCAGGCCGCCGGGGAGCACGGTGCGCGTGATCTCTCCGCCACCGGTGGCCGGCAGCCGGACGGTCGTCGCGCGGGTTGTTCGCATCCCGCGATCCTATGGTGTTGGCGGTCCGGCCCGTGCCGCGCGGACCGCTCCCGCCTCAGCCCAGGGCCCGCTGGGCGAGTTCGTAGGCTGTCGGGCCGAACAGCACCAGTGTCGCCGCGCCGTCGTGCGGCGCGGACCGGATCGTGTCGACGGCCTGGCGCACCGCGTCGTCCAGCGGCCAGCCGTACACACCGGCGGAGATGAGCGGGAAGGCGACGGTGCCGGCCCCGAGTTCGGCCGCGACCCGCAGCGATTCGCGGTAGCAGGACCGTAGCGTCTCGACGTCGCCATGACCATGAATCGGGCCGACCGTGTGAATCACCCACCGTGCCGGCAGGTCGCCCGCGGTCGTGGCGACCGCCTTGCCCGGCGGCAGCCCGTCCGGCAGCGTGGACGCGCGCAGCTCGCGGCAGGCGGCGAGCACCGCCGGGCCGCCGACCCGGTGGATCGCGCCGTCCACACCCCCGCCGCCGAGCAGCGAGGAGTTGGCCGCGTTGACGATCGCGTCGACGCGCTGCCTCGTGATGTCGCCCTGGACGGCGGTCAGCCGCATCGCATGCCTCAGCGGGGCAGCCACGCCTCGGGGGCGTCCAGCAGCTGCACGACGTGCGGCGGCAGCTCGCCGCTGAGCACGTGCGCCAGCGTCGTCTCGTCGAGCACGCCGCGGATGGCCGCGCGCACGGCCACCCAGACCTGGGGCAGGTGCTCGGCGACGCCGCTGTAGGTCGTCTCGTGCGGCCGCAACCCGCGCACCTCGGCCAGCGGGCCGTCCACCTCGCGGATCACGCTGGCGATGGTGATCTCGGCTGCCGGCTTGGCCAGCGCGTACCCGCCCTCGGCGCCGCGCTGGCTGCGCACCAGCCCGCCGCGGCGCAGCTCGCCGAGGATCGCCTCGACGAACTTGCGGGGCAGGCCCTGCTCCGCGACGACGACGTCGACCTTCACCAGCTCGGGCTCGTGCGAGGCCAGGCTCAGCAACGCGCGCACCGCGTAGTCCGACTTCGCCGAGATCTGCACCCCTGCATTCTCGCACCGCTCAGCGCGGCGCCCGCACCCAGACGCGCCCACCGTCCTCCAACCTCATGCCGTCCGCCTGCCCGCGGGTGAGCTGTGCCCACGGCGCGCCGTCACTGGTCTGCAGCTCCACGCGCACCTCGAAGCCGACGCGCTGCAACCGCTCGACCTTGGCCTCGACGGCGCCGTCCACCGGCCGGTCGAACAGCTCCAGGTCGTGCGGACGCACCAGCCGGCCGCCGAAGTCGGTGACCGGGCCGAGGAACCCCATGACGAAGTCGTTCGCCGGGTGGTCGTACAGCTCGTCCGGGGTGCCGACCTGCTCGATCCGGCCGTGGTTGATCACCACGATCTCGTCGGACACCTCGAGCGCCTCCTCCTGGTCGTGCGTGACGAACACGGTCGTCACGTGCACCTCGTCGTGTAGCCGCCGCAGCCAGTCCCGCAGCTCCTTGCGCACCTTGGCGTCCAGGGCGCCGAACGGCTCGTCCAGCAGCAGCACCTTCGGCTCGACGGCGAGCGCGCGGGCCAGCGCCATCCGCTGGCGCTGCCCGCCGGACAGCTGCGCCGGCAGCCGGTCGGCGAACTGGTCCAGGTGCACCAGCTCGAGCAGTTCGCCGACGCGCCGGCGGATCTCCTGCTTCGGCCGCTTGCGCACCTCCAGCCCGAACGCCACGTTGCGGTACACCGACAGGTGCTTGAACGCCGCGTAGTGCTGGAACACGAAGCCGACGTTCCGCCGCTGCGCGGGCACGCCGGTCGCCTCGACCCCGCCGATGTGGACGGTTCCGGTGTCGGCGTCCTCCAGCCCGCCGACGATCCGCAGCAGCGTCGACTTGCCGCCGCCACTCGGGCCGAGCAGCGCCGTCAGCCGGCCGCTGCGCACGTGCAGGTCGACACCGTCCAGCGCGACGAAGTTCCCGAACCGCTTGCTGATCCCGCGTGCCTCGATGCTCATCGCTCTTCCCTGTCGTTCCGGCGCGGCAGCGGACGGCCCGGCGACGGCCGGCGCAGTGACGCGACGACGATCGCCGCGACGGTCACGGCCACGAGCAGCAGCGCCAACTGATAGGTACCGCCCTCCAGCTGCTGGTACTTGTCGTCGATCAGCAACGTGACCGTCTGCGTCTGGCCCGCACCGCTGATCCCGCCGGACACGACGCGCACCGCGCCGAACTCGCCGAGCGAGCGGGCCAGGCTCAGCACCACGCCGTAGGTCAGCGCCGGGCGGATCGTCGGCAGCGTGATCCGCACGAACTGCTGCCAGGAGTTCGCGCCGAGCACGCGGGCCGCCTGCTCCATGTCCGTGCCCGCCTCGTCCAGCACCGGCACGACCTCGCGCAGCACCAGTGGGAAGCTGACGAACGTCGTGGCCAGCACCATGCCCGGCAGCGAGTAGATGACCCGGATGCCCGCGCCGGCCAGGCCCGCGCCGAACCAGCCGTCAATCGGGCCGTAGACCAGCACGAGCGCGAGGCCGGCCACGACCGGCGACACGGCGATCGGCAGGTCCGCGGCCGCGCTCAGCAGCCGCCGTCCCGGGATCCGGTAGCGCGTCAGCAGGAGGCCGAACCCGACGCCGAACGCGGTGTTCAGCACGATCGCGATCAGCGAGACCTCGATCGTCAACCGGTAGGCGGTGACGGCCGAGGGCGAGCCGAGCGCGTCGGTGAGCTGCGTCCACCCCGCGCCCGCGACCTTGCCGACGATCACTACCAGCGGGACGACGACCAGGACGCCGACGTAGAGCAGCGCGAGCCCGCGCAGGGCGTAGCGGCCGCGCCGCGTGCGCCTGACCGCGACGCCGCCCGCCGCTGCGTCCCTGGTCACGACGGCGCTAGCCACGGCGGCGCCCCCGTCGCTGGGTCACGTCCAGGCCGAGCAGCACGGCGAGGCTCAGCCCGAGCAGCACGGTGGAGACCGCCGCCGCTCCGACGTAGTCGTAGTTCTGGATCCGGCCGTACGCGTACAGCGAGGTGACCTCCGTCCGGTTCAGGCCACCGCTGATGAGCAGCACCGAGCCGTACTCGCCCATCGCGCGGGCGAACCCGAGCCCGGCACCGGACGCGACTGCCGGCAACAGCTGCGGCAGCAGGATCCGGCGGAACGTGGTCACCGGCCCCGCACCGAGACAGGCGGCGGCCTGTTCGGCCTCGACGTCCAGCTCCATCAGCACCGGCTGCACGGCGCGCGCCACGAACGGCAGCGTGACGAACAGCAGCGCGAACGCGACGGCCTTCTGGGTTCCGTAGATGTCCAGGTGGACCGGACTCGTCGGCCCGTACACGCTGATCAACACCAGCCCGGCCACGATGGTCGGCAGCGCGAACGGGATGTCGAGCACGATCTCCACCAGGCGCTTGCCGGGGAACTCGTCCCGCACCAGCACCCACGCCAGCACCGTCCCCATGACCGCGTTGATCAACGTGATGATCAGCGCGCTGAGTACCGTGAGCCGCAGCGACGCGACGGCCTGCTCGGTCGTGACCGCTGCCCAGAAGCCGGACCAGCCGCCGGCGAAGCTCTTGGTGACGACGGCCGCGAGCGGGATCAGGACCAGCAGGCTGAGCCAGAGCACCGACACGCCGAGCCCGGCCGCGGACGGCGCGCGGAGGCGGGTGAGTTCGCGCTCACCCATTCGCCTTCTCGATCTGGCTGACGATCCCGTTGTCCGGGTCGAAGAACTCGGTGTTGACCTTCGTCCAGCCGCCGAGATCCGCGATCGTCTCCAGCTTGCCGATGGCCGGGTACGGATCGGACGGGTCGTTCGCGCCCTTGACGGTCGGCGGGACGTCTGCCGGGTTGAGCGGCCGGAAGCCCTCGGTGGCGAGAACCCGCTGACCGGCGTCGCTCTGCACGTAGGCCAGGAACTTCTTGGCGGCGCCCGACGCGTTCGTCGTGACCGCGACCGGGTTCTCGATCTTGAAGGTGTCGGACGGCACCACGTAGTCGAGCTGCTTGCCGGCCTGCTTGGCCGCGATCGCCTCGTTCTCGTACGAGATCAGGACGTTGCCGGTGCCTTGCAGGAACGCGGTGGTCGCGTCCGCGCCGCTGGCCGGCTTGCTGACGACGTGCTTGAAGAACGCAGCGAGGTACGCCTTCGCGTCGGCGTCCGTCCCGCCGGTCTGCAGCTTGTGCGTGTACGCGGCCAGGATGTTCCACTTCGCCGAGCCGGACGTCGCCGGGTCGGGCGTCACGATCTGCACGCCCGGCTTGATCAGGTCCTCCCAGCCGGTGATGTGCAGCGGGTTTCCGGGACGGACCACGATCGCGACCACCGAGGTGGTGCCGATGCCCTTGGTCGGCCCGGCGTTCCACGACGGGTCGACGAACCGCGGCACCAGGTTGCTCATGTCCGGCTCGAGGGACAGGCCGACGTAGTCCGCGGGCTGGCCGCTGGCCACCGCCTTGCTCTGGCTGCCGCTGGCGCCGTACGAGGCGGAGAAGCTGACGCCCTTGCCCGCAGGCGTGGCCTGGAACGCCTTTTCCACCGCGTCGTAGCCCGGCTTGAGCACCGAGAAGCCCACGATCGCGACCTTGTCGGCAGCGCCCGCGCCGCCGCTGGACGAGCAGCCGGCCAGCCCGATCGCCGCGCCGGTCAGTGCAGCCAGAACGCCTCCCGCGAGCGCGCGGTCGCGCCCGGTCCGGAACCTGATCACGTCGTGAACCCCTTCCTAGTTTGCCTGTTAACTCTATCGAGTTACTAGACATTAGCAGAGGGGACGGCTTCGGTCGCGCGAGCCGGAACGGTTCGGCGCGTCAGGCCGCTTCGGCCGCCGGCTCCGGGGTGGCGCGCAGCAGCGTCTCCGGGGCGGCGGCGACGGCCAGCAACGGGACGGCGCACACCGCCGCGTTGACCAGGAACATCGGCCCGTAGCCGTGCGCGTCCGCGAGCCACCCCGCGCACACCGGGCCGACGACGGCACCGAGATCGCCGGCCATCTGGAACAGCGCGACCACGCCGCCTCCCCTGCCGCCGCCGACGACGTCGCCCATGACCGCGCCGGGCGCGACCGAGTCCGCGGCCCCGCCGACGCCCAGCAACACCATCGCGACCAGCAGGCCGCCGATAGACAGCGCGGACGGCAGCACCGCGAAGCCGGCCGCGGCCGCGAGCAGGCCCGCGACCATGACCGGCCGCCGGCCCCGGGTGTCGGCGACGCGGCCGAACGGCATCAGCAGCATCCCGCTGACGACGCTGACCAGCAGGAACGCGGCGTAGACCCAGCCCGAGCCGAGGTGCAGGCGGTCCGTGACGAACTGCGGCACCATCGCCGAGCGCGCGCCGACGATCGCGAAGTCGCCGGCGAACCCGGCGACGAGCGCGGCCAGGTAGGCGCGCTGGCGCAGCGCCGAACGCAGCGGCACGGTCGTCTCGCGCACCCGCTGGCGGGCCGCGAACTCGCTGTGCCGCAGCGTGCTCAGCCCGAGCGCGCCGGCGATCACGAGCGTCCCGGCGTACAGGAAGAACGGCGCCCGCAGCGACCACGCCGCGACCGTGCCGACGGCCGGCCCGGCGATCATGCCGAGCAGGAACGCGCCCGCCCACGTGCCCTGGGCCCGTCCGCGCAGATGGCTGGGCGTGACCCGCACCAGGATGCTCGCGGCGCTGACGCTGAACATGACCGAGCCCGCGCCGCCGATGCCGCGCAGCACGAGCAGTTGCCAGTACGCCTGGGACAGCCCGGCGAGCGCGCTGGAGACGGCCACGACACCGATGCCGGTGGCGAGCATGACCCGCTCGCCGAACGCGTTCACCAGCCGGCCGACGAACGGCGCGGTGATCAGGCGCAGGAACGCGAAGGCGCTGATCACCGCGCTCGCCGCGGTCTTGCTGACGCCGAACTCGCGCGCGAACAGCGGGATCGCCGGCGCCACGACGCCGTAGCCGAGGGCGACCATGAACGCGACGACGACGAGCGCGCGCACCTCCGTGGGCAGCTCCCGCAACCCGAACGCCCGCATCACCGGTCCTCTACATCAGCCTCAGCAAACACACTTGGCCCCGTAGCAGGGAAACACGCCGCTGCGTGCCCTGCTACGGGGCCAAGTATCGATGGATCAGGCCTCGGCGGCGTCGGCCGTGGGGACGGCGGCGCTGTCGGACGAGTCGTCGACCAGGCCCAGGCTGATCTTGCCGCGCTGGTCGATCTCCAGAATCTCGACCTGGATCTTGTCGCCGACGTTGACGACGTCCTCGACCTTGCCGATGCGCTTGCCGCGACCCAGCTTCGAGATGTGCACCAGGCCGTCCTTGCCCGGCAGCAGCGAGACGAACGCGCCGAACGCGGCGGTCTTGACCACCGTCCCGAGGAAGCGCTCGCCCACCTTGGGCATCTGCGGGTTGGCGATCGCGTTGATGCGGTCGATCGCGGCCTGCGCGGATGGGCCGTCCTCGGCGCCGACGTAGATCGTGCCGTCGTCCTCGATCGTGATCTGCGCGCCGGTGTCGTCCTGGATCGAGTTGATCATCGCGCCCTTGGGGCCGATGACCGCGCCGATCTTGTCGACCGGGATCTTCACCACGGACACGCGCGGCGCGTACGGGCTCATCTCGTCCGGCCCGTCGATGGCCTCGGCCATGACGTCCAGGATGTGCAGGCGCGCGTCGCGGGCCTGCTTGAGCGCGGCGGCGAGCACCTCGGACGGGATGCCGTCGAGCTTGGTGTCCAGCTGCAGCGCCGTCACGAACTCGCGGGTGCCGGCGACCTTGAAGTCCATGTCGCCGAACGCGTCCTCGGCGCCGAGGATGTCCGTCAGCGCGACGTACTCGGTCTTGCCGTCGACCTCGTCGGAGACCAGGCCCATGGCGATGCCGGCCACCGGCGCCTTCAGCGGCACACCGGCGTTGAGCAGGGCGAGCGTCGAGGCGCAGACCGAGCCCATCGACGTCGAGCCGTTGGAGCCGAGCGCCTCGGACACCTGGCGGATCGCGTACGGGAACTCGTCGCGACCCGGCAGCACCGGGACGAGCGCCCGCTCGGCCAGCGCGCCGTGGCCGATCTCGCGGCGCTTCGGCGAACCGACGCGGCCGGTCTCACCGGTGGAGAACGGCGGGAAGTTGTAGTTGTGCATGTACCGCTTGGTGCGCACCGGGCTGAGCGTGTCCAGCTTCTGCTCCATGCCCAGCATGTTCAGCGTGGTGATGCCCAGGATCTGGGTCTCGCCGCGCTGGAACAGTGCGGAGCCGTGCACGCGGGGCACGACCTCGACCTCGGCGGACAGGGTGCGGATGTCGGCCAGGCCGCGGCCGTCGATGCGGACCTTGTCGCGCAGGATGCGCTGGCGCACCAGCTTCTTGGTCAGCGACCGGTAGGCCGGGCTGATCTCGTTCTCGCGTCCCTCGAAGCGCGGCGCGACCAGCTCCTTGGCCAGCTCCTTGATCCGGTCGAGCTCCGCCTCGCGCTCCTGCTTGTCGGCGATGGTCAGCGCCCGCGCCAGCGGCTCGGACACCTCGGCGGTGACAGCCTCCAGCACGTCGTCCTGGTAGTCCAGGAAGATCGGGAACTCGCGGGTCTCCTTCGCAGCGACCTTGGCCAGCTCGGCCTGCGCGCGGCACAGCTCGGCGATGAACGGCTTGGCGGCCTCC
Source organism: Jatrophihabitantaceae bacterium (assembly GCA_035656335.1). Taxonomy (GTDB): domain Bacteria; phylum Actinomycetota; class Actinomycetes; order Mycobacteriales; family Jatrophihabitantaceae; genus DASRSS01. The sequence continues at coordinate 3,933 of DASRSS010000316.1, read as the reverse complement.
AGGCCCTCGGCCACGACCTCCTCGGTCGGACGGGTGGCGCCGCCCTCGACGAGCTCGATCGTCCGCTCGGTGGCCTCGGCCTCGACCATCATGATCGCGACCTCGCCGCTGGGGAGCGCACGGCCGGCCACGACCATGTCGAACGTGGCCCGCTCGAGCTCGCTGTGCGTCGGGAAGCCGACCCACTGGCCGTCGATCAGCGCCACGCGGGTGCCGCCGACCGGGCCGTTGAACGGCAGGCCGGAGATCTGCGTGGACGCCGACGCGGCGTTGATCGCGAGCACGTCGTACGCGTGATCGGGGTTCAGCGCCATGACCGTGATGACGACCTGGACCTCGTTGCGCAGGCCCTTGATGAACGTCGGGCGCAGCGGCCGGTCGATCAGGCGGCAGGTCAGGATTGCGTCCTCGGACGGACGGCCCTCGCGGCGGAAGAACGAGCCGGGGATGCGGCCCGCCGCGTACATGCGCTCCTCGACGTCGACCGTCAGCGGGAAGAAGTCGAAGCCCTCACGGGGGTGCTTGCCGGCCGTGGTGGCCGACAGCAGCATGGTGTCGTCGTCCAGGTAGGCGACGACGGAACCGGCGGCCTGCTTGGCCAGCCGCCCGGTCTCGAAGCGGACCGACCGCTTGCCGAAGCTGCCGTTGTCGATGGTGGCGACGGCCTCGAAGACGCCGTCCTCGTTCTGGTTGGCCTCAGACATAGAGGTCTCCTCTCGTACGTGGCGATGCCGGAGGCACGTGCGACGTACGAGCTCACACCTTGGTTCCAGGTGCCGGTCTTCGATCGAAGCGGGCGAACCGGATCGGTCCGTCCGCCACTACCGAGGACCGGCGTCGTTGGAGGTTCAGTAGTCGCAAGGACGCGCAAAGGTGCGTCCGGCGGGGGTGTTCAGTTGTGAAGCAGTTCGGGGGCGACTCCTGACGGAATCGCCCCCGAGAGGACTATCGGCGCAGACCGAGCCGCTCGATGATCGAGCGGTACCGGTTGATGTCGGTCTTGGCCAGGTAGTTCAGCAGCCGCCGGCGGCGGCCGACCAGCAGCAGCAGACCACGACGGGTGTGGTGGTCGTGCTTGTGCACCTTCAGGTGCTCGGTGAGATCGCTGATGCGCTTGCTCAGCAGCGCGACCTGCACCTCGGCGGAGCCACTGTCGGACGCGTTGGCGCCGTACTCGGCGATGATCTGCTTCTTGACGTCACTGCTCAACGGCACGTTGACGGTTCTCCTCGTGATCGGTGCAGGGGCGCCCCGCCGGTTTTCGTCACGACGGGAAGTGAACGCACGCTGCGCGGGCTCCGCTTACGCGTGCCCAGGGTCCCAGGCTACCAGCGGCGGGCCCGCGCCCGGAAATCCGCCGTCCCACGCGCCGTGTTGGCCCCGCAGCAGGCGATGCTACGGCGTGTCGCCCTGCTCAGCGGCCAACAGCCAGCGCGGCGGCGGCGCGGGCCAGCTCGGTGATCCGGTCCCAGCTGCCGGACGCCAGCGCGTCCGCCGGGGCCAGCCAGCTGCCGCCGACGCAGCCGACGTTCGGCAGCGCCAGGTATTCCGGGGCGCTGGCCGCGCTGATCCCGCCGGTCGGGCAGAACCGCAGCTGCGGCAGCGGCCCGGCTACCGCCTTGAGCAGCGCGGTCCCGCCGACGGCGCTCGCCGGGAACAGCTTGGCCTCGGTGATCCCGCGCTCGAGCAGCCGCAGCATCTCCGACGGCGTCGCCACGCCCGCGAGGAACGGCACGGCCTGCTCGGCCAGCGCGTCCAACAGTTGGCCGGTCGACCCGGGGCTGACCAGGAACTGCGCCCCGGCGGCGACCGCGGCCTCGGCCTGCGCCGCGCTGCACACCGTGCCGGCGCCGACGACCATGCCGGGCACCTCGGCGGCGATGGCGCGGACGGAGTCCAGCGCGGCGTCCGAGCGCAACGTCACCTCGACGACCGGGATGCCGCCGGCCAGCAGCGCGCGGGCCAGCGGGACGGCGTGGGCGCGGTCCTCGAGCACGACCACCGGGACGACGGGCGACAGGTCCAGCACGTTCATACGAATGCCTCCTCGGCGATCGGCTCCGGCGCGAACACCGAGGCGCCGCGGTCGGCCGGGCCGACCAGCCGCCGCATCGGTTCGAACAGGCCGCGTCCCAGGGACGTCTGCCCGCGCGGTGCCTCGGCGGGCTCCCGCGCGAGCAGCTCGTCGGAGCCGACCAGCACCTCGATCCGCCCGCCGCCGGCGTCCACGCGCAGCACGTCGCCGTCGCGCAACCGCGCCAGCGGGCCGCCGTCCACCGCCTCGGGCGTCACGTGGATCGCCGCGGGCACGGTGCCGGACGCGCCGCTCATCCGGCCGTCGGTGACCAGCGCGACGCGGTGCCCGCGCTTCATCAGCACCGACAGCGCGGGCACGAGCTTGTGCAGCTCCGGCATCCCGTTCGCGCGCGGGCCCTGGAACCGGACGACGACCACCACGTCGCGGTCCAGCTCCCCCGCCGCGAACGCGGCCAGGAATCCGGCCTGGTCGGTGAACACGCGCGCGGGCGCCTCGGTGACCAGGTGCTCCGGCGCGACCGCGGACACCTTCAGCACGGCCCGGCCGAGATTTCCGCTGAGCAGCCGCAGCCCGCCGTCCGGGCGGAACGGCTCGGCCGCGGTACGCACGACCGCCGGGTCCCCGGACGCGGCGCGCGCGGGCCGCCAGCGCAGCTCGCCGTCGACCAGTACCGGTTCGTGCCGGTAGCGCGACAGGCCGCGACCGGCGAGCGTGTCGACGTCCTCGTGCAGCAGTCCGGCCGCGAGCAGCTCGGCGATCAGGAAGGGCGTGCCGCCGGCCGCATGGAAGGCGTTCACGTCCGCGGGGCCGTTCGGGTACATGCGCGCGAGCAGCGGGACGACCGCGGACAGCGCGTCGATGTCGTCCCAGGTCAGCTCGATGCCGGCGGCCGCGGCGATCGCGACCAGGTGCATGGTGTGGTTGGTCGAGCCGCCGGTGGCCAGCAGCGCGACGGTGCCGTTCACGATCACCCGCTCGTCCACGAGCCGCCCGATCGGCGTCCACTCCTCGCTCAGGCGCGTCACGTGCGCAACGCGCTGCGTGGTGGCCGCGGTGAGCGCGTCGCGCAGCGGCGTGCCGGGTGCGACGAACGCGGCGCCGGGCAGGTGCAGGCCCATCACGTCGGCGAGCAGTTGGTTGGAGTTGGCCGTTCCGTAGAACGTGCAGGTGCCCGGGCTGTGGTAGCTGGCCGCCTCGGCGTCCAGTAGCTCCTCGTCGCCAATCCGGCCGTCCGCGTGCAGGGTGCGCAGCCGCTTCTTCTCGATGTTCGGCAGGCCCGGGCGCATCGGGCCGGCAGGCACGAGCGCGGCGGGCAGGTGGCCGAACTGCAGCGCGCCGATGACCAGCCCGGGGACGATCTTGTCGCAGACGCCGAGCAGCAGCGCCCCGTCGAACACGTCGTGGCTCAGCGCGATCGCCGTGGACATCGCGATCACGTCGCGGCTGAACAGGCTCAGCTCCATGCCGGGATGGCCCTGGGTGATCCCGTCGCACATCGCGGGCACGCCGCCGGCGACCTGGGCGACCGCACCCGCGCGACGGGCCGCGTGCTTGATCGCGTCCGGATACGTCGCGTACGGCTGGTGCGCGGACAGCATGTCGTTGTACGCGGTGACGATGCCCAGCTGCGGACGCTCCGCGCGGCGCAGCACGGCCTTCGTGGACGGCGCACATGCGGCGAACCCGTGCGCCTGGTTCGCGCAGCCGAGGCCGGCGCGGCGCGGGCGCGACTCGCCGGCGGCCGCGTCGAGCGCGGTCAGGTAGGCGCGGCGCCGCGGGGCAGAGCGCGCCGCGATGCGCTCGGTGATGGCGGCGACGACGGGATGGAGGGCCTGCGCGGTCTGCAGGCGTGCGGGCATGGCGGGATGTCGATCTTGAGGCAAGAGGTGATCCTG
>DASRSS010000315.1:0-12409 GCA_035656335.1 Jatrophihabitantaceae bacterium | reverse complement strand
CCTGCACGTTCGGGTGCTGCGCCGCCCGGCAGATCAGCCAGATCGAGGTGCCGGTGAGGGCCAGGCCGGAGATTCCTGCCGCCCCGCTGAGCAGCCCGGCCGCGATCAGCCGCCCGGCGAACCGGCGTAGCGGCAGCGCGTCGCGCAGCCGAGCCAGAGTTGGACCTCCGCGCGGTGACACCGTCGCTGGCGCGCCCACTTCCTCGTTGACGGGCGCGGGAACCGTCACGGGTCGCGGGCGCTCCGCTTGCTGCGGCTCGTCGGCGGCGACCATTCCGCCGGCGAGGACCACGCGCCGGTCGGCGATCGACGCCAGCCGCTCGCTGTGCGTCGCGATCAGCACGGTGGCCGTCCCGGCGAGGTCGGCGACCACGGCGGCCACGACCCGCTCGGTCTCCTGGTCCAGATCCTCGCTGGGTTCGTCCAGCAGCACGATCGGTACCGCGCCCGCGGCCTGCTGACGGCGGGCCCGCAGCAGCGCCCGAGCGAGCGCGACGCGGCGCCGCTGCCCGGCCGAGACCGACGCGCCGGCCTCCCCGAGCGCGGTGTCGCCGGACGGCGCCCGGCACGCCGCGATCACGGCCGCCAGCTGTCCGGGCGTGGCCGCGGGGTCACCCATCGCGATCTCCGCGGCGACGGTGTCCCGCGACGGCCGCGGCCGCTGCGGCACCCAGGCCAGCTGGTTCCGCCACGCCGCGAGGTCGAGCGTGCCGAGGTCGACGTCGCCCCCGGACGTCCCGACGGTGATCCGCCCGGCGGCCGGCCGGACGAAGCCGAGCAGGCAGGCCAACAGCGTGGTCTTCCCGCCGCCGCTGCGTCCTTGCAGCGCGACGACCTCGCCGGGCCACAGTCGCAGGTCGACGCCGCCGAGCGCTGCCGCACTGCGACCCGGGTACTCGACACGCACGCCGTGCAGCGTCAGCGAACCGGTCGTCGCGGTCACCGGCGCGGTGCCGAGGCCGTGGGGCAGGCGGTCGCGGACCATGTCGGCCTCGGTCACCACGTCCAGCGCGGCCGCCGTCGCGACCCGGCCCTCCTCGCTCGCGTGGTGCTGCGCGCCGACCGCCCGCAACGGCGCGAAGAGTTCCGGTGCCAGCAGCAGGACGACCAGCGCCGTCCAGAGGTCGAGGCTGCCGTGATCCAGCCGCAGCCCGATGTCGACGGCCACCACCGCGACCGACAACGTCGCGATGAGGTCGAGCACCAGACCGGACAGGAACGCCGAGCGCAGCGTCGCCATCGTGTGCCTGCGGTACGCGTCGGTGCCGCGTCGCACCGTTTCGACCTGCCGCTTCGCCTGGCCGTAGATCTTCAGCGTGGTCATGCCCTGCACGAGATCGAGGAAGTGCCCGGCCAGCCGAGCCAACGCGGCGTACTGGCGGTCCATGCTGCGCTTGGTGGCGATGCCGACCAGCACCATGAACAGGGGCACGAGCGGCAGCGCGGCGACCAGCAGCAGCGCCGCGGACCAATCGGCCAGGCCGATCCGCGCGAGCACCAGCGGCGGCACCACCGCAGCCGCGACCAGCGCCGGCACGGCTCGGGTGAGGTACCCGTCCAGTCCCTCCAGACCGGGCCCGGCCGCGGTGACCACCCGTCCGGACGGCTGCCGGTCGACCCAGCCCGGGCCGAGCCGCACCACCGCCCGCAGCACCCGCAGCCGCAGGTCGGCGCGGATGCGTGTCGAGGCCCGTGCGACCGTCCACTCCTGCGCCGCGGCCAGCGTGGACCGGCCGATCCCGACGAGGGCGAGAAGCACCAGTCGCGCCAGCAGGGTGCGCCCGGACTCGCCATGCTGGAGGATCGACACGATCAGCCGGGCGAGCACGCCCGCCTGAACGAGTACCAGCAGTGCACCAGCGCCCTGCAGCGCGGTCAGTGCGAGCAGCAGGGTCCGCGCGGCCGGCACCGCCCGCAGCAGCCGGGGATCGATCGGACGGCGTGCCGCTACTCGGCTCATGTATGCGGCTTCGCGGTACCGTCGCCGAGCATGTCGCGAGCGGACCGGCGGGCAGCTGTGATCGTGCGGCCGAGCGCGCCGCCGTCGGGGCCGGCGGGACGCGTCGACCCGCCCCCGCCGTAGCCGTCTCCGCCGAGATCCGAGCCGGTGACTCGCGCCCGGAACACCCAGTACGACCAGGCCTGATACGCCAGCACGATCGGTGTCATGATCAGCGCGACGATCGTCATGACGGTGAGCGTGTAGTGGCTGGAGCTGGCGTTGTGCACGGTCAGCGACCAAGCCGCGTGGTTGCGTGCGGGCAGTACATCCGGCCACAGGCAGGCGAACACCCAGATCGGCACGAGCAGCGTGGTGACGGCGCTCGCAGCGAAGGCAAGAGCCTCCCGACCGCGGATCACGTTGAGCGCGGCGACGAGGAACGCCACCGCGATGACCACCGCGAGCATCCGGCTCACCGATCCGCCACGTACTTGCGACGTCCACGCCAGGAAGGCGACCGCGATCGCGCCGGTCACGATCGCCAGCCGCGGCAGCAACCGTGCGGTCGCCGCGTGCACCGGTCCGCTCGAGCGCAGCAGCAGGAAGACCGCGCCGTGGAACGCGAACAACGTGAGCGTCGTCAAGCCACCCAGCAGCGCGTACGGGTTCAGCAGCGAGAAGAACCCACTGGTCATGTTGCCGGCCGCGTCCATCCGCACCCCGCGCAGCAGGTTGCCGAATGCCACGCCCAGCAGCAACGCGGGAATCAGTGAGCCGGCGGCGAAGCCCGCGTCGCACCAGGCCCGTCCCGCCGCGGTTTCGGCCTTGCCCCGGTACTCGATGCCGATGCCGCGGACGATCAGCCCGACCAGCAGCAGCGCGAACGCCAAGTAGAACCCGGAGAACATGCCCGCGTACCAAGCCGGGAAGGCCGCGAACGTGGCACCACCTGCGACGAGTAACCACACCTCGTTGCCGTCCCACACCGGCCCGATCGTCCGGACCACAGCCTGCCGAGCGGGCTCGTCCGTACCGACGACGGGCAACAGCATTCCGACGCCGAAGTCGAATCCCTCCAGCAGGAAGAACATCGCCCACAGGACCGCGATGACGCCGAACCAGAACGCCTGCATCGAAGATCTCCTCGTTGGTGTCGCCTCAGACGAGGCTGAGCTCGTCGCCGGCAGGGACGTCGTCCAGTGGCGGGGCGTCCCGATCGGGTCCGGTCTGGGCGATGCGCTTGGTGATGCGGAAACAGATGACCCCGAGCACGCCGTACAGCGTCGTGAAGCCGATCAACGTGGTCAGCACGAAGCCCGCCGAAACATTGGGGCTGACGCCCGCCGATGTCTTCAGCAGCCCGTACACCAACCAGGGCTGGCGGGCGGTCTCGGTGAACAGCCAGCCGGCGGTGTTGGCCAGCAGCGGCAGTACCACCGTCCAGGTCGCGATCCGCAGCAGCGTCTTGCTGTGCTGCATGCGCTTGCGGCGCCATTGGACGATCATGCCGAGCGCGATCAACGCGGCGAGCACACCGAAGCCAATCATCAGCCGGAACGACCAGTACGCCATCCAGACCACCGGCACGTAGCTGCCGGGCCCGTACTTCGCCTGCTCGGCGGCCTGCACGTCGTTGATGCCCTGGACCGTCCCGCCCGGGTGGTTGGTGGCCAGGATCGACAGCCCGTCGGGAACCGCAATGTCGATCTTGTTGTGGCCCTCTTCGACGCTCGCGTAGGCGAACAGGCTGAACGACGCGTGGTCCTTGGTGTCCCACAACGCCTCGGCTGCAGCCATCTTGATCGGTTGCTGCTTCGTCATGATCTGGCCCTGGACGTGGCCGACGGCACTGACACCGACCGCGCCCACGAGCACCACGCCCAGGCCGAGCGCGGCCACCTTGCGGTGCACCGCGTCCGTCGTCTCTGCGTCACGGCGCAGGTGCCAGGCGCTGACCGAGACGAGGATCGTCCCGGCCGTCATGAGCGCGGCGAGGATCGTGTGCGGGAAGGTGACCAGCTGGGTGGAGTTGGTCAGTAGCTTCCAGATGGACGTCAGCTCGACCCGGTGGTGTGCGGCGTTGTAGACCAGCCCCACCGGATGCTGCATGAAGCTGTTCGCGGCAAGGATGAAGTAGGCGCTCGCGACGGTGCCGATCGCCGCCAGCCAGATCATCGCTAGGTGCAGCCGAGGGCTGAGCAGGCCACGTCCGAAGACCCACAACCCGAGGAAGGTGGACTCCAGGAAGAAGGCGATCAGGCCCTCCATCGCCAACGGCGCGCCGAAGATGTCGCCGACGAAGCGTGAGTAGACGGACCAGTTCATGCCGAACTGGAACTCCTGGACGATGCCCGTGACGACGCCCAGCGCGAACAGCACGAGCATGATCCGGCCCCAGAACCGGGAGGCCCGGTCCCAGGTGGCACCGTCGTCGGTGCCGCGCTTGACGTAGGCGAGCGACTGCATGGTGGCGACCAGCAGCGTGAGCCCAATCGACAGCGGCACGATGAAGAAGTGGTAGATCGTCGTCGTGGCGAACTGCCAGCGCGCCAGTGTGGTCGGATCCATCCGGCACTCCGATCGTCGGGAAGGGGGTAGCGGGGCGCGTCGCTTTCAGCGCCTTCCACCCTTGATCACGTCGCCGACCGCGCGTAGGGCCGAGCGGCCCGGGCCATCGGGACGGAGGTCCCAGATCGTTCGAAAGTGCCGCCGGTCTCAGTTGTGCAGGACGGCGGCACCACCGAACCGGCCGTGCGCCAGGTCGCTGAGCGCGCGCGGCGCCTCGGTCATCGGGTAGGCCGTCGTCGTCGCCCGGATTCCGAATCGCTCGGCCAACGCGAGGAACTCCTCGCCGTCCGTGCGGGTGTTCGCGGTGACGCTGCGCAGCCGGCGCTCCTGGAACAGCTCGTCGGCGTAGTTCAGCGCCGGGACGTCCGAGCACCAGATGCCGGCGACGGCCAGGGTGCCGCCGCGATCGAGCGCCCGCAGCGCGACCGGCGCGAGCTCGCCGGCGGGCGCGAACAGGATTGCTCCGTCCAGCGGCTCGGGCGGCGCGTCCGCCGCACCACCGACGGAGTCGACGCCGAGCCGGGTCGCCAGGCGTTGGTTGTGTTCGCCGCGGGTCAACACGTGGACGCGCATTCCCTCGTGCAACGCGAGCTGCGCGGTGAGGTGAGCGCTGCCGCCGAACCCGTAGATGCCCAGCCGACCGCCTGGCGGTACCGCGGCGGCGCGCAGCGACCGGTAGCCGATGATGCCGGCGCACAGCAGCGGTGCTGCTTGCTCGTCGTCGAACGAGTCCGGCAGCCGGTACGCATAAGCCTCGTCCGCGACGCAGTAGTCGGCGTACCCGCCATCGACGTCCCAGCCGGTGAAGCGCGGATGTTCGCAGAGGTTCTCCGCACCGCGGCGGCAGAAACGGCACGTCCCGTCCGTGCTCCCCAGCCACGGGATGCCGATCCGGTCCCCGACGGCGAACCGGCCGGCGCCCGGCCCGACGGCATCGACACGACCGACCACCTCGTGGCCGGGGGTCACGCCCGCGCGCTTGGGCACCAGATCGCCCTCGACCACGTGGAGATCGGTGCGGCACACACCGCAACAGCTGACCCGTACGCGCACCTGGTGCGAGCCCGGCTGCGGCGCGTCCCGTTCAATCCGGCGCAGCGGGCCCCCACCGGCCCTCGAGTCGATCGGTGCGCACTGCTGGACCGCCCACGCCCGCATGGGTTCATCCTGCCTCGGTTGCCGCGGCACGGGTCACGAAGCGCAGGTGTTCGCCCGCGGACAACGACAGCCCCTCGGGCTCACCTGGCTCGACGTCGAGGACGAAACTGCTCTTCCCCCACGCGGCGTCCAGCCGCTTGTCGATGTAGCAGCGGCAGCCGTCGACCTCGCCGAGCAGTTCATCGCCGGCGCCGACCAGGAATTCTCCGTCCGGGAAGCACATCGGCACGCTGCCGGCGCAACACCCGGCCGACTGCACGAACATCAGGCCGCCGCCCCGCGCGGCACGCAGGCGAGCTATCGCCTCGCGTGCCGCCGGAGTGGCGACGATGCGCACCGGCACGGTCAGAACAGCCCGAGCGGCTGAGCGCTGTAGCTGACCAGCAGGTTCTTCGTCTGGCTGTAGTGGTCGAGCATCATCCGGTGGTTCTCCCGGCCGATGCCGGACACCTTGTAGCCGCCGAACGCCGCACCCGCCGGGTACTGGTGGTAGCAGTTCGTCCACACCCGACCGGCCTTGATCGCCCGGCCCATGCGGTACGCCCGGTTGCCGTCACGCGTCCACACCCCGGCACCGAGGCCGTACAGCGTGTCGTTCGCGATCGCCAGGGCGTCCGCCTCGTCGGTGAACGTGGTGACCGCGAGCACCGGGCCGAAGATCTCCTCCTGGAACACCCGCATGTGGTTGTTGCCCTTGAGGACGGTCGGCTGCACGTAGTAGCCGTCGGCCAGCTCCCCGTCGAACCGCGCCCGACCGCCACCGATGAGCACCTCGGCGCCTTCGTCGCGGCCGATCCCGATGTAGGAGACGATCTTGTTCAACTGCTGCGCGGAGACCTGTGCGCCGAGCTGGGTCGCGGTGTCCAGCGGGTTGCCCTGCTTGATCGCGGCGATCCGCTTCAGACAGCGGTCCATGAACTCGTCGTAGATGTCGGCCTGGATCAGCGCGCGCGACGGGCAGGTGCAGACCTCGCCCTTGTTGAACGCGTAGAGCACCAACCCCTCCACGGCCTTGTCCAGGAAGCTGTCGTCGGTTGCCATCACGTCGTTGAAGAAGATGTTCGGCGACTTGCCGCCGAGCTCGACAGTCGACGGAATGATGTTCTGTGCCGCGTACTGCATGATCAACCGGCCGGTGACGGTCTCACCGGTGAAGCCGATCTTCGCGATCCTGCTGTTCGACGCGAGCGCCTTGCCGATCTCGGCGCCGGGACCGTTCACGACGTTGATCACGCCGGGCGGCACGACGCCTTCGATCACCTCCATGAGTTTGAGGATCGACCACGGCGTCGGCGATGCCGGCTTCATCACCGAGCAGTTGCCTGCGGCGAGCGCAGGCGCCAGCTTCCAAGCGGCCATCAGCAGCGGGAAGTTGAACGGGATGATCTGCCCGACGACGCCCAGCGGCTCCCGGAAGTGGTACGCGACGGTGTCCTTGTCGATCTCGGTCGAGCGGCCCTCTTCGGCGCGCGCCGCGGCAGCGAAGTAACGGAAGTGGTCGACCACCAGCGGGATGTCCGCGCCGAGCGTCTCGCGGACCGGTTTGCCGTTGTCCCAGCTCTCGGCGACCGCGAGCATTTCCGTATTCTGCTCGATCGCATCGGCGATCGCGTTGAGGACGGCGGCCCGCACGGTCGCGGACGCGGCGCCCCACGCGTCCTTCGCGGCGTGTGCCGCGTCGAGCGCCAGCTCGATGTCGGCCGGCGTGGAATCGGCGACCTCGGTGATCGGTTGCGCGGTGGCTGGGGTCAGGTCGACCCGATACCTGCCCTCTGTCGGGGCGAGCCATTTGCCGCCGATGAAGTTCTCGTAGCGAGAAGCAACGGTAACGATGCTGCCCGGTTGTCCAGGTGCGACGTACTGCATGGTGAACTCCTATGCGTTGTGGGGGGCAGGACGACGATTGCCGCTTCGTGCGGCGCGCATTCGAGTGAGGTGCACAGGTCCCGGGACCCGCCTGCCAGAACGAGCAGTTGCGCGGCTGCCAGCAATCGGTTCGCGCTGTCCGCGATCGGTTCGCGTCGCAGTTCGACGGCGACGCCGACCGACGGGAACCGCTCCCGCCAGTCGTCGAGCACGATGTCGAGCTGCTCCTGACGTTCGGTCTGCGCCGCCAATGCCGCTGGCCCGCGGGAGAAATCGGGTAGCTCGGACTGGACGACGAGCAGGCCGGCGCCGCGCTGCGCGGCCGCGGCGAACCCGAAGTCGACCGCAGCCGAGAATCCGTCAGCCACGGCGTCGCGGTCGAGGAGCACGACGACCGGGCCCTCGTCACGCGGCTGCGCGCCCACGAACACCACGGGGCACGCCGATCCGGACGCGAGTTGACGCACATCGGGCGCCGGCGACCCGGCACGGCGCCCGACGACGAGCAGTTCGGCGACGTGCGACACGTCGTCGAGGACCACGCTCACCGGTCCCGCGATCGAGGAACCGTCCGCGCACAGCCGCGGGCACCTGGCGCGAGCGAGCTGGACGGCCGACGCCACGACGTGTTGCGCGTCTCCGCGGCGCGCGTCGTTCGCGCGCACGAGCTGTGGCCAGTAGTGATCCGCGCTCACCAGGGTTCGATACGCGTGTACGACGAACAACCCGTCACCGGAGCGGCACGCCTGATCAGCCGCCCAGGCAAGCACGGCGGCGTCCTGGTCCAGTGCTCCGACGCCGACGACGACCGTCCTGTCCATGGCTACCTGCTCAAGCGGAAACGGTGATCTGGTTCCGGACGCCGGTGACGCCGGGCGCGGACCAGGCGGCGTGTTCTGCCTGCCGCCGCTCGGCCCAGGAGGACACGGTGCCCGAGAGGGTGACCTCAGTGCCGTGGACACCGACCGTGATGCGATTGGCGTCCAGCTGAGCATTGCGGACGAGCGCAGATGTGATCTTGGACTTCGCCTTCGCCGCCGAGATCGTCGCGGCCGGCGTGATGACGACCTGATCGACGACACCGGCCACGCCGGGCAGTGCCGACACCGCGTGCCACGCGGCTTCGCGCTGGTACCGCCAGGGCACCGCACCGGTGAGGGTCACGACGTGGTCGTGCACGGTCGCCTTCACGGCGTTCTCCGGCACGACGACGCTGCGCTCGAGCGCGGCACCCGCCTCGCGCGCGATGTCGGCGTCGTCCCGGGGACCCCAGCGGTGTTCGACGGCGATTTCGTCCGCCACCGCCGTCACCCCGCGGATGCGCAGCGCGGCGCGGACCGCAGCTTCCTTCTCCGGATACGTCTCGACTTGTCCCGACAACGTCACCGCGCCGTCATGCACGGACACACCGACGCGGTCGGCCCGGACGTTCGGCGCCCACTCCAGCTCGGCGTCGATGGCGATCTTCAGTTCGTGGTCGGTCTTGTTCTGTGTCTGAGTCATGTGGCCAAGCGTGAGCCGGCGGTGCGAGCTGCGACAGGGCCGTTTGCCCTCATCGCCCAAGGCTGCGGTCCTGTCCCGGCTCGGGAGGATTCGCCCTGCCGTGACCGCACTTCGGACTCTGCCCGCTACCGGCAGCGCCACCTAGCGTGGGTGGCAGCCACAGGAACGAGGCGTGTCGAAGTGAACAGTCCCCTGGCTCTCGCGGCGAACTGCTCTGCGCAGCTCTGCGAAACGCACAGCGGCGTGGTGATCCTCGTCGGCGATCTCGCGTACAAGATCAAGAAGCCGGTCGACCTCGGCTTCCTCGACTTTCGCACCGAGCGGGCACGGCGCGACGCGTGTCACCGCGAGTTCGAACTGAACCGCCGGCTCGCACCCGACGTGTACCTCGACGTCGCCGAACTGCGCGGCTCGGACGGCGCGGTGCGTGAACACGTACTGGTCATGCGGCGGATGCCCGCAAAGCGGCGCATGTCGACGCTCATCTCGAGTGGCGCCGATGTCACCGCCGAGCTGGACGCGCTCGCCGAGATCATGGCCGATTTCCACGCCGCGGCCGCACGGGGCGAGGCGATTTCCGACGCCGGGCGCGGCCCGGCGCTGCTGACGCGGTGGAACAACAATCTCGCCGAGACGACGCAGTACCGCGGAACCGTGCTGGACCGGCAGACGCACGACGACATCGCCCGCCTGGCACGGCGCTACGTGACCGGACGCACCGCGCTACTGGACGCGCGCGCCGACACAGGATGCGTCGTCGACGGTCACGGTGACCTGATTGCCGAGGACATCTTCTGCCTGCCCGACGGGCCGCGCGTGCTCGACTGTCTCGAGTTCGACGACTCGCTGCGCTGGGTGGACGTGCTTGACGACATCGCGTTCCTGGCGATGGACCTCGAGCATCTCGGTCACGCCGAACTGGCCGAACGGTTGCTGCACCGGTACGGGGAGCTGACGGCGTCCGTGCCACCGGAATCGCTGCAACACCACTACGTGGCCTACCGCGCCTTCGTGCGCGCCAAGGTCTCCTGCATCCGCGCCGCGCAGGGTGACGACCGGTCCGCTGCACAGGCGCGAGCACTCGCCGCGCTGGCACTGAACCACCTACGGGCGGGCGAGGTTCGGCTGATCCTGGTGGGCGGTGCGCCCGGTACGGGCAAGACCACGCTCGCCCATGCGCTCGCCCCGCGCCTCGGGGCGGAGGTGCTGAGTTCGGACGACGTGCGAGCGGAACTCGGTCAGCCGAATCGCTATACACCGCAGGCAAAGGCTGCGACGTACCGCGAGCTGCTCGCCCGCGCGGAAGTCCTGCTGCGGCACGGACGGTCAGTGGTGGCCGACGCAACCTGGTCGACCGAGGTGTGTCGAGAAGCTGCCCGCGCGCTCGCCACGTCGACGGCAAGCCGGGTCGTCGAACTGGAGTGCCGGCTGCCGGTCGAGCTGGCCGCCGGTCGCGCACAGCAGCGCCTGGAACGTGCCGCGAGTTCGTCCGAAGCCGGTGGCGACGTGGCTCGCCGTCTCGCCGCGGAGCGCGACGCCTGGCCCCGCGCCGTCCCGCTCGACATGACAGCGACACCCGAAGAAGCGCTCGCGCACGCTGCGCGCGTGGCAGGACCTGCGTCCCGGGATCCGGGTCCAACGGCCCTGCCACCAACCGTCCCGGCTTCGCGACCATTCACGGATCACAGGCTTGCTGGCAACCCGGGAGGCTCGTCATGATCGCGCTACCGCACGACACGTCCGACCTGCTGCTCGCCCCGATGTTGCTGGAGCTGGATGCCAACATCGAACGGCTCGCCAGGCTCCCGCTCCCCGAATTGGTCATCGAGATCGCGCTCGTCAGCAACATCCCTGACTGGAGCCGCGCCGACCGCGAGGCGGGCCTGATCCGGACCGTGTGCGCGGGCGTGGACTGCCGAGGGTGGGAATGCAGCTGCATCCCCCGCGGGCTGTCGATCAGCCGTCACGGGCGCCGGGTCGTGCTGGGCGTCCCGCCGCAGTTCGTCAGCTACCTCGACGGAGCGCACCGGGCCACCCACGCCGGGTGACACCAACCCCGGCCAGGTCCATGGCCGGGAACTCGAATCGGAGTGCATCATGAAAGCTCTCGTTTTCCACGGTCCTGGCCAGAAGAGCTGGGACGAGGTCCCGGACCCACGCATCCAGGCCGACACCGACGCGATCGTCCGCGTCGACACCACCACGATCTGTGGCACGGACCTGCACATCCTCAAAGGCGACGTTCCCGAGACCACCCCAGGCCGGATCCTGGGTCACGAAGCGGTCGGAACCGTCGAGGCAGTCGGGCCCGCCGTCACGACCGTGCGCCCGGACGACCGCGTGCTCGTCTCGTGCGTGAGCGCCTGCGGTCGCTGCCGGTTCTGCCGCGAGGGCCGCTACGGCCAGTGCCTGGGTGGCGGCGGTTGGATCCTCGGGCACCTGATCGACGGCACCCAGGCGGAGTACGTCCGCATCCCGTTCGCCGACACGTCGCTCTACCCGCTGCCGGCCACCGTCGACGACGAGGCCGCGGTGATGCTCTCCGACATCATCCCGACCTCGTACGAGGTGGGCGTGATGAACGGCGCGGTCCGTCCCGGCGACACGGTTGTGATCGTCGGCGCCGGACCGATCGGGCTCGCCGCGATCGCCGCGGCACGGCTCTTCAGTCCCGGCCACGTCGTCGCGATCGATCCGGCCGCGTCGCGGTTGGACGCGGCGAAACAGTTCGGCGCGGACGTGGTGATCGACCCGTCCCGCGAGGATCCGGCCGACCGGATCAACGCGATGACCGGTGACCTCGGAGCGGACGTGGTGATCGAAGCCGTGGGTACGCCCGACACGTTCGAGCTGTGCACGCGCCTGGTTCGCCCGGGTGGCCATGTCGCAAACGTCGGCGTGCACGGCAAGCCCGCCACGCTGCACCTCGAATCGCTCTGGATCCGCGACGTCACCATCACCACCGGCCTCGTGGACACGTGCTCAACGCCGACCCTGCTGCGCCTCGTGTCAGCCGGGCAGCTCACCTCTGCTGCGTTCGTGACGCACCGGTTCGCGTTCGACCAGATGCTCGACGCGTACGACGTGTTCGCTCATGCCGCCGAGACGGGCGCGCTGAAGGTGAGCATTCGCCGCCAGCTGTGAACCGGGTCCAACGTCCCGCGGCTACAGCCCCAACCTCCCTATCCGGCCACGGCACTGGTGAGCAGGCTGAACGACAACGGAACCTGATCAGACGCGGAGACCACCATGGCTGCCATGAACCACGACAGGCGCCCCGAGGAAATTCACGAGCCCGAGGGCCGTCCCCGCTGGTGGCGGGTCCGGCGCGCTGTCCCGGACGACACCCCGGCCGAGCCGGTCGGTCTTCGC
>DASRSS010000314.1:0-19040 GCA_035656335.1 Jatrophihabitantaceae bacterium | reverse complement strand
CCAGCTCGACCGGTTCGGCGAGATCGACACCACCGCCCGGCTGCTCGGCAAGGTGGCCGCGGCGACCACCGGGCACGTGGTGCTCAACCGCGACGACGAGCGGATCGCGGCGCTCGCCGGGCGGACCCGGGCCGCGGTCAGCTACTACGGGGTGCGGCCCGGCCTGCGCGAGCTGTTCCCCAACGACGAGGAGCTCTACGGCGGACCGGTGTTCGTCTCCGACAAGGACGCGTCCGTCGAGCTGCTCGAGCTCCCGTCCGCGACCGAACCGCGCACGCGGTACCGCATCGGGGCGGACGAGCTCGCGGTCGTGCTGAAGGCCGAGGGTGCGCACAACGCGCAGAACGCGGCCGGCGCGGCGGCGCTCGCGGCCACGTTCGGGGTGGACGCGGACCGGATCGCGACCGGCCTCGAGCTGGTCCGTCCCGCCTTCGGCCGCGGCGAGTCGTTCGCGATCGATGGACGGCGGTTGACCCTGCAGCTGGTGAAGAACCCGGCGGGCTTCCGGCAGAGCCTGCGCACCGTCGATCGCGCCCAACCGCCCGCCGCGATCGTCATCGCGATCAACGACGACTACGCGGACGGGCGGGACGTGTCGTGGCTGTGGGACGTCGACTTCACCGGACTGGCCGGCATCGCGACACGGATCAGCACCGCCGGCACGCGAGCCGCGGACATGGCCGTCCGGCTGCGCTACGACGACATCGGTGTCGAGCACGTCGAACCCGATCTGGACAAGGCGGTGCATGAGGCGATCAACGCCGTCCCGCCGGACGCGAGCGTGATCGTCTTCAGCACCTACACCGCGATGTGGTCGCTGCACGCCTCGCTTTCCACCTTTCAGCGGGATTTTCGGCCCGATTCCGCGCCGCTGAAAGGTGGAAAGCGCTGATGAAACTGGTGCACCTGTATCCGCGGGAGATGAACATCTACGGGGACACCGGCAATGTCCTGGTGCTGCGCCGGCGGTTGCAGTGGCGGGGCCTGCCGGTGGAGGTTGTGCCGGTCAGCGTCGGTGACACGCTGCCGACCGACGCCGACATCCTGCTCGGCGGCGGCGGCCAGGACGCGGCCCAGGGCGAGATCGGCGCGGACTTCGCGGCGCGCGCTACGGACCTGCGCGCCATGGCCGACGACGGCGTGGTCATGCTCGCGATCTGCGGCACGTACCAGATGCTCGGCCACGAGTTCGTCACCCATGACGGCCGGCGCATCGAGGGCACCGGCGTGCTGGACGTCGTCACGCGGGGCCAGGCGGAGCGGCTGATCGGCAACAACACGGTGCAGACCGAGCACAGCGGGATGCTGGTCGGCTACGAGAACCACAGCGGGCTGACCGAACTGGGCTCGGGCGTGCGTCCGCTGGGCACGACGGCACCCGGCCGCGGCAACAACGGACGCGACCGCACCGAGGGCGCGGTGCGCGACAACGTGATCGGCACCTACCTGCACGGCCCCGTGCTCGCGAAGAGCCCACGCTTCGCCGACGAGCTGCTCCGCCGCGCGCTGGCGCGCCGGGGCGAGAGCACCGACCTCGAGCCGCTGGACGACTCCCTGCCGGAGCAGGCCGCTCGAGTCGCGGCGGCGCGTCCGCGATGACACGGTGAACCCCATGCGCATCCGGTGGGTCCTGCTGACTGCAGCCGCCGGCGTACTGCTGACCGGCTGCACCGCGTCGACCAGCCCGCCCGGGCCGTCCGACGTCACGCACACAGCGACCCAGGTGATCACCCAGGCACCGACGTTCGTGCCCCGCCCGGCGCGGACGGTGAAGCCCCAGCCGCCCGGCTCGCGGCTGCCCGCCGGCGAGGTCGACCGTCGTTGCCCGTACATCGCGTCCACGCCGGACGAGAACCCGAAGGTCAACGTCGCGGACATCGAGGGAGATCACGTCTACCGCACCACGGTGCTCACCAAGCTCAAGCCGGTCGGCTGCCGCTTCTACTTCTACGCGCCGCCGTTCGAGGCGGTCGCGGACATCGTCCCGCGCAGGTTCCCCACCGTGCTGGACGCGCATAACGCGATGGTGCTCACCGCGACCAGAACCGGCACCCAGGCCACCGGCAAGCCGTCGATCCTCACGGGCGTGGACGCGGTCCTGTACCGCACCAAGTTCTTTGGGCCGGACGGCCGGCGCGACTGGGCCTGCGTGTTCGCCAAGGGCAAGCTGATGGTTGTCGTGCACACCCAGCGCTCGGACACCTCGCTCAGCGCGCTGCTGCTGGCCAAGGCGATCGCCCGCCGCATCTAGGAATGGCAGGATGGGACGGTCACATCCACCAGCCCCGGGAGTTCTGCCGTGTCCGCCACCCAGGTCGCCGTCCTGCACACGAACAAGGGCGACATCCGCCTGAACCTGTTCGGCAACCACGCACCCAAGACGGTGCGCAACTTCGTCGAACTCGCCGAGGGAAGCAAGGAGTGGAAGCACCCCGGCACCGGCGAGAAGACCACGGCGCCGCTGTACGACGGCACGATCTTCCACCGGGTGATCGCCGGCTTCATGATCCAGGGCGGCGACCCGCTCGGGCAGGGCTTCGGCGGCCCCGGCTACCAGTTCGGCGACGAGTTCCACCCGGAGCTGTCCTTCGACCGTCCGTACCTGCTGGCGATGGCCAACGCGGGGCCGAACACGAACGGCTCGCAGTTCTTCATCACCGTCGGCCCGACGCCGCACCTGAACCGTCGGCACAGCATCTTCGGCGAGGTTGCGGACGCGGACAGCCGCAAGGTGGTCGACGCGATCGCCACGACCGCGACCGGTCGCAACGACCGTCCGACCGAGGACGTCGTGATCAACTCGGTGTCGATTGAGCCAGCCGGATAGCGCGCTCAGCGCGCACTGTTACCGCCACCCGAACAGGGAGGCGCTGGTCCGCTGCACCCGGTGTGACCGTCCGATCTGCCCGGACTGCATGCGCGAGGCGCCGGTCGGATTCCACTGCCCGGACGACGCGGCGCTGGCCCGCCGGGCGATCCCGCGGCAACGCAACTCGATCGGCGCGCGGCTGCGGGATTCGCACCCGTACGTGACCAGCACGCTGGTGGCGTTGAACGTCGCGGTCTACCTGATCACGGCGGCGAAATCGTCCGGCGGCCTGGACGACCCGCACACCTCGCGGCTGTTCCTGGACTGGCAGCTGCAGCCGGTGCAGGTCTATCAGCAGGACGAGTACTACCGGCTGATCACGTCGTCGTTCCTGCACGTCAGCCTGTTGCACATCGGCGCGAACATGGTGGCGCTCGCGATCGTCGGGCCGAGCCTGGAGCGGCTGCTCGGGACCTGGCGGATGGTCACCGTGTACGTGCTGTCCGCGCTCGGCGGGTCGGCCGCGATCTACGCGTTCGGCAGCCCGGACCAGCCGGTGGTGGGCGCGTCGGGCGCGATCTTCGGACTGTTCGCCGCGTGCCTGGTGATGGTCCGCCGGCTCGGTCTGGACGCGCAGTGGCTGGTCGGCGTCATCGTGCTCAACTTCGTGTTCACGTTCTCGGTGCACGACATTTCCAAGCTCGGCCACGTCGGCGGCTTCGTCACCGGGGCCCTCGCCGCGCTGTCCATCGCCGGGCTGCCATCGCACCGCGGACGGATACCCAGCCGCGTCCAGGCGCTCGGGCTCGGCGGGGTGCTGGCACTGATCGCGCTGGTGATCGCCGTCCGGACGGGCACCGGCGGCGCGTCCCTCTGAGGCGCGCCCAACTCGCCTTTCCACCTTTCAGCGGGATTTTTGGGGCCCAATCACGCCGCTGAAAGGTGGAAAGCGGGACTAGCCGCGGGGGTCGAAGGCGCGGACGATCTCGGCGGCCTGCTCGGGATCGGTGCCGAGCACGCGGCGGCTGAGCACCAGCAGCCGGTCGCCGGCGTCGATCTCCAGCGCGACCGAGCGCAGTCCGTGCCGCATCCGGACGTCCGCCCGGACCGCCTCGACGTCCGTCCAGGCGAGGACGGCCGAGGCACCCGGTCCGCGCACGCGCAGTCCGGCCGCGTCGACGGTCAGGCGCGGGCGCCAGAGCAGGTCCGCGGCGGCGTAGCAGGCGAGCACGAGCGCGGCGAGGGCGAGCAGCACCGTCCCCGACCGGTCGGTGCTGACCGCGGCGAGCGCGGCGGCGATCACCGCGAGGGCAACTGTCAGCGCCGTCAGCCGCGGATCGGGACCGAACACGGCGCGCGGAACCCGGCCCGCGACGGGGTTCTCGGCGAAGTTATCCACAGGCTTGTCCCCAGCTGGGGATGAGTTACAGCCGTGTAATCACAGCCGTGGACAACGTTGTGGATCCGCGTTCAGCGCCAGCGGACGGCCATGATCAGGCCGACCAGCATGACCCCGAAGCCGACCGCGAAGTTCCAGCCGCCCAGGCTGGCCATGAATCCGATGTGCGGGGACGTGCCGCTGCTGGTGAGGTAGTAGACGACCAGGTAGGCCAGGCCGAGCAACAGCACGACGCCCATCACGATCGGGTACCACGTGGGGCTCGGGGCGAGTTGCCGCGCGGAGGTGTGCAGCGCTTCGGACCGCAGCGGGGCGTCGGTCTTCTTGCGAACCTTGGACTTGGGCACCGTGGTTCTCCAGGTTCTCCAGCATCGATACGTCAGCGTGCGGCATTCCGCGGCAGGTGCCCGACAGCTGGCGGACACACCGGCTAGCGTAGTCAACGGCGCCGGATGAGGGGGAACGCGCGTGCGTGCGACAGCGATCGGGCGGCTTGCCCGGCGCGGGACGAGCGGTCGTCCGCGCTCCGTCTGGGGCGTGCTGGTGCCCGTGGTCTTCCTGCTCGCGGGCTTCGGCTTCGCCACGAGCGCGCACGATTCGCGGGGCACGAACCTGCGTGCGCCGGGCACCGCGAACCTGGCCGACCTGGTCACGTCGGCCGAGGGTCAGGTCAAGCGCGCCGAGTCCCAGGTCAACAGCCTGCAGCGGCAGGTGGCCGCGGCCGCGTCCCTGGCCGGCGCCGGCGACTCGCGCGTGGCGGCCGCGCAACGGTCGGCGCAGCCGCTGCTCACGCCGGGCGGCCTCACCCCGGTGCACGGTCCCGGGATCGTCGTGATCCTCAACGATGCCAACGCCGACGCGACCGCCGCGGACGGCACACCCGACTCCGACGTCGACCCGAACCAGCTGGTGGTGCACCAGTCCGACCTGCAGGCGGTGGTCAACGCGCTGTGGGCCGGCGGCGCGGAGGCGATGACGATCGCCGGCCAGCGGGTCATCGCGACCAGCGCCGTGCGCTGCGTGGGGAACACGCTGCTGCTCAACGGGGACGTGTACTCGCCGCCGTTCCGCGTCGCCGCGATCGGGCCGTACGGCGCCATGCTGCGCGCGCTGGACGCGTCGCCCGGCGTGCGGCTATTCCAGCAGGCCGCCGCTTACTACGGCCTCGGCTACACGACCGAGTCACAAACCGATCTGCGGTTGCCCGCCTACCGTGGCAGCATCAGCCTCGAGTACGCGAGGGCGGGGAGCCATTGATGAGTGACGGAACGGTTGCGGTCGGCGACGCACCGCCGCCCGCCGATCCGCCCGAACCGCCCGGCCCTCCGCCCGGTGGCGGTGGCGGCGGTGGACGGCACGGGCGCGAACCCGATCCGCACCGCGTCGGCGACCTGGTCCGGATGTTCGTGCGCGGGCTGGGCCAGCTGCTCGTCACCGCCGGCGTGATCGTGCTGCTGTTCGTCGTGTACGAGGTCTACGTCACCAACTGGTTCGCGCACCGCGAGCAGCACCGCGTCCACCAGGCACTCGAGCAGGAGTGGAGCAAGGGCGAACTCGCGCTGCCGGAGAGCGGCCTGGCCGCCCTGGACGGCCACGGCATCGCCAACCTGTACATCCCGCGGTTCGGCGAGGACTACGCGTGGACGATCGTGCAGGGCACCAACGACGCGGACCTGGAGAAGGGCCCCGGTCACTACGACGGCACGCAGCTGCCCGGGCAGAAGGGCGACTTCGCGCTCGCCGGGCACCGGGTCGGCAAGGGCGAGCCGTTCCTGAACCTGGACAAGCTGCGCGCCGGCGACTCCGTGGTCGTGGAGACGCAGACGACCTGGTACGTCTACTGCGTGATCGGCGCGGGAACCGATCACGCCGCGTGTGACCCGTCCGCGCCGGGCGCGAGCCTGTCGAACACGTACGCCGACCCGTCCGGGACGAAGGTGCCCGGCCGCGAGATCGTCTCGCCCAGCGACGGCAATGTGATCCTGCCGGTGCCGAGCGACCCGGCCGTGCCTGCGCAGCAGGCGACCGTGCGGTACCTGACGATGACCACCTGCCACCCGAAGTTCACCGCGGCCAAGCGCATGATCGTCCACGCTGTGCTCGGACGGACGATCCCCAAGCAGGCAAAGGGGAACGGGCGGTACGACGACACGATCCCGGCGCAGATCAAGGCGCTGTACACGGAGGTCGGCAACTGATGTACGTCTGGCTGTGGCGCCACCTGCCGGGCGGGCTCGCGCTCAAGATGCTGCAGGTGCTCGTGCTGTTCCTCGCGGCGGTCGCGCTGCTGATGTTCGTGATCTTCCCGTGGGTCGAGCCGCACCTGCCGATCAACAACGTGACGGTGCCAGGACAATGAATACGAGAGTTCTCGTCGTCGACAACTACGACAGCTTCGTCTACAACCTGGTCCAGTACCTCGGTCAGCTCGGCGCCGACGTCGAGGTCCGTCGGAACGACGCGGTCAACCCGTCCGAGCTGGACTCGCTCGGCGTCGACGGCGTGCTGATCTCACCCGGCCCGGGTACGCCCGCCGGCGCCGGCGCGTCGCTCGCGTTCGTCGAGGCGTGCGCCGAGCGCGAGCTGCCGCTGTTCGGGGTGTGCCTCGGGCACCAGGCGATCGGCGCGGTCTTCGGTTCGCCAGTGGTGCGTGCGCCGGAACTGCTGCACGGCAAGACCAGCGAGGTGCTGCACGACGGCGCAGGCGTGTTGGCCGGGCTGCCTTCGCCGTTCACCGCGACGCGCTACCACTCGCTCGCCATCGAGGAGGACGCGCTGGCGCCGGAGATCGAGGTGACCGGACGGACCGCGTCCGGCGTGGTCATGGCGCTGCGGCACCGCACCCTGCCGATCGACGGCGTGCAATTCCACCCCGAGTCGGTGCTGACGCAGGGCGGTCACCGGATGCTCGCGAACTGGCTGCGCCGCTGCGGCGCGTCGGTGGACGGCGACCTGGTCGCCGAGCTGACCGCGGAGGTCGAGGCGATGCGCGCGGCCGCGTTCGCCGGCGTCTGACCGTTCGACCGGTGTGGAGTCGGGCCCCGGAAGGGTAATGCTGTCGTCATGACCTACGTCGAAGTGGGCAGCGCCTACGACCGGGACACGTCCTACATTCCCACGCGGATCACCCGGGAGCCCACGGGTGAGGACTTCCCGGTGGAGCCGGGCCGCTACCGGCTGGTCGTCAGCCGGGCGTGCCCGTGGGCGAACCGGTCGATCATCGTGCGCCGGCTGCTCGGTCTGGAACCGGTGCTGTCGATGGGCATCTGCGGCCCCACGCACGACGAGCGCAGCTGGACGTTCGATCTCGACCCGGGCGGACGCGACCCGGTCCTCGGCATCGAACGGCTCCAGGAGGCGTACTTCAAGCGCTTCCCCGACTACCCGAAGGGGATCACGGTTCCGGCGATCGTCGACATCCCGACCGGTGCGGTGGTCACCAACGACTTCGCCCAGATCACGCTGGACCTGTCGACGGAGTGGACGGAGTTCCACCGCGAGGGCGCGCCGCAGCTGTACCCGGAGGCGTTGCGGGACGAGATCGACGAGGTGAACGCGCGCGTCTACCGCGACGTGAACAACGCCGTGTACGAATGCGGGTTCGCCGGGTCGCAGGAGGCGTACGACGACGCGTACCGCCGGCTCTTCACGGCGCTGGACTGGCTGTCGCTACGGCTGGCAACGCAGCGCTACCTCGTCGGCGACACGATTACGGAGGCGGACGTGCGGCTGTTCACGACGCTGGCCCGCTTCGACGCCGTCTATCACGGGCACTTCAAGTGCAACCGACGCAAGCTGTCGGAGCTGCCGGTGCTGTGGGCGTACGCGCGCGACCTGTTCCAGACGCCGGGCTTCGGTGACACCACCGACTTCCTGCACATCAAGCAGCACTACTACCTGGTGCACAAGGACGTGAACCCGACCGGCATCCTGCCCAACGGCCCCGATCTGTCCGGCTGGCTGGCGCCGCACGGGCGCGAGGCGCTGGGCGGCCGGCCGTTCGGGGACGGCACACCGCCCGGACCGGTCGCGGCCGGTGAGGAGGTCCCGCACGGACACACCGCCGCCGCGATGATCGGCTGATTCCCGTTCCGCACGAGGCGATCAGCCCGGCGCGGGCCAGAGCAGGTCGTCCACCGGTCGGCGCTCTCGCGACGGCACGGCACCGGGTTCGTCCGGCATCGAGCCGGGGACGCGTCCGATGGCCGACATGCTGGTGACCTCCCAATGCGTAGGCAGCCCGAACTCGGCTGCCAGCCCGGCCCGGTTGAACGCGCGGAACTGCCGCACGTGCAGGCCGAGCGCGCGCGCCTGGACGGTCATGTGCGCGACCGCCTGGCCAAGGTCGTAGAGCGCGAACTCCGAGTAGTCCCAGTCGGTGTCCTCGACGAACCGGTGGCACAGGTTCGCCACGAGCAGGCTCGCGGTCGGCGCCCACGTCGCCGCGCTGCCGGCGAGATGAGCGGCCAGCCGCGCGTGCGTCTGGTCGCCGCGGCGCCCGACGACGAACGACCACGGCTGCGAGTTGCCGGCGGACGGCGCCCAGCGAGCGGCTTCGACTAGCAGCTCGACGTCGTCGGTCGCGAGCTGGTGGGACGCGTCGAACACGGTGGGGCTCCAGCGGCTCGCGAGCAGCGGATGCAGGCGGGAGGTGTCTTGCTCATCGGGCACCGAACCACCCTGCCACGCATCGCCGACACCGGGGCTTGCACATCACTGCGGCTTGCACCTCACGCAGCGGGAGGTTGCACAGTGGTCGCGTGAACGACAACGGGTACTCGATCGGCGACGTGGCCGCGCTGGCGCACGTGTCGGTCCGCACGCTGCACCACTACGACGAGATCGGCCTGCTGCGTGCCAGCGATCGCACCGCGGCCGGGCACCGCCGCTACGGGACGGCCGACCTCGAGCGGCTGCACCAGATCCTGGTCTACCGGCGGCTCGACTTCGGCCTGGACGCGATCGCCGCGATGCTCGCCGATCCCGGTGCCTGCACCGATACCCACCTGCGCAACCAGCACCGGCTGCTGCGCGAACGCGTCGACCGCGACCGGCAACTGCTGGCCGCGCTGGAGAAGGAGATGGAGGCGCGCGCGAGGGGCATGTCCCTGACGCCCGAGGAACAGTTCGAGGTGTTCGGCACCGACAAGGTCGGCGGCGAGTGGCACGAGGAGGCCGAGCAGCGCTGGGGCGAGACGGACGCCTGGCGCGAGTCCCAGCGCCGGGCCGCTGCGTACACCAAGCAGGACTGGGAGCAGCTCAAGGCCGAGTCCGACGCGGGGTTGCGCGCCTACGCCGACGCGATGGCGTCGGGCGTGCCCGCGGACAGTCCACGGGCCATGGAGCTGGCCGAACAGAACCGCCTGTTCATCAGCCGCTGGTTCTATGACTGCAGCCACGAGATGCATCGGTCGCTGGCGGAGCTGTATGTCGGCGACGAACGCTTCCGCGCCACATACGACGCGGTCGCGCCCGGGCTCGCCGAGTTCGTCCACGACGCCGTGATCGCGAACGCCGCCGCGCACGGCGCGTGAGCGGTAACGAGTTGGCGGCGCGGGCAGAATCGACGCCGTGCGCATCGCGGCGATCTCGGACGTCCACGGCAACCTGCTCGCGCTGGACGCGGTGCTCGCCGACATCGAGGCGCAGTCGGTCGATCTGACCGTGAACCTGGGCGACCTGCTATCCGGTGCGCTGCAGCCGTTCGAGACCGGCGAGCGGCTTATGGCGCTCGACCTGATCACCGTCCGCGGCAACCACGAGCGGCAGGTTCTGACGATCGAGCCGGAACGGATGGGCGCGTCGGATCGGCTTGCACACGAGACGATGACCTCGACACAGCGCGACTGGTTCGCCTCACTGCCGCTGACCGCCGAGCCCGCTCCCGGCGTCCTCGCGTTCCACGGCTCGCCGACGGACGATCTCACCGAACTGCTCGAGACGATCGAGCCCGGCGGTGCCCGTCCGGCGACGCAGCACGAGGTCGTGGACCGGCTCGGTGCCGAGGCGGACCGTCCGCTGCTGTTGTGCGGCCACTCGCACCTGCAGCGGGCGATGCGGCTGCCGTCCGGGGGAGTGGCCGTGAACCCGGGCAGCGTGGGCTGGCCCGCGTACGCCGACGACCACCCGTACCCGTACGTGATGGAGGCCGGCAGCCCGCACGCGCGGTACGCGATCGTCGACGACGCCGACGGGTCCTGGTCCTGGGAGTTCCGCGCCGTCGACTACGACTGGACGGCAGCGGCGCGGCTGGCCGAGGAGCACGGCCGTCCCGACGTCGCGATCGCGCTGCGCACCGGCTTCGTCTCCTGACCCACGCTTTTCGTCAGTACCCGGCCATAACCTCTCGATCCGTCCTGATTCGACGAGGTTTGGGGGAACCTGATGTGCAAGGACGATCCGCGCTGTCCGGGGCCGGACAGCGACGACCCGGTGGTCCGGCAGCAGTGGTGGGATCAGCGCGACGCCTGGCTGCGCGAGACCATCCGTAGGTGCGGCTGGGCGGTACAGGCCGTGTTCGGCAACCCGCGGAAGCGACGCCCGGACTTCTCGTACACGGTGGGCCTGTGGGGGTTCGGCCACCCGGAGCTGCTCGTCATCGGCCTGGCCGCCGAGGTCGCCGGCCGGGTGCCGAACCCGCACGAGATCCTGTACGTCGCCCAGAACGTCTACAGCGGACCGGGCCTGCCGACGGTGCCGGCGCTGCAGGTCTGCTATCCGGACGCGCACGGGCGCTATCCGTGGGATGCGGGGTACGCCGACACCCGCTGGCTGCAGCCGCCGCCGGGCAGGTTCGCCGCCTGACGGCGTTGCTCAGGCGGCCTTGCCTGCGCCGCTCAGCTCGGACTCGATCTCCTCCAGGCTGCGGTCCTTCGTCTCCGGTACCCGGAACGCGAAGAACACCATGGCGAGCACGCCGAAGCCGGCGTACAGCCAGAACGTGCCCGGCTTGCCGATACCCGACACGAACGAGAGGAAGAAGTACGAGACCAGGAAGTTGAAGAACCAGTTCGCGACCGTGCACACGCTCATCGCCTTGCTGCGGATTCCGAGCGGGAAGATCTCCGAGATCATCAGCCAGAACACCGGACCGAGGCCGACCGCGAACGACGCGATGAACGCGATGAGCGCGACCAGGCCGACCCAGCCGGCGTCGTGCTGCAGCGTGCCCGACTGGAAGTAGATGCCGAGCAGCACCAGCGACGCGGTCGCGCCCACGGTCCCGATGAGCAGCAACAGCCGCCGTCCGACGCGGTCCAGCAGCAGGATCGCGACGACGGTGAACACCACGTTGGTGATGCCGACGAACAGCGCCTCGCCGATCGACTTGTCCGCGCTGATGCCGGTGTACTTCAGGATCGTGGCCGAGTAGTAGATGACGGTGTTCACGCCGATCAGCTGCTGGAACACGGCCAGCCCCAGCCCGACGACCAGCAGCGGACGGATCCGTCCGCCGACGAGGCGCCGCAGCGACGTGCTGCGGTGCTGTTCGACCACGTCGCGGATCTCGTCGATCTCGTCGTCCATCTCGTCCTGGCTGCGGCTCTGCTCGAGCACCGCGCGGGCCTCGTCCTCGCGGCCGGCCTGCATCAGCCAGCGCGGCGTGTGCGGCACGAACAGCATGCCGATCGCCAGCGCCAGTCCGGGGACGGCACCGAGTCCGAGCATCCAGCGCCAGTTGTCCGGCGCGTCCTTGAACAGGAAGTTGACCACGTAGGCGAGCAGGATGCCGCTGGTGATCATCAGCTGGTTGAACGACACCGTCCCGCCCCGGATGCGCGGCGGCGTGTTCTCCGAGATGTACATGGGCGAGACGAAGGACGCGGTGCCGACGGCGATGCCGAGCACGGCACGCGCGGCGATCAGCCAGGCGACGTCCTGCGCCAGCGCGGACGCGATGGCAGCGACGACGTAGATGCAGCCGGACACGAACTTCGTCCATTTGCGGCTGTACCGGTCCGCGGCGTAACCGGCGAGGATCGCGCCGCCGACCGCGCCGAGCAGCAGCGAACCGACCACCCACTGCTGCGCGAGCTTGGACGCGTGCAGGTCCGGGCCGATGTACAGCAGCGCGCCGGAGATGACGCCGGTGTCGTAGCCGAAGAGGAACCCGCCGAGCGCGGCGATGATCGAAATGCGGATCACGAAGCGGTTGTGTCCACGCATCAGTTCGCGCGCAAACCCTGCCATGGATCCCCTCCGTCCTGCCCGACGCGTCCACCCGCCGCGGCGCCGCCGGGACGTCGAAGCTCTACCCGCGCACTTGCGCGAATTCACGTGCGCCCGGTTCGCCGCGGCGAGCGGCAAGTGCCCGGTGCTCGATAGGTTCTTCGACATGGATGCCCGCGATCTCGCCGCGCGCCTGCTGGACGCACAGGTCGACTACGTTCTGTCCGAGCTGACCGGCGAACGGTTCGAGGAGATGGTCGAGCGCGACGTCGACGACCTGCTCGACCTAGCCGCGCAGCTGACCGTTGCCGACGTCGTCGAACCCGACGCCGTCAAGGAGGCCGGCCGGCTGCTGCTCGACCGCGTCGGCGACAGCCCGCTGGTCGAGGACATGACCGGCGCGCTGTCGGACGCGATGTACGACCTGGCCGCGAGCGACGAGTTCCGGCTCGGGGACGTCGTCGCGCGCGAACCGGTTTCCGCCTTGGTGGCCAAGCTGTTGAGCATGCGCCAGCTGCAGGACCGCGCGCTCGACCGGATGACCGAGAGCCCGCTGATCGCGATCGTGGCGTCCAAGTTCGTGACCAAGATCGTGTCGGACTTCCTGCAGCAGAACCGCGCGCGAGCCGAGAAGCTGCCGGGCATGTCATCGCTGCTGTCGCTCGGCACGAGCGCGGCGAACAAGGTGCGCAGCCCGTTCGACCGGCACCTCGATCAGCTGCTCGGCGACGCGGCCGGCAAGAGCGCGCAGTACGCGTTGCGCCGCACCAACAACGCGATCCGCGAGCTGATCCACGAGGCGCCACTGCAGGACGCGGCCCTCGAGCTGTGGGACCTGCACGCGGACGAGCCGATCGGCGAGCTGCGCGAGTACCTGTCGCGCCAGGACCTGCGCGAGCTCGTCCTGATCGTGCGCCGCCTCCTCGTCCAGGCCCGC
The DNA here is from genome assembly GCA_035656335.1 of Jatrophihabitantaceae bacterium. Classification (GTDB taxonomy): domain Bacteria; phylum Actinomycetota; class Actinomycetes; order Mycobacteriales; family Jatrophihabitantaceae; genus DASRSS01. The sequence goes on along the minus strand of DASRSS010000314.1, from coordinate 5,726 downwards.
ACCAGCGATTACGCCGGGCACGTGCTGGACGCGGGCGTCGACGTGTTCTTCGAACGCTACAGCGGGCGCGATGTCGCCACGGTGCTGGACGAACTCGGCCTGGACCGCGACGTCCTGTGCGACCTGGCGCTGCGCTTCGCCGGTCCCGCGCTCGAGGCGGCGGCCGCGGACGGGACGCTCGCCGACCTGGTGCGCGCCCGCCTCGAACCGTTCTTCGCCTCCGAAGCGGTGCTGAACCTGCTCGACGCCTACTGATGCCCCCTGTGACGTAACCGGAATCGGGGCCGCGCGCCGGCGCCACCACGCGGAAAGACGGCCCGCTGAGCCGACGTAGGGTTGTGGACATGAGCAGCACCTCCACGCCCGCCCTCGGCAGCAGACCGCAGCGCGGCCCGTTCGCCTGGGTGGGCGCCTTCACCGGTTTCTATCCCGCCACCGCCACCGACCTGGTCGGCCTCGATCCGGTCGCCCGGTTCCTGTACGCGGCGCGCAGCGTGATCCTGGTGATCTCGGCGCAGGCGGCGGCGATCGCCGGGCTGCTCGCGGCGACCGACCGGCGGTTCCAGGTGGTGCCGTTCGTCCTCGCCTTCGTCGGCTACGTGGTGCTGCACGCGATCAGCAACCTGTCCAACGACTACTTCGGTTACAAGCGCGGCCACGACACGGCCGACTCGCCGCGGCGGCGGTACACGCTGCACCCGGTCGCGAGCGGAGCGTTCACCATGCGCTTCCTCGCGACGGGCCTGACCGTGCTCGCCGTCGTCGCCGCCGGGATCGGCGTGTACTTCATCGCGCTGCGCGGCTGGGGTGCGGTGGTGCTCACCGTCGCCGGCGCCGTCCTGCTGTACGCGTACGACGCGGCACCGCGTGCGCTGAAGGAGCTCGGTCTCGGCGAGGTCGCCGCGTTCTGCGTGTGGGGACCGCTGATGATCGGCGGCGGCTACTACGTGATCACCGGGCACTGGTCCGGGCTCGCGTTCCTCGCGTCGGTGCCGTACGGGCTGGGTGTCGCGTCCATCCTGATCGGCAAGCACATCGACCAGCGCGGCTTCGACTCCTCGCAGGACCAGCGGACGCTTCCCGTCCTGCTCGGCGAGGCGGGCGCGCGCCGGCTGAACCTGTCGGTCGTCGTGCTGATGTACGTGACCGCCGCGCTCGGCGTGGCCGTCGGCGCGCTCACCCCGTTCGTCGCAGTCGTACTGGTCGCCGGCCCGCGCGCGGTGCGCGCGCTGCAGGTGATGTCGCGTCCGACCCCCGCCGAGCCGCCGGCCGGATACGTCGGCTGGCCGCTCTGGTACCACCGCGTCTGCCTGGTCCACAACCGCGCCTTCGGCTGGCTGTTCATCCTCGGCCTGGCCGTCGGCGCGATCTGGCCGGGCTCGCTGGTCGGCAAGTAGGTTGCGCTTCCCGGCAGAGTTGTCGGCATGAGCGTTCCCGATCCCGAGCGGTTCGCGGCCGAGTGGGCTGCCGCATGGAACCGCCGCGATGTCCCGGCCGTGCTGGCGCACTTCGCCGACGCCGCGACGTTCACCTCGCCGGTCGCGTCACAACTGATCGACGGCAGTGACGGCGTGCTGCGCGGCAAGGACGCGATCGGCGCGTACTGGGCGTCCGCGCTGGCCCGCATCCCCGACCTGCACTTCGAGGTTCTCGGTGTCTACGCCGGCATGGATACGCTGGTGATCAACTACCGCAACCAGCGCGGCGGACTGGTGAACGAGGTGCTCACGTTCGCCGACGGACTCGTCATCGCGGGCCACGGCACGTACGCCGCGCGCGACGACAACCTGGCCGGCGCGTCGGACTGAAACTCGCGCGACAGCGCCGAGCTCGCCGCAATACCGTGGCCGGGTGCATTCCGTTCCGGAGTTCCTCCTGCTCGCCGTGGTCGTCACCATGACGCCCGGTCCGGCGACGGCGCTCGTGCTGCGCGTCGCCGCGCGGGACGGACGGCGCGCGGCGATGGGGACCGTGGTCGGCAACAGCATCGGCATCTTCCTGTGGGCGTGCCTGTCCGCGCTGGGTGTCTCGTCGCTGATCCTCGCCTCGCAGGTGGCGTACGACGTGCTGCGGATCGCCGGTGCCTGCCTGCTGGTCTACCTCGGTGCGCGCTCGTTGCTGCGGCGCCGCGCGCATGCCGAGACCGACGACCAGGTCACCGAGCCCGCGCAGGTGCGCGGCCGGATCGGCTGGCGCACCGGGCTGATCACCGCGGCGGCCAACCCGAAGCTGGCCGTGTTCTTCATCGCGCTGTTCCCGCAGTTCCTCCAGCCGGGCACGACCGTGCTGCCGGCCGCGCTGCTGATGGCCGTGGTGATCGTCTGCTGCGATCTGCTCTGGTTCGGCACGCTGATCTGGGCGGTGGACCGGGCGACGTCCGTGCTGCGCCCGCGGGTGCGCCGCGCGATGGAGCGCGTGACCGGCGGCGTGATGGTCGGGCTCGGCGTCAGCCTCGCCGTCGAGGCCGCGCGCTGATCACGTGCCGTACGGCCGGATCTGGTAGTCGCCGCGTGTGCGCGCCACGAGCGTGCCGTCCTCACCGACGACCTCGGCGACGAGCTCGAACGGCACCTTGCCGTTGGCCGCGGCCGTACGGATGCGCGCGATCTCCGTGCCGTCTAGCGACGCGGACGCCGACAGCGGTCCCTTTCCTGGCGCGAGGAACTCGATGTTCATGCTGCGCACCACCGGGTAGTGCGTGCTCACGTCGAACGTCGCGTAGTGCAGCGCGCCGCCGAGCACCTCGGCCAGCGTGAAGATCACGCCCGCGTACACGACACCGAAGTGGTTACCGTTGCCCTCGAACGGGACCGCGGCGCGGACGTATCCCTCGCGCAGTTCGGCGAACGTGACGCCCATCTGGTGCGCACGCGGAATCGTCTGCTCGAGCAGCTGATTCATCGTGGCGAGCGCGTCGATCGCGCCGGCGGGGTCGGCCATCGCCGCATGCTATCGGCCGGGAGACCGTACTGGTAACCGCGCCGCAACATGGCCGAAACACCGGGCCGTTACCGTCCCGCGAATGCCCATCGACGCCGGCGACACCGCGTGGTTGCTGCTCTGCACGGCGCTGGTGCTGTTCATGGCGCCCGGGCTCGCGTTCTTCTACGGCGGCATGGTGCGCAGCAAGCACGTGCTGTCGATGCTGGCGCAGAACTTCGCGGTGATCGCGGTGGTCAGCGTGGTGTGGGTGGTGGTCGCCTACACGCTCGCGTTCGGCCCGGACGTCGGCGGCGGCGTGCTCGGCGGGCTGCACTTCGCCGGGTTCGCCAACCCGAACGACGCGGTGCCGGGACTGCACCTGCTCGTGCCGCCGATCGCGTACGCCACGTTCCAGATGATGTTCGCGGTGCTCACCACCGCGCTGCTCACCGGCGCGGGCGCGGACCGGATGCGCTTCTCCGGGTTCCTCGCCTTCGCCGCGCTGTGGGCGTTGCTGGTGTACGCGCCGCTCGCGCACTGGGTGTTCTCGCCGGTCGGCTGGCTCGCCAAGCGCGGGCTGCTCGACTTCGCCGGCGGCACCGTGGTCGAGATCAACGCGGGGGCGTCCGCGCTCGCCCTGGTGCTCGTGCTGGGCAAGCGACGGGGTTGGCCGCACGACGCGATGGCGCCGCACTCGCTGCCGCTGACCCTGCTCGGCGCGGGCATCCTGTGGTTCGGCTGGTTCGGCTTCAACGCCGGATCCGCGCTGTCCGCCGGGGACCTCGCCGCCCAGGCACTGGTCAGCACCCACCTGGCCGCGTGCGGCGGTCTGCTCGGCTGGGCCGCGCTGGAATGGCGGGCCACCGGGCACGCGACCACGCTCGGGGCCGCGTCCGGAGCCATCGCCGGGCTCGTCGCGATCACGCCGGCCGCCGGCTACGTCAACAGCAGCGCCGCGATCGTGATCGGCCTGCTCGCCGGGGCCGCCGGATTGTACGCGGTCCGGCTGAAGTTCCGCCACGGCTACGACGACTCGCTGGACGTGGTCGGCGTGCACGGCGTGTGCGGCGTGGTCGGGACGCTCGCCGTCGGGCTGTTCGCGACGCACACCGTCAACCCGGCCGGCCGCGGGCTGTTCGACGGCGGCGGGCTGCACCTGCTCGGCGAGCAGGCGCTCGGCGTGATCGTCGCGGCGTCGTACGCGTTCGTCATGACCGTGCTGATCGCGTACGCGGTGCAGAAGACGATCGGGCTGCGGGTGGCCGATCATATGGAGCTACAGGGCCTGGACCGGGCCGTGCACGCCGAGACCGCCTACGAACACGGCGGCGGATTCGGCTCGAGCAACAGGAGCTTCTAGGCCATGCAGCTGATCACCGCGATCATCAAGCCGTTCATGCTCGACAAGGTCCGTCCCGCGCTCGAACAACTCGGCGTGTACGGCATGACCGTCACTGAGGTCTCCGGGTTCGGTCGGCAGAAGGGCCACACCGAGATCTACCGCGGCGCGGAGTACCAGGTCAGCTTCAACCCCAAGCTGCGGTTGGAGATGGTGGTCGACGATCAGCAGGTCGACGCGGTGCTGGACGCGCTGGTGTCCTCGGCGCGCACCGGATCGATCGGCGACGGCAAGATCTGGACGACTCCGGTGGGCGCGCTGGTTCGCGTCCGGACCGGCGAGCGTGGAACGGACGCGCTCTAGCCGCCGCCGTTCGGGTAGTGCGCGCGGCGCAGCGCGGCCGCCATCGTCCGCCGGTAGCGCCGCGCCGAACGCATGGACGAGTAGATCGAGCCGTGCACGTGGCCACGCGCGCGCACGGTTTCGACGGGCACGCCGGCCTCGCGCAGCCGACGCGCGTACGCCTCGCCCTCGTCGCGCAACGGGTCGAACTCCGCTGTCAGCACGAACGTCGGCGGCAGGCCGGACACGTCCTCGGCGAGCAGCGGTGAGGCCAACGGGTTCCGGCGCTGCTCCTCGTCCGGGACGAACGCTTCGTAGCCGCGCCGCAGCCACGCCCGCGACAGCAGGTAGCCGGAACTGAACTGCTTGGTCGACGGCTGGCTCAGAGTCAGGTCGAGCACCGGCGTCTCGAGCAGTTGGAAGCGCAGCGGCGGTCCACCGCGGTCGCGGGCCATCAACGCGACGGCCGCGGCCAGCGCGCCGCCCGCGGACGCTCCGCCGATCGACAGCCGGGCCGCGTCGACGTCCAGCTCGGTCGGGTGCCCGGCGACCCAGTCCAGCACCGTGTACACGTCCTCGACGGCGGTCGGCCAGCGGTGCTCGGGCGCCAGCCGGTAGCCGACACTGAACACCGCGCATCGCGCGTCGCGTGCATACTCGCCGCACAGCCCGTCCAGCTCGCCGATGCTGCCGGCGAAGAACGCGCCGCCGTGCGCGAGCACGTGCGCGGGCAGGTCGCCGGCTCCCTTCGGGCGGTAGATCCGGACGGGAATGGTCCCGCCGCGGACCTCGATCATCCGGTCGGTGGCCGTGACGCCACGGGGCGGGCGGCGTCCGGCCGACGCCGCAGCGGCGCGCACCTGCTCGACGGACGGCACGCCGTGGCGCCGCTCGCGCCGGTCGGCCAGCCAGCAGCCCAACCAGATGCGTGGATACCGCGGCACGATTCCCTCCCTGCGTCGCAGCGTATAGACCGAGCGCGGCGTGCGAGGATCGGCGGCCGTGAGCAGCATCCGCCCGGAGCCCGTCCTGGCCGAACCGGTCGTCCGGGTTCCGCGCGAGTGGACGGTGCGGTTCGGGCTGCTCTGGTTCGGCTACTGGATGGCGTACCTCGCACCCGTCC
>DASRSS010000313.1:0-10075 GCA_035656335.1 Jatrophihabitantaceae bacterium | reverse complement strand
TCGGCGACGTCCAGCACGGCCTCGTCACCCAGCTCAAGCGCGTTCAGCCCGTACTCGCGCTTGAACACGGTCGCGCCGAGCTGGCTCGCGCCCATGACGGCCGGCGTCCAGCCGTACTCCTCGACGAGCGCGCGGTACGCGGCGATCGCGCCCGGCCACGCCTCGGGATCGCCGATCGGGTCGCCGCTGGCCAGCGCCACGCCGTGCACGACGCGGTAGGTGATCGCGGCCTTGCCGGTGGCCGACCAGACGACGGACTTGTCACGCCGCAGCGCGAAGTAGCCGAGCGAGTCGCGCTCGCCGTGGCGCCGCAGCAGCTCACGCAGCCGCGACTCGTCCTCCGTCGATAGCCGGGCGATCGGCTCGGGCGCGCGCAGCAGCAGCAGCGCGGGCGCGGCGACGGCGAACAGCCCGAAGCCGAGCAGCGTGCCGTGCAGGACGTCCGCGAACAGGTCGCTGGCGAAGTGCAGGTTGCCGGACGTGCCGACGAGACCGAGCGAGACCTCCTCCAGCCGCAGCGTGAACGACCGGTGCCCGACGATGCGGTGCGGATACAGGTAGAGGATGCCGAGCCCGTATACGTAGGCGGCGCAGAGAATCTGGACGAACACGCGCGCGGCGAACCAGCGGCTGAACGGATCCGCCTTGGCGGTGAACCGCGAGCGTCCGACGATCAGCAGGACGATCAGCAGCGCGGTGATCGCGAGCTCGTCCGGACGCCGTTCGGCGCGCACGATCAGCGCGACCAGCATGACCAGGGCGACCACCATCGCGACCTGCCACGCCCGCTGCTTGCGCTTGCGCAGCCCGGCGGCGACCCGCAGCAGCAACAGTCCGGCGACGGCGAGGACGGCGCTGGCCGCGGCGGTGGCCGGCACCGGGATCACCCGGGTGATCGCGTGCACCCGGAACCGCTCGTGCGGCAGAAACGCGTCCACCAGCGACAGGGCACCGAGCAGCGCCGCGATCGCGGCGGTCAGGTCGGGGGCGCGGCGCAGGAAGCGGGTGTGCCGGGGTGCCCGCCGGCCGGTCGACCCCGGCTGGCGGTCGACGGCTTCGAGCGTGGGCACGACGCCCATGGTCACCCGTCCGGACGGGCGGGCCGAACCGCTCTCAGCCGAAGCCGCGTGATCCAGCACACGCGGCGGGGCGCGACTAGCGGACCTCGATGAGCGGGAGGATGACCTGCTCGATGATGTCGGTGATCTCCGATTCCGCGATCGCCTCGCGCATGAGGATCACCCGGTGCGCGAGCATGGCCGGCAGCACGTCCGCGACGAGCGCGCAGTCCGCGCCCGGACGGACCTCGCCGCGCCGGACCCCGCGGTGCAACAGCTCGATCAGCGCCTGCCGGCGCGGCTCCTGGAACCGTTCGTCGACCGCGCGCGCCAGCTCCGGGTCGGAGAAGGCCTCGCACTTGACCGCGCGCATCGCGTCGCCCGCCGGGCTGCTCAGCAGCCCGACGATGATGTGCGCGAGCTGGCGGAGCATGTCGGCGGTGCTGACGTCGTCCGGCAGCGTGTCGATGTCGATGTCGATACCGCACTGCTCCGGGGTGGGCAGCACCTCGAGCAGCGCGTCCAGGACGAGCTCCTGCTTGGTCGGCCAGCGGCGGTAGATGCTGGCCTTGCCGGTGCGGGCCCGCGTGGCCACCGCTTCGACCGAGAACGCCTGGTAGCCGGCCGTACTGAGCTCGGCGTAGGCGGCCGCCAGGATCGCGTCCTCGAGGGCGGCACCGCGGCGGCGCCGGACGACGTCGGCGGCGTCGCGAGCCGCGCAGGGCGCCTCCGCGGCCGGCCGGGCGAGCGTCTGCCTGGTCACGTTGTCAGACCCTCCGTCCATGATCTGCAGGTGACACTTCCAGTGTCACCTTCCGTTCATCGCACGGGCGACGACAGGTTTACTGTCCGTTAGCTAAAGAACGCTTGCGTTTCTTATGCTCCGTCCGCTAGCGTACTCGATAGAGAACGCATCCGTATCCTAAACCGTCTTTCAGAGACTCGCCTAACCCAGGAGAACTCGGTGACCCAGACCGTAGCCGCTGCCCCCGAACGGGGCCACCGCGGCGCCCGGCGACACGCACACCCCGCACTCGTGTTGCTGATCATCGCCGGAGCCCAGCTGATGGTCGTGCTGGACGGCACGATCGTGAACATCGCGCTGCCCTCGATGGGCGCGTACTTCGACAAGGACCAGACGTCCATGACGTGGGCGCTGAACGCCTACACGCTGGCGTTCGGCGGCCTGCTGCTGCTCGGCGGCCGATCCGGTGACATCTTCGGCCGCCGCCGCATGTTCATCGTCGGCCTCTCGCTGTTCACCGCGGGCAGCTTCCTGGCCGGCATCTCGACCACCTTCCCCGAGATGCTCGTGGGCCGCGTCATCCAGGGCATCGGCGGCGCGATCGCCGCGCCGACCGCGCTGTCGCTGATCGCGAACGAGTTCGAGGAGGGCCCGGAGCGCACGCGCGCGTTCGCCGTGTACGCCGCGGTGTCCGGTGCCGGCGCGGCACTCGGCCTGTTGCTCGGCGGCATCCTGACGAACTACTTCAGCTGGCGCTGGGTGCTGTTCGTGAACGTCCCGATCGGCCTGCTGCTCATCACCGGCGCGTTCCTGTACCTGCACCAGACCGATCGCCTGCGCGGACGGATCGATTTCCTCGGCGGACTGATCTCCGTCGCGGGCATGGTGGCGCTGGTGTACGGCTTCATCCACGCGGCCAACGACGGCTGGCACAACGGCGAGACGATCGGCGTGCTCGTGGCCGCCGGCGTGCTGCTGATCGGCTTCGTGCTCTTCGAGGCGTACGGCACGGCGCACCCGATCATGCCGATGCGCATCTTCGAGAGCCGCAGCCGCGGCGGTGCGTACCTGGTGATGCTCGTGGCCGGTGCCGCGATGTTCGGGATGTTCTACTTCATCACCTTCTTCGTGCAGGGCGTGCGCGACTACAGCGCGCTGAAGACCGGCTTCGCGTTCCTGCCGATCGCGCTGACGATCGGCGTGACGTCCCAGATCGTGGCCAAGCTGCTGCCGCGCACCGGCCCCAAGCCGCTCATCAGCGTGGGGACGGTGCTGCTGACCGGCGCGCTGCTCTGGCTGTCCCGGGTGAGCACGGCCTCGCAGTACGCGGACACGCTGCTGCCCGGCATGATCGTGCTGGCGGTCGCGATGGGCTGCCTGTTCGTTCCGCTGACGACAGTGGCCGTGTCGAAGATCGAGAACACCGACGCAGGCCTGGCGTCCGCGCTGCTCAACGTCGGCCAGCAGGTCGGCGGCGCGATCGGGCTGTCCGTGCTCGCGACCGTGTTCGCGACCTCGGCGCGCAACTTCGCCACCGACCACATGTCCGGCCTGCAGGCGGCGCTGGGCAAGCTGCCCGGCAACCTGCCCCAGCTCGTCGGCGCGAAGGTGCAGTCCGCGGGCAGCAACGGGATCCAGCAGGCGGACATCGACAAGTTCGTGAACGGCCTGCCCGCCGGGCAGCGTCCCGCCGCGCACGACTTCTTCTACGGCCCGTACGCGCAGCTGTCGCACCAGATCCAGGCGCACGCGTCCGGCCAGGCGTTCCTCACCGGGGCGATCTTCGGCATCGTCGGGATCGTGGTCGCGCTCGTCGTGATCAACGTGAAGAAGTCGGACGTTCCCAGCGAGCCGCAGCTGGAGGCCGTCGCCGCCTGATCGCGGCCTCGGCCCGGACCGCAGCCGATGGCCTGGCCGTCGACGTCAGCATTCGATGACGTTGACGGCCAGGCCGCCGCGCGCGGTCTCCTTGTACTTGATCTTCATGTCGGCACCCGTCTCACGCATCGTCTTGATCACCTTGTCCAGGCTGACGATGTGCTCGCCGCTGCCGCGCAGCGCGATCCGCGCCGCGTTGATCGCCTTCACGGCCGCCATCGCGTTGCGCTCGATGCAGGGCACCTGAACCAGGCCGCCGACCGGGTCGCAGGTCAGCCCCAGGTTGTGCTCCATCCCGATCTCCGCCGCGTTCTCGACCTGGGCCGGTGATCCACCGAGCACCTCGCACAGCGCGCCGGCGGCCATCGAGCAGGCCGACCCGACCTCACCCTGGCAGCCGACCTCGGCGCCGGAGATGGACGCGTTCTCCTTGTACAGCACGCCGATCGCCCCGGCCGTGAGCAGGAACCGGATCACTCCGTCCTCGTTCGCGCCGGGCACGAAGCGCACGTAGTAGTGCAGCACGGCAGGCAGCACGCCAGCCGCCCCGTTCGTCGGCGCGGTCACGACCCGTCCGCCGGCCGCATTCTCCTCGTTCACCGCGAGCGCGAACAGGTCGACCCAGTCCATGACGCGCAGCGGGTCGGTCGCATAGGTCTCCGCACACAGCCGCCGGTACAACTCCGGCGCGCGACGCGGCACCTTCAGCCCGCCCGGCAGGGTGCCCTCGTGCGTCCACCCGTTGGTGACGCACTCCTGCATCACCGACCAGATCTGCAGCAGCCCGGCGCGCACGTCCGCCTCAGGGCGCCACGCCGTCTCGTTCGCCAGCATCACCCCGCTGACCGGCAGCCCCGACTCGCGGCAATGCGCCATCAACTCCGCGCCGCTGCGGAACGGGTAGCGCACCGCGGTGTCGTCCGGCTTGATCCGGTCGGCGCCGGCCGCCTGCTCGTCGACCACGAAGCCGCCGCCGACGGAATAGTAGGTGCGCTCCCGCAGCAGGCCGCCGTCGGACCCGTAGGCGAAGTAGCGCATCCCGTTCGGGTGGAACGGCAGGCTCTCGCGCCGGTGCAGCACCAGGTCGTCCTCGGCCAGCGCGGCATCCTGCTTGCCCAGCAGCTGGACGCGTCCGCTTGCGCGTACCGCGGCGGCACGCTCGGGTGCGGTGTCGGTGTCGACGGTCTCCGGGCGCTCACCGAGCAGGCCCAGGATCACCGCCCGGTCGCTGCCGTGCCCGTGACCGGTCGCGCCCAGCGAGCCGAACAGCTCGACGCGCACCCGCTCGACCCGGTTCAGCAGGCCGTCGTCGTCCAGCCCGGACGCGAACGTGTGCGCGGCGCGCATTGGGCCGACCGTGTGCGAGGAGGACGGCCCGATGCCGATCGAGAACAGGTCGAAGACGCTGATGGACACCTGCCCATCATGCGCCCCGCTGCTCAGACGACGGTCAGCGTGACGTTGATGTTGCCGCGGGTGGCCTTGGAGTACGGGCAGAACTCGTGCGCCATCTCGACCAGCTCGCGGGCCTTGGCCTCGTCCACGCCGGGGATGTTGACCTTGAGCTCGACGGCCAGGCCGAAACCGCCGTCCGAGGACGGGCCGAAGGAGACCTCGGCGGTCACGGTCGAGTCCGCCGTGTCGACGCCGACCGTCTTCGCGCGGTTGGCGAGCGCTCCCTGGAAGCAGGCCGAGTAGCCGGCAGCGAACAGGGTCTCCGGGTTGGCGGTCGGCGTGTCGGCCGTGCCGGGCTGGGCCAGGTCGAGGTCCAGAACCCCGTCCGCGCTCTTGACGTGTCCGGCGCGGCCGCCCTTCGCGGTGGCGGCGGTGGTGTACGCGACCTTGGTCAGTTCGATCGGCATGGCACTCCTTCGACGAATCGGTTCCGGCACAACGCCGGCGGCGGTTGCCCTCTTCCGCGACGTTAGGCGCTCGCCGGTTCCGTCCGCCGGGCGGGTCGGGCCCAAGGGCTATTCGTGGTCGCGCTCGGCGGCCAGATGAGCGTTGATCCGGCCGAGGAGTTCGAAGAGCTTGGCGCGTTCGGCGCGGCTCAGCGGCGCCATGATGTGCGCGTTGACGCCGTCCAGGACGCGCTCGAGTTCGGTCAGGCGGCGCGTGCCGGCGGCGGTGATGCTGATGACGTTGCGGCGCTTGTCGGACGGATCCGGCGCGCGCCGGATGCAGCCGCGGTCGGCGAGATCGTTCAGGACGGCGACCAGGTCGCTCTTGTAGACCCAGGTGCGCTCGGACAGCTCGGCCTGGCTCGCCGGACCGCTCTCGGCCAGCACCGCGAGCACCACGAAGTGGTCCTTGTGCGCGCCGACGCCACGCAGCGCATCGGCCGCGACCCGCCGCGTCTGGGCGGCCGTCATGCCCAGCAACCGGGACAGCTGGGCCTGCAGGCGCCCGGGGGTCCCGGGTGCGGAGGCCGCCCGCCGGGCGTCGGAACTCTGCACGCAACGAGTCTAGGGCTTGCGTTAGTGGTCCTAACGGTTTACGGTCATTAGTATTTCTAACGTTAGTAGTTCTAACGATCTCGAAGGAGACGGAACGATGACCACGAACAGCACCGAAACCACCGTCCGCGCGCTGGCCGACCGGGCCGAGCTCGCCGACCTCGTCGCCCGCCATAGCGTGTGGCTGGACGAGCTCCGCTACGACGAGTCCGACCAACTGTTCACCGCCGACGTCGTCGTCCGCTCGCCGCGCGGCCAGTCGGCCGGACTGCCCGCGATGGTCGAGCTCGCGCGCGCCGGGCACGACCGCTACGCCCGGACGCAGCACAACAAGTCCAACCTCGTCATCGCGATCACCGGTGACACCGCGACCGTGCGTGCGCACGACTTCGCAGTTTATGTGCTGGCCGACGGTGACATCGCGTTCGCCGCCGCCGTCCACGAGTACGGAGCGCGGCGCACCGCGGACGGCTGGCGCTTCGACCGGCTCGCCGTGCTGCCCACCGCGCTGACCACGTCGCTGCCGGCCGCGCCGGTGCCGGCCGCTGCGGCGCAGGCCGCTCCGGCGTCCTGATGCGTCCGCCGGCCTGCGGCGCGGCAGCCGGGGCACCGTAAAGTCGCGTTCCGTGAGCTCGCCGATCCGCCGTTCCCCCGTGCACACCGGACGGGTGATCGGCGCCCGGCAGCTGACGCCGCGGATGCGGCGCGTGACCGTCCAGTCCGACGCGATGATCGGGATCGCGCCGCGGCCCGCCCAGGACGTCGAGCTGCACCTGACGGACGCGTCCGGCCGGCGGGTCAAACGGCGCTACACGATCCGCACCGCGCGGCCGGAGACCGGCGAGCTCGACCTGGACGTGCTGCTGCACGGCGACTGGGCCGGATCGTCGTGGGGCGCCACTGCCGCGCCCGGCGACGCGATCTCGTTCCAGGGGCCGCGCGGGAAGCTGCAGCTCAGGCCGGCCGACTGGCACCTGCTGGTCGGGGACGAGTCCGCGCTGCCGGCGATTGCGGCCATCTGCGAGTCCCTGCCCGAGCCCGAGGTCGCGGTCGCCGTGATCGAGGTGCAGGACGCGGCCGACGAGCTGCCCATCCCGCGGGCCCGGGTGCACTGGGTGCATCGCGGATCGCAAGCACCCGGCGAGCCGGACCGGCTGGTGCCGGTCGTCGAGGCACTGCCGCTGCCGTCCGGGGACGGGCACGGCTACCTGATGGGCGAGACGCGCACGATGGTCGCGCTGCGGGCCGTGCTGGAGAACCGCGGGCTCGCCCACGAGGCGATCTTCGTCAAGGGGTACTGGAACATCGGCCGTCCGGACCGCGTCGCCGGCCGCTCCCCCCGCTGACCAACACACCAACTTTGCCCCCACAGTGGTCGTGATCGGCCCGATTTACAGCCACGGCGGGGGCAAAGTTGTGGTGGGATCGGGGGCGTGAGCGAGATCGACAGCGGCGTCGACTACGCGGCGCTGATGCCGTTCGCGGCGGCGTCGGGCGTGCGCATCGTGCGGGCCGGCGCGGACGAGGTGCTCGGCGAGCTGGACTGGACGCCCGAGCGGACGACGGCCGGCGGCGTCCTGCACGGCGGCGCGATCATGACCCTGGCCGACAGCGTCGGGGCGGTGTGCGCCGTCCTGAACCTGCCCGCGGGCGCCACGACGTCCACCACCAGCTCCTCGACGGCGTTCCTGCGCGGCGTCCGAGCGGGCACCGTGACCGCGCTGGCCCGTCCGCTGCACGTCGGCCGCAGCACGATCGCGGTCGTGACCGAGGTGCGTGACGAGTCCGGGCGGCTGGTCGCGCAGGTGACGCAGTCGCAGGCCGTGCTGTCCGGCTGATCAGCCTCGGCACCCGCGCAGCGTCAGGGTGGCCACCGCGCCCGGCTGGTCGACGACCGCGCTGCCGGTACGGGACGTGACCGCGCCGTCGATCCCCCAGTGCTGCACGGCCCGGCCGGTGCGACCGTCCACGCACCACAGGTCGTCGCCGCCGGCACCCGAGCGCACCCACACGACCGAGCTGCCGGACGCGACCAGTTCCGCGCCGGGTCCGAGCCGGCCGGCGAGCGGGCTGGAGCCGATCGGGCGCAGCGTGCGCGCGTCGAGGCGGACGAGCGCGGCACCGCCGCCTGCCGCGAACCGATAGCCGCCGGCCCACACGTCGCCGCTGCCGTCGGTGAGCACACTCCCTTTGCCGAACGGGAGTTTCGGGCCGAGCCGCAGCACGTTCCGCGTCGGGTCGTAGCCGACCGCGCGGCGCGACTCGACGTCGAACAGCAGCAGCCGGTGCCGGGACGGGTCCGCCGCGATCGACAGGTAGCGGCCGTCCAGCCGGCCCAGTCCGGACGAGGACCCGGAGAGCGGCACGTCGATGACGGCGTTGTCGGTCACGACGAACAGGTCCGAGCCGAGCGCGGCCGCGGCGGCGACCGTCTGCGGCAAGGTCACGCGCGCGCGGACGGACAGGGTCCCGGTGTCGACCGCGAGCAGGGTCGTCGGCGAACTGCCGTAGCCGACCAGCCACACCAGGTGCGCCGTGGCGTCGCCGACCAGGTGATAGGAGTCGGCCGGGCCGAGCGCGTCCAGGCCGCTGATCGGCAGCGTGGTCGCGGTGCCGGCCGGTCCCGAGGCGGCCGTCCGGTAGAGGGCGTCGGGTGTCAGCCGGAACAGGTAGCTACCGAGGATCAGCGCGTCCTCGGAGTCGACCGGCGCGCTGCCGCCACCGGCGGCGGCGCTGGGTGGCCGCGCGGACTCGTCCGGCGTGGAGCCGTCCGTCGATGAGCCGGATCCGCCGAACCCCAGCGCGACCACGGCGCCGGCGATCAGGACAGCGGCCAGCAGCCCTCCGACCAGCAACGCCCAGCGCGGGATGCGCGGACGCTCGCCGAGATCGAGGACGTCCTCGCTGGCGCTCCGGCGATCGGTGCTGGGCATGGCCCCATGGTCCGCCTCGCGGCCGCTGATCGACAGTCGGAAGTGGCTACCAGAGCGGCCACGGCGCGCTGTTGATCAGCACGGGGAAGCTACAGGATCGGTTCGGGGGTGTAGCTCGCGGCGGCGGGGTCGGTGGCCAGCACCTTCTCGACCTGCGCGACCACCGCGGCCACCTGCGCCCGCGCCGCGCCCGTGAACGAGAGCGGCTCGGCGAGCAGCCCGTCCAGCTCCGCGGCGGTCAGCCCGAGGCGGGCATCCGCGGCCAGGCGCGCGAACAGCTCGTTGCGATCCGTCCCCCGCTCGCGCATCTCGAGCGCGACCGCGACCGCGTTCTCCTTGATCGCCTCGTGCGCCTGCTCGCGCCCGACACCGCGCCGCACGGCGGCCATCAGCACCTTGGTGGTTGCGAGGAACGGCAGGTAGCGGTCCAGCTCGCGCTCGATCACCGCGGGGAACGCGCCGAACTCGTCCAGCACGGTCAGCGCCGTCTCCAGCAGTCCGTCCATCGCGAAGAACGCGTCCGGCAGCGCGACCCGGCGAACGACCGAGCAGGACACGTCGCCCTCGTTCCACTGGTCGCCGGCCAGCTCGCCGGCCATGGACGCGTAGCCCCGCAGGATCACGGTGAAGCCGTTGATGCGCTCGGAGCTGCGCGAGTTCATCTTGTGCGGCATGGCGGACGAGCCGACCTGCCCGGGCTGGAAGCCTTCGGTCACCAGCTCGTTCCCGGCCATCAGCCGGATCGTCTTGGCCAGGCTGGACGGCGCGGCCGCGAGCTGCACCAGCGTCGTCAGCACGTCGAAGTCGAGCGAGCGCGGGTACACCTGCCCGACGCTGGTGAGGGTGCGCGCGAAGCCCAGCTCGGCGGCCACCCGCCGCTCGAGCTCGTCGAGCTTGGCGGCGTCGCCCTCGAAGAGGTCGAGCTGGTCCTGGGCGGTGCCCACCGGGCCCTTGATGCCCCGCAGGGGGTAGCGGGCCAGCAGCTCCTCCAGCCGCTCGAAGGCG
>DASRSS010000312.1:0-3993 GCA_035656335.1 Jatrophihabitantaceae bacterium | reverse complement strand
TTCAGCGGCAGTGGCGGGGCGTCGAACTCGGCGGGGTCGTCGACGGCGTTGCCGACCGTGTTCCTGGCGGTGGCGTTCGCGGGGGTGCCGGTGGCTCGCGCGCTGCTGGTGCGTGGCGCGTCCGGGTCGCTCGCCTCCTGGTCGAAGACGTCATCGGAGACAGCCGGCAGCGGACCGGTGTGCGCCTCGGGCATCGCGGGGAAGGCGACGACGCCAGGTGCGAGCGGCGGGGCGGTCGTGCTCAGCGTGCGCGGCTGCAGGTCGGCGATCACGGCGCGGATGGGACGGTCGCTGAGCAGGTCGGCCGCGGTGTCGTCCAGCGGGCTCACCGACCGCCCGCTGAGCTGGAACAGCCACTGCGCCTCGCGTTCCGCGTTGCCGCCCAACCAGGTGGCGGTGATGATCCAGTTGCCGTCCTCGCGCCGCCGCGAGTCCCAGCTGACCTTGGCGACGTCGATGCCGTGCGCGGTGAAGCGCTGGTCGACGGCCTCGCCGAACTGCACCAGCTGGCCCTCGTCGGTGGTCCTGCGGGCGCGGCCGCGGCGGGCCTCGTCGGCGATGCGGGCGCGCTCGGCCAGTACCGGCCCGGCGAAGCGCATGACCCGCTCGAAGCTCATCTCGTGGGTGACGGCCAGGTCCTCGGGCGACTCGCCGGCGCGCACCCGCATCTGGATCTCGCGCGGGCCGAGGCCGGTGTCCGCCGCCTCCGGCTCGTCCTGGTGCAGTCGCGGCAGGTCGGAGCGGATCGCGTCACGCAGCGGCGCGCTGATCGGCAGCAGGAAGTGCTCGCCCCCGTCGGTCGTCTCCAGGATCACGTGATCCTGGTCGGCGCCCGACCTGACGAATCGCAGCTGTCGCATGGTTGCGACGATAGGCGCGCCCGCCCCGGAATCCGGGGAGCACACGCCGGGTCAGAGCCGTTCGACCACGTAGTCGACGCACGCGGTGAGCGCGCTGACATCGTCCGGCTCGACCGCGGGGTACATGCCCACGCGCAGCTGGTTGCGCCCCAGCGCGCGGTACGGGTCGATGTCGACGATCCCGTTCTCGCGCAGCGCCTTCAGCACGGCGGCGCCGTCGACCGTGTCGGCCAGGTCGATGGTGCCGACGACCTGGCTGCGCAGCGCCGGGTCGGTGACGAACGGCGTCGCGTACTCGCTGGCCTCGGCCCACGCGTACAGCCGCGCGGACGAGTCGGCGGTGCGCTTCGCGGCCCAGGCCAGGCCGCCGGCCGCGAGCATGGCATCGACCTGGTGCGCGAGCAGCCAGAGCGTCGCGATCGCGGGCGTGTTGTACGTCTGGTCCTTGCGCGAGTTCTCGATCGCCAGCGTGAGGTCGAGCGACGGCGGCTGCCAGCGCGTCGCCTTCAGCTGCGCGGCGCGCTCCAGCGCGGCGGGGGACAGCGCGGCCAGCCACAGCCCGCCCTCGGCCGCGAAGGCCTTCTGCGGCGCGAAGTAGTACGCGTCCGTCTCGGCCAGGTCGACGTCCACGCCACCCGCGGCCGACGTCGCGTCGACCAGCATCAGCGCGCCGGCGTCGGCACCGGCGACGCGGCGGACGGGCAGGGCGACGCCCGTCGAGGTCTCGTTGTGCGGCCAGGCGTACGCGTCCACGCCGGCCTGCGCCTCGGCGTCGCGGCCGCTGCCGTATTCGGCGCTCAGCACCGACGGCTCCGCCAGGAACGGCGCGCCCGCGGTGACCTTCGCGAACTTGGCCGAGAACTCGCCGCACACCACGTGCAGCGCGCGCTCGCGGACGAGGCCGAACGCGGCGGCGTCCCAGAACGCGGTCGAGCCGCCGTTGCCGAGCACGATCTCGTAGCCGTCCGGCAGCGCGAACAGCTCGGCCAGCCCGTCGCGGACGCGGCGCACGATCGCCTTGACCGGCTGCTGCCGGTGACTGGTGCCGAGCAGCGTGCCGCCGGTCGCGCCGAGCGCCGCCACCGCGGCTGCGGGCACCTTGGACGGGCCCGAGCCGAACCGTCCGTCGGTCGGCTTGAGGTCGCTGGGGATGGTGATCTGCGGCGGCGTCACGGCACCGATTCTCGCACCCCGGCACAGCGGGATTCGCCGTCCGGTTCAGCTCGCGAAGTACGCGGCGGACACCTTCTTCGGCACGCACATCGCCCAGCCGTCGGTGAGCAGTTCGCGCAGCTCGTCGACGTCGACGGCTTCGAGCCGCAGGCGTACCCAGTTGTATCTCATGTCGGACGGGCGCGGCATCAAGAACTTGTCCGGGTCGCTCGCGACCAGCCCTTCGCGTTCCTCGCGCGGGAACGCGAAGCCGAGCAGGGTCTCGTCGCCGGAAAGCACGGCGAACACGTAGCTGCCGACGCGGAACTTCGGCAACCCGCCGACCTCGCGCTCGTACGCGCGGGGCAGCGACAGGCAGATCTCGCGGACGTCGTCGGCGGTGGCCACGGCGGCAGGGTACGTGCGGCGTCCGACAGGGCTTTAGTTGCCGAGCACCTGGCGCAGGTAGGCGTTGTCGAAGATCCGCTGCGGGTCGAGCTTGTCGCGCAGTGCGGCGAAGTCGTCCAGCCGCGGGTACGTCCGGCGCAGTGACTCGGCGTCGCGCCAGTGCAGCTTGCCCCAGTGCGGCCGTCCGTCCACGTCCTTGGCGATCGCCTCGACGGCGCGGAAGTACGGCTCGAAGTCGCGCCGGTGGTACTGGTGCACCGCGACGTATCCGGACTCGCGACCGTGCGCCGTCGACAGCCAGATGTCGTCGGCGGCGGCGAAGCGGACCTCGACCGGGAAGCCGATCCGCTCGCCGCTGCGGTCGAGGTAGCGCTCGATCTCGGCCAGCACCTGGGGGACGGCCGCGCGTGGCACCGCGTACTCCATCTCGCGGAACACGACGCGGCGTGGCGAGGCGAACACGTTGTACGAGCGGTCGATGTAGTCGCGGGCGGACAGGGCGCGAGCCGCGATCGCGCTCGCGCGCGGGATCAGGTTCGGACGGCGCGTGGTGAGCCGGTTGATCGCGTCGAAGACGGTGTTCGAGAGCAGCTCGTCGTCGACGTAGTGCCGCATCCGACCGACCGGCTTGAGCTCGGTGCCCGGCCGGACCCGGTTGTTGCGCTTGGTCAGCACCCGGCGGGTGTGCGGGAACCAGTAGAACTCGAAGTGGTCGTTGCCGTCGACGTTCGCGTCCAGGTCGGCGAGCACCGCGTCCAGGGAGGCCGGCGCCTCCGCGGCGGCGAGCGCGAACGCCGGTTCGCACTGCAGGGTCACGGTGGCGATCACACCCAGCGCGCCGAGCCCGACACGGGCGGCGGCGAACAGTTCGGGCTCGGTGTCCGCGTCCACGTCGCGCAGCGATCCGTCGGCGAGGACGAGCTGCAGGGCGCGCACCTGGGTGGCGATGCCGCCGAGCTTGGCGCCGGTGCCGTGCGTGCCGGTGGAGATCGCGCCGGCGATGGACTGCACGTCGATGTCGCCGAGGTTGCTCATCGCCAGGCCGAGCTGCCAGAGCGCGACGTTCAGCTCGTGCAGCCGGGTGCCGGCGAGGACGGTGACCAGCCCGGTCTCGCGGTCGGCCCGGACGATGCCGGACAGCCGGTCGAGGCAGAGCTGGACGTGTTCGGGCTGTCCGATGGCCGTGAACGAATGGCCCGCGCCGATCGGCTTGATCGTGTGGCCGTTCGTGGCCGCGCGGCGCACCGCGTCCTGCAGCGCGGCGACGCTCACCGGGGTCTCGACGGTGACCTCGGCCGTGACCGTGCCCGCCCAGTTCGTCCACCTGGTCATCCGGCCATGATGAACTTGGACGCTTGTCCAAGTCAAGGCTTGACTTGGACGCCTGTCCAGCTGTGGGATGGGCCGCGTGAGGATGGCCGTCGAGGACCGCCGGGCGCAGCTGATCGAGGCCGCGCTGACCGTGGCCACCCAGGACGGCATCGCCGCGACGACCGTGCGCCGCGTGGCCGAGCAGGCCGACGTCGCCCTCGGCGTCGTGCACTACGCCTTTGCCGACAAGGACGAGCTGATC
>DASRSS010000311.1:0-2026 GCA_035656335.1 Jatrophihabitantaceae bacterium | reverse complement strand
GGACGGAGCCCGGCGCGCGTTCGTGTGGCTGGCCGTGCTGGGCGTGCTGCTAATCGCGTGGCGCGCGCGCCGCCTCGGGCGCGTGGTGAGCGAGCCGCTGCCCGTGCTCGTCCGCGCCGCCGAGCTCGTCGAGGGGCACGGGCGGCTGTACCACCGGGCGGCCGCGCGCGAGCGGGCCGCCGCGGCACTGCGCGCGGGCGCGATCGGCCGGCTGACAACCGCGCTGCACCTGCCGCGGAACGTCCCGCCGTCCGAGCTGGTCGCCGCCGTCGCGCTGCGCACCGGTCGTCCGCCCGCCGAGGTCGGCGCGCTGCTGCTCGGCGCGCCGCCGCCGGACGACGCGGCGCTGATACAACTGGCCACGGCGCTGGACGACCTACAGGGGAGCACATGAGCGATCCGCGCGAGGCAATGCACCGGCTGCGCGCCGAGGTGGCGAAGGCGGTGGTCGGCCAGGACCCGGCCGTGACCGGCGTGCTGGTCGGCCTGCTCTGCCGCGGGCACGTACTGGTCGAGGGCGTCCCCGGTGTCGCGAAGACGCTAGTGGTGCGCGCGCTCGCCGCCGCGTGCGAGCTGTCGACCGCGCGCATCCAGTTCACCGCGGACCTCATGCCCGGCGACGTGACCGGCTCGCTGATCTACGACGGGAGCAGCGGGCGGTTCGAGTTCCGCGAGGGACCGGTCTTTACGAACCTGCTGCTCGCGGACGAGATCAACCGCACGCCGCCGAAGACGCAGTCCGCGCTGCTCGAGGCGATGGAGGAGCGACAGGTCACCGTGGAGGGTCATCCGCGCGCACTGCCGGAGCCGTTCTGCGTGATCGCGACGCAGAACCCGGTCGAGCACGAGGGCACGTACCCGCTGCCGGAGGCGCAGCTGGACCGGTTCCTCGTCAAGGTCACGATGCCGCTGCCCGACCGCGACACGGAGGTGCGGGTGCTCGCCGCGCACGCTGCCGGTTTCGATCCGCGCGACCTCGTCGCGGCCGGGGTCAGGCCGGTCGCATCGGCCGCGGACCTCGTGGCGGCGTCCGCGGCGGTGCGTGCCGTGCGGGTCGATCCCGCGGTGCTCGCGTACATCGTCGAACTGGCCCGCGCCACGCGCGCCGCGCCGTCGGTATCGCTGGGGGCCTCGCCGCGTGGCGCGACCGCGCTGCTCGCCACGGCGCGCGCGTGGGCCTGGCTGTCCGGCCGCGACTTCGTCACGCCGGACGACGTGCAGGCGCTTGCGCGGCCGACGTTCCGGCACCGCATCTCGCTGCGCCCGGAGGCGGAGCTCGAGGGGACGACCGCCGACGCGGTGCTCGAGTCGGTGCTGGCCTCGGTACCCGTCCCCCGCTGATCATGTTGATCACCGGTCGGCTGGTCGCGCTCGCCGCGCTGGGGCTGGCCCTCGCGTGGGCGTCCGCCGCGGTGGCGGTCTGGTACGCGGTCGCGCTCGTGCTGCTCGTCGCGGTGGACGTCCTGCTGGCTGCGCGGCTGGCGGGGATCCGCATCGAGCGCGCGCCGTCGCGCCCGGTCCGGCTGGGCGAGCGGACGCCGTCGGTGCTGCACCTGACCAACACCGGGCGGCGCACCCTGCGTGGCGTCGTGCGCGACGCGTGGGTTCCGTCCGCCGGAGTCGAACCGCGCGCTCAGCCGGTGCTGATTCGTCCCGGCGCGCGGACGGCGCTGACCAGCACGCTGGTGCCGACCCGGCGCGGCGAGCGCGCGGCGGTCGAGGTGACGTTGCGCGGGTACGGGCCGGTCGGGGTTGCCGGGCGGCAGCGGCGATTCGCCGTGGCGGGGACGGTGCACGTGCTGCCGCGTTTCGACTCGCGCCGCTTCCTGCCCGAGAAGCTGTCGCGACTGCGGCGGCTGGACGGCGCAGTACTGGTGCGCCAGCGCGGGCGCGGCAGCGAGTTCGACTCGCTGCGCAGCTACGTGATCGGCGACGACGTGCGGTCCATCGACTGGCGCGCGAGCGCGCGGTCGCGGGACGTGGTCGTGCGCACCTGGCGTCCCGAGCGGGACCGGACGCTCGTGCT
>DASRSS010000310.1:0-6146 GCA_035656335.1 Jatrophihabitantaceae bacterium | reverse complement strand
GGCCAGGCGGATCAGCGGCCACGCGACCAGTCAGCTGAGCTGGGCGAAGGCGACCGCGGCTGCGGTCGCGACGTTGAGCGAGTCGACGCCGCCGGCCATCGGGATGCGCACCCGCTCGTCCGCGCCGTCCAGGGCGGCGTCGGTGAGGCCCGGGCCTTCGGCGCCGAGCAGCACGGCCCACCGGCCGGGCGGCTCGAGTTCGCGCAGCGGGCGCGCGTCGGCCCGCGGGGTCAGCGCGAGCAGGCGGAACCCGTGCGCGCGCAGCTCGTCCAGCGCGCCGGGCAGCGGCCCGGGCAGCACCGCGAACGGGACGCGCAGCACGTGCCCCATCGACACCCGCACGCTCCGCCGGTACAGCGGGTCGGCGCACTGGGAGTCCAGCAGCACCGCGTCGATGCCGAACGCGGCCGCGTTGCGGAACAGGGCGCCGAGGTTCTCGAAGTCGTTCAGGCCCTCGAGGACGGCCACCCGCTTACTGACGGTGAGCACGGCGGCTCTGTCCACCGGGCGTGAGCGGTCGGCGGACGCCAACACGCCGCGCGTGACGCGAAAGCCCACCACGTCCGAGAGCAGCCACTTGTCCGCGACGTAGACGGGCACGTCCAGCCGCTCGAGCACCGGTGCCAGCGCCTCGATCCGGGCGGGGACGCCGAACACCGCGCGCACCAGGTACAGCGAGCCGGCCAGCCGCTCGACCACGTTCACACCCTCGGCGATCACGATGCCGCGCCGGTCCGGGCGCACGTCCGCATCCTGCAGCGACCGGAAGTCGTCGAGCCGGGGATCGTCCGCGGACTCGACCTCGATCAGCTGCACGCAGCCATTGTCGCGGACGGACTCATGCGGCGTGCGCCAGCTTCGCCGCGCGCCGGGTCAGGTAGTCGGGCGTCAGGTGGCGCCGGTGCGCGGTCACCGCGGCGATCACGACCGTGGCCACCAGGCACACCAGCCCGCCGCCGATCAGTCCCCAGCGCGGGCCGACCACGCCGGCCACCCAGCCGACGATCGGTGCGCCGACGGGCGTGCCGCCCATGAAGCAGACCAGGTACAGCGCCATGACGCGTCCGCGCATCGTCGGCTCGACGCCGAGCTGGACGGCGGCGTTCGCGGCGGTCGTCAGCGTGAGCATGCCCAGGCCGGTCGGGATGAGCAGCAGCGCGGTGGCCAGATAGGTCGGCATGATGCCGGACGCGATCTCGAAGACGCTGAACGCCAGCGCCGTCACGATCAGGAACAGCTGCGACGGACGCTTCGTGCGCCGCGTGGCTAGCACCGCGCCGGAGCACGCGCCGACCGCGAGCGCGGTAGACAGCAGGCCATAGCCGCTCGCGCCGCGTCCAAAGACCTGCTTGGCGATCAGCGCGGTGGTGATCTGGAAGTTCAGCCCGAACGTCCCGATCACGAAGATCAACACCATGATCACGACGAGGTCGCCGCGGCCGCGCACGTAGCGGATGCCCTCGATCAGCTGGCCGCGCGCGCGATGGACCGGCGGCGCGGGGTGCAGCTCGGACGGTCGCATCATCCACAGCCCGGTCAGCACCGCCAGGCTGGACGCCGCGTTCGCCATGAACGCCCAGCCGGTGCCGGTCACCGAGATCATCTCGCCGGCGATCGCGGGGCCGAGGATGCGCGCGGCGTTGAACGTCGTGGAGTTGATCGCGACCGCGTTCGCCAGATCCGTCCTGCCGACCATCTCGACGACGAACGACTGACGCACCGGCGAGTCGACCGCGGAGACGATGCCGAGCAGCATCGCGAGCACGGCGACCTGCCAGAACTGGACGACGCCGGCGAGGTCGAGCAGGCCGAGCGCGAGCGCGACCAGGGCGAGCCCGGTCTGGGTCGCGAACAGGATCTTGCGCTTGTCGCCGCGGTCGGCGATCACGCCGCCCCACAGCCCGAGCACGATCGCCGGACCGAATTGCAGCGCGGTGATCACGCCGAGTGCGGTGCCGGAGTTGGTGAGCTCGAGGACCAGCCAGTCCTGCGCCACCCGCTGCATCCAGGTGCCGGTCAGCGAGATCAGCTGGCCGGATGCGTACAGCCGGTAGTTGCGCACGCGCAGCGAGCGGAACATGCCGCCGGACGCGGGAACAGTTGCAGAACCAGACGGGCGGTTGGCTAATGCAGTCACTTCTGATCGGCGAGCTTGTCGAGCACGGGAATGACCTTGCGGATGAGCGCGCGCTCCTCGGCGGACAGGCCGCTGAGCCGCTGCGACAGCCAGGCGTCACGCGAGCGGCGCTCGGAGTCGAGCAGCGCCAGCCCCTCGTCGGTGATCGCGACGATCACCTGGCGGCGGTCGGACGGGTGGGTGTCGCGGCGGACGAGCCCGCGCTCCTCCAGGCTCGCGAGCACCTTCGTCATCGACGGCGGCTGCACACGCTCACACGTCGCGAGCTCGCCGGCGCTCATCGGGCCGTGCTTCTTCAGCGTGCCCATCGCCGAGAGCTGGGTGAGCGTGACGGACATGTCGACGCGCTGGTTCCGCACGATCCGCGTCAGGCGCAGCAGCGACGGACGGAGCTGGGCGGCCAGCTCAGCCATCGTGTTCTTCGGCGCCGTCACGATAGTTAGTCTACCTAACGAAACGACTGAATTCCACCTCGCTCAGGACGGCGTCAACACGGAGCCCGCGCCGACGCCGTCCTGAGTGATCAGTTGATGCCGAACAGGGTCTTGAGCGGCTCGATGGCGAAGTAGATCGCGAACAGGATCGACACCGCCCACAGCAGCGGGTGCACCTTGCGCGCCTTGCCGACCGCGATCTGCAAGATCACGTAGCTGATGAACCCGGCGCCGATGCCGTTGGTGATCGAGTACGTGAACGGCATCAGCACGATCGTCAGGAACGCCGGCACGGCGATCTCGAAGTTGCCGAAGTCGATGTTCTTGATCTGGCCCATCATCAGCACGCCCACGATCACGAGGGCGGGAGTCGCAGCCTCGGACGGCACGAACTGGGCCAACGGCGACAGGAAGATCGTGATCACGAACAGCAGGCCGGTCGTGAGGCTGGCCAGACCCGTCCTCGCGCCGTCACCGATGCCGGACGCGGATTCGACGTACGTCGTCGCCGACGACGCGCTCGACACACCACCGGCCACCGCGGCGAGGCCGTCCACCAGCAGCACCGGGCCGATGTTCGGGACGTTGCCCTGCTCGTCCAGCAGGCCAGCCTCCGCGGTCAGCCCGACGGTGGTGCCCATGACGTCGAAGAAGTCGGACAGCACGAGCGTGAACACGATGACGATGCCGGACACGATGCCGACCGCGCTGAAGCCGCCACCGAGCGAGAAGTGCCCGAACAGGCCCATGTCGGGCATGCCGAAGTGCTTGCCCTTGAACGACGGGACGTTCAGCTGCCAGCCGTTGGGGTTCTTGTCCGACGCCACGCCGACGTGCGCGGTGGCCTCGATGATCGCGGCGAGCACGGTGCTGGCGACGATGCCGATGAGGATCGCGCCCTTGACCTTGCGGATCATGAGCACCGCGATGAGCAGCAGCCCAAAGATGAAGACCAGCGAGGGCCAGCCGCGCATGTTGCCGTCCCAGCCCAGCTGGACGGGCGTGCCGTTGCCGACGCGGACGATGCCGCCGTCGGCGAACCCGATCAGCGCGATGAACAGCCCGATACCGACGGCGATCGCGCTCTTGAGCTGCTGCGGGATCGCGTAGAAGACGGCCGTCCGGAAACCGGTGAGCACCAGCGCGGTGATCACCAGGCCCTCGATGACCACCATGCCCATCGCGGCCGGCCAGGACATCTGGGGCGCGACCTGGAACGCGACAACGGCGTTGAGGCCGAGGCCGGTGGCGAGCGCGAACGGGTACCGGCCGACGAACGCCATCAGCAGGGTCATGACGGCGGCGACGAGCGCGGTGACCGCGGCCACCGGGCCGATGCCGAGCAGCCGGTGGTGCGCGTCGCCGGCGGTCCCGATGATCAACGGGTTGAGCACGACGATGTAGACCATCGTCACGAACGTGACCAGACCGCCCCGGACTTCCCGCGGGACGGTCGAGCCGCGCTCACTGATCGAGAAGAAGCGGTCCAGAGCGTTGCGTGGCGGCGCGTTGTGCGTCGTCTGCGTCTCGGTGGAGGCGGTCACGGGTTCCTCGCGTGGAGTAGGGAGCGCAGCGCGCTCGGCAGCGATGAGGTGGATAGGACGGACCGTGCGGTGGTTCCGGCGGGTAGCGTGCCTGATCGTGGCCAGCTCATCAACGCCGCCCTCCCCGGCGCAGGATACCGGTCACCTGCGGCGTCCACCGGCGATGCAAATCGACGCGCGGCGCGTGGTGATCGCGGGCACCGCGCTGTGGTTCCTCGGTTTCGTCGTGCTGCTGCCCTTCTGGGGCTGGTTGGGCGCTCACGACCACCGCGTCTGGCTGTGGACGTGCCTGGCCGGCGGCGTTCTCGGGATCCTCGGCTACGCGCTGATGGGCAAGCACCGCCGCGAAGGCAGAGCCCCGTAATCAATCGGCGGTTACGTCATCACCGTCGTCGTAGAGGGTGCCGACGCGGTGGGCGATGGGCGGTACCTCGACCTCGATCTGCGAGTGGGCGCCGCAGCCGTACTCGACGCTGACGACGCGTCCGTCGGCGCTGGTGATCTCGTTGCCGCACACGCCGAAACCCGCGCGCAGCGAGCCGGCGAGCGGCAGGAAGAACCCGCAGGTCCCGCAGTGAGCCGGGGCGTGCCGGGCCATCGCGCTGTCCGGCCCGAAGTCACCGGTGAACCAGCGCTCGGCCGCGTCCAGCCGCCCCTCGCGGGACATCACTCGCTCGCGGCCGACGCCCAGCTCGAAGGCGACCGCCCGCTCCTGTGCGGCGTCGGCGAGATCGTCCGCCTCGTCCGCGTCGTCGGGTTCGGCGTACGCCGGCACCAGCCGCGGGTCGTCCGGGATCGCCGGGACGAGGTCGCCGGGCCCGAGGTCCCCGGGACGCAGTCGCTCGCTCCACGGCACCCACTGCGGCGCGAGCAGCGCGCCCTCGCCGGGCAGCAGCACGACCTCGTCCACGGTGATCGACTTCGAGCGCGGCGCGCGGGCGAGCGTGACCGCCCAGTGCCAGCCCGTGTAGCCGGGCAGCGAGGTGGCGAAGGTGTGCGTGACGATCCGGTCGCCGTCCGGATGCGCGCCGAGGTGCTCACCGACGGAGTCCGCGCCGACCTCGACCGCAGCGGCGCGCGCCAGCTCGACGGCAGCGACCAGCGCCGCGTCCGGCACGCTGCGAGCGGTGCGCGGCTCGAGCATCGTCTCGTCCACACGTCCATTGTGACGGATCGAAGTCGCGGGCGTGCGGCAGGATGGACGCGTGGCGCGAGGCAACGAGCAGAGGACCGGCGGTCGGTTCTCCAAGTCCGGGCACACCAGCCACGCGCCGACGGGCGGTCCGGTGCCGCCGCCGCAGCAGTACGTGCCGCCGCCGGACGACGGCTTCGGCCGGCCCACCTACCACCACACGCCCGCGGAGAACGCCGACCGCCCGCGCGACGGTGCGGCGCGGACGGGTCCGGCCAGCGGCTCGGTCGCCCGCGCCGCGGCCAGGCAGACCGGGCGGGCGGCGCGCGCGGTCACCCGCAAGGTGATCAGCGCCAGCAAGGCCGACGGCGCGCACGAGTCCGGGCTGACCGCGCTGATCTGGAACCAGGTGCTCAGCTACGGCACCGACGCGATGATCACCGTCGCGCTCGCCGGCACCGTGTTCTTCGGCGCGTCCACGAGCGCGCAACGCGGCAACGTCCTGCTGTACCTGTTGATCACGATGGCGCCGTTCGCGGTCGTGGCGCCGGTGATCGGTCCGGTGCTCGACCGGTTCCAGCACGGCCGGCGCTGGACGATGGCGGCCACTGCGGCCGGGCGCGCGGTGCTGGCGCTGGTCATGGCCGCGCACCCGGCCGAGCTGCTGATCCTGTACCCCTGCGCGCTGGGTTCGCTCGTGCTGTCCAAGGCGTACGGGGTGCTGCGTGCGTCGGCCGCGCCCCGGCTGGTGCCGCGGGGCATGACGCTCACCGAGGCCAACGCGCGGCTGTCGACATTCGGCCTCGGCTCGACGCTCGTGCTCGGTGGCTTCGTCGGCATCCTGATCAAGATCAGTGGCTCGTACAGCTTCGGGCTGATCGTCACGGCGATCGGGTTCG
>DASRSS010000309.1:0-5171 GCA_035656335.1 Jatrophihabitantaceae bacterium | reverse complement strand
CGGTCGTCGACGACCTGATCACCGAGATCGACCTCGTCCTGGACCCGGGCAAGCTCACCGCGCTGCGCGCCGACGGCTGAGTCACACCTTCGTGCGGCGGCGGTTGGCGGCCGGGCGCCGGAAGGCGGCGCGGTACTCGCTCGGCCGCCGTCCGGTGTGCTGGCGGAACAGCGCGGCGAACGTCCCGGCGTCGCGGTAGCCGACGGACGCGGCGATGCTGGCGACGGTGCGCGGCGTGGTCTCCAGCAGCCGGCTCGCCCGGCGCATGCGCGCGCCCTGCAGGTAGTCCAGCGGCGTGGTGCCGGTCTCGGCGGCGAACCGGCGCAGCATCGTGCGGGTGCTGACGTGGAACGCGGCGGCCACCGGGCAGCGGTTCGCCGCCTACCGGGCGCTGCTCGGGCCCGCGTTCGACGGCCGCGTCCTGCCCGGGTCGGTGGCGAACCCGGAGCCGACGCCGTTCTTCCGCGACGTCGTCCAGACCCCGCACAGCGTCGTCACCGCGCACCTGGTCGACGAGGACGGACACCCGACCGTCCGGGCGCGGGACGAGGTCGTGGCGTTCCTTCGCTCGCGGCTGCGCGCTGCCTAGCCGATCACTGTCGCCTCATTCGTCCCGCTGTCCACAGATTCGCCGCAAACATTCCCTCGCCGGTGTTCCCGGTTCTAATCTCTGAGCACCGATCTGTCGCTTTGCGGGATGTCACGGCGGGGGAGCCATGGCGGGGCAGCACGACACGACCGCGGTGATCGAGGCCGAGGTGCGCGAGCTGGTGCGCCGCCGCAATCTGGATCCGGTCACCGACCCGTCCGCGGTCGCCCGCCTCGTGGACGAGGTGCTCGCCGACTACCTGGACCGGTCCGCGTCGTCCTCGCCGCCGGAGGATCCCGAGGCGCTGTCGCGGGCGGTGTTCGACGCGGTCGCCGGCTTCGGTCCGCTGCAGCCGCTGCTCGACGACCGCGACGTCGAGGAGATCTGGATCAATGACCCCGGGCGCGTGTTCGTCGCGCGGCGCGGACGGTCCGAGCTGACCAACCTGATCCTGTCCGCCGAGCAGGTCGCCGAGCTCGTGGAGCGGATGCTGCGCACGACCGGCCGCCGGCTCGACCTGTCCACGCCGTTCGTGGACGCGATGCTCCCGGACGGCAGCCGGCTGCACGTGGTGATCCCGACGATCACCCGGCAGCACATGGCCGTGAACATCCGCAAGTTCGTCCGCGGCCTGTCCTCGCTCGAGGAGCTGGTGTCGATCGGCTCGCTCCCCGAGCAGGCGGCGCGCTTCCTGGAGGCGTCCGTGGCGGCCGGGCTGAACGTCCTCGTGTCCGGCGGCACGCAGGCCGGCAAGACGACGATGCTCAACGCGCTGTGCTCGGCGATCCCGGCGCGCGAACGCGTGGTGACCGTCGAGGAGGTGTTCGAGCTGCAGCTGCCGCTGCCGGACTGCGTCGCGATGCAGACGCGGCAGCCGAACCTGGAGGGATCCGGCGAGATCCCCTTACGGCGCCTCGTGAAAGAGGCGCTGCGCATGCGGCCGTCCCGACTGATCGTCGGCGAGGTGCGGCAGGAAGAGTGCCTCGACCTGCTGATCGCTTTGAACAGCGGCCTGCCCGGCATGTGCACGCTGCACGCGAACTCAGCGCGCGAGGCCTTGATGAAGATGTGCACGTTGCCGCTGCTCGCCGGCGAGAACGTGTCCGCCGCGTTCGTCGTGCCCACCGTGGCGACGAGCGTCGACCTCGTCGTGCATCTCGCGCTCGACGCCGCCGGGCACCGCAGGGTCCGCGAGATCCTCGGCGTGACCGGACGCGTCGAGGGCGACGTCATCGAGACCACCGAGCTGTTCACGACCAGGCGCGGACGGCTCGAGCGCGGCGACGGGTACCCGCCGCGTCCCGAGCGCTACGAGGCGGCCGGCGTCGACCTGATCACCACGCTCGGCCGGCACGCCGACCGCGCGGCGCAACCGGCGCTGCGGGAGGCGTGATGGGCGCGCTGCTCGGTCTGCTGCTGGGCGTCGGCCTGCTGCTCATCTGGCGCAGCGGCCCGCGTGCCCCGCAGCGCACGTCACAGCGGTCGGGCTGGTCGGCACGGCAGGCCCGGCTGCTGCACCAGGCCGGCGTCGATGGCGTCGGTGTCGCGCAACTAATCGCGGCACAGTTCGGCTGCGCGCTGGTGGCGATGGTCGCGGTGCTGCTGCTGACCGGGACCCTGGCGGTCGCGATCTGCTTCGGCGTCTTCGCGTTCCTCGCGCCGCCGATGCTGCTGCGGCGGATGCGGCGCAGGCGCCTCGTCGCATTGCGGGACGTGTGGCCCGAGGCGATCGACAACCTGGCGTCCGCCGTCCGTGCCGGCATGTCGCTGCCCGAGGGGCTCGCCGGGCTCGCGCAGCGTGGTCCCGCCGAGCTGCGGCCGGCGTTCGCGCGCTTCGCCGCGTCCTACCGCGCGACCGGGCGGCTCGGTGACTGCCTCGACGCGCTCGAGGCCGACCTCGCCGACCCGGTGGGCGATCGCGTCTGCGAGACCATGCGCATGGCGCACGAGGTCGGTGGCAGCGACGTCGGCTCGGTGCTGCGGACGCTGTCCGAGCTGCTCCGGTCGGACGCACGCACGCGCGCGGAGCTGGAGACGCGCCAGGGCTGGATCGTCAACGCGGCGCGGCTCGCGGTCGCGGCGCCGTGGGCCGTCCTGCTGCTGCTCGGGACGCGGTCGACCACGCTGAGCGCGTACGACTCCGGTGGGGGAGCGCTGCTGCTCGTCATCGGCGCGGCCGTGTGCCTGCTGGCCTACCGGCTCATGCTGCGCATCGGCCGGCTGCCCGACGAGCCACGGGTGCTGAGCCGATGATCGTGCTCGGTGCCCTGCTCGGGCTGGTGGCCGCGGTCGGCGTGCTGATCGCGGTGCGCTCGGCGCCGCCGCTGCGTCCGGTGCGCCTGGCCGACCGGGTCGGGCCGTACCTCGGGGACACGCCGCCGCCGTCCCGGCTGCTGTCCCCGAGCGCCACGGCCGTGCCGTTCGCCGCGGCGCGCCGGATCTTCGGTCCGCTGCTCGGGGAGGCGGTCGGCCTGCTGGACCGGCTCGTCGGCGGGCGCTCGTCCGTGCGGCGCAGGCTGGACGGGCTCGGCACCGATCTGTCCGTCGAGGAGTTCCGCATCGAGCAGGTCGTCTGGAGCGCGCTGGGAACGCTGGGTTGCGGGCTCGCGGTGCTCGGTCTGGACGCATTGACCGGACGGCTGAACCCGATGCTCGTGATCGTCGCCGCCCTGTTCGGACTGGTCGGCGGCGTGCTCGCCCGCGACTGGTGGCTCAGCCACGAGGTGCAGCAGCGCGAGCAGCGCATGCTCGCCGAGTTCCCGGTCGTGGCCGACCTGCTCGCGCTCGCCGTCGTCGCCGGCGAGGCGCCGGCCGACGCGCTGCACCGGGTGTGCCGGCTCACCGGCGGCGAGCTGGCCGGCGACCTCGGCCGGGCACTGGCGCGGGCCCGATCCGGCGAGCCGCTGACGTCCGCGCTCGGCGAGCTGGCCGAGCGCACCACGCTCGAGCCGTTCGCGCGGTTCGTGCAGGGACTGATCGTGGCGATCGAACGCGGCACGCCGCTCGCGGACGTGCTGCACGCACAGGCGCTGGACGTGCGCGAACTCGGCAAGCGCGCGCTGCTGGACGCCGGCGGCCGCAAGGAGATCGCGATGCTGCTGCCGGTGGTGTTCCTGATTCTTCCGGTGACGGTGCTGTTCGCGCTGTACCCGGGGCTGTTGACACTCACGTCGCTGGCCCGCTGATGGTTGGAGGAAACGATGCATGACGTGCAGTTCCTGGTGCTCTGGTTGCGCGGCGCGCTGGATCGGGTGCGCGGCGCCGAGCGTGATCGCGGCGACGTGCCCGGCTGGGTGATGGTGACCGTGATGTCCGCGATCCTCGTCGTCGCGATCCTGGGTGTGTTCGAGCCGGAGATCAAGGACGCGATCACCAACGCGATCAACTCGGTGTCCAACAGCAAGTAGATGGTCCCGGCACGAGTGCGGCGCACTGTCGCCGCCGATCGTGGCGCGAGCGTGGTCGAGTTCGTGCTGCTGACGGTGCTGCTCGTCGTCCTGCTGTTCGCCGTACTGCAGGTCGCCGTGTGGTTCTACGCGCGCAGCATCGTCGCGTCCGCAGCGGCCGACGGTGCGCACTACGCGGCAACGTTCGACGACGCGTCCGACCCGGGCGGCACGGCCGGTGAGCAGCGTGCGCGGCAGTTGATCTCGGACGGATTGAATGCCCGCGCGGCCCAGGACATCCCGTGCACAGGGACGGACGGCGTGGATGCCGCGTCCGGGCTGCCGATCACGACGGTGCGCTGCCACGGGCGTCCGCACATGCTGCTGCTGCCGTTCGATCTACCGCTTGGCATAGACGTGCACTCCTCGGTGCTGAGGGAGCGCTCGCCGTGAGCGTTTTGGATGCGGTTCGGCGCTCTCGGCTTGGTGCGGACGACGGCAACGCGATCGTCGAGTTCGTCTTCGTTGCGGTGATCGTGATGCTGCCGCTGGTCTACCTGGTGGTCGCGGTGGCAACCGTGCAGAACAGCCGGCTGGCCGTCACCCAGGCCGCGCGCGAGGCCGGCCGCGCGTTCGCCACCAGTGACACGGCTGCCGACGCCGCAATGCGCGCCCGTGCTGCGGTGCGGATCGCGCTGGACGACCAGGACCTGCCCGACGACGCCACGGTGCGCTTCGTCGCGGCGGACGCCGGTTGCGACGCCACACCCGTCGAGCCCCGGCTGACGCCGGGCGCGACGTTCGCCGTGTGCGTGACGCGGCACGTGGACGTGCCGGCCGTGCCGTCCGTGCTGCAGGGCCACGGCATCACGACGGTGGGTCGCTTCGTCGTGCACGTCGACGACTTCCGGGCGGTGCCGTGATGCGCCCCGGCGCGCGCGGCGGTGTCGACCACGGATCGACGATCCCACTCATCCTCGGCTTCTTCCTGGTCGCGCTGCTGATGATCGGTGGCGCGATCGCGGCCGCGGACGCGTTCGTGCAGCAGCGCGGCCTGCAGGACGTCTGCGACGGCGCGGCGTCCGCGGCTGCCGCTGAGGCGGCCCGGCTCGACCGCGACCCGTCGCTCGGCTCCGGTGCCGAACTGGCCTTCGACGGTGTCGAGGACGCGGTCGCGCGCTATCTGGCCCGCGACA
>DASRSS010000308.1:0-10746 GCA_035656335.1 Jatrophihabitantaceae bacterium | reverse complement strand
GGTGCGCGGGCTGCTCACCCAGCTCGTCGCAGCCGTCGACCGGGTGCGCCCGACCGCGGTCGTCGTCGGGTTCGACGACGCGGACCGCTCGCACCGCCGGGAGCGCTGGCCGCAGTACAAGGCGAACCGCATCGAGAAGCTGCCGAGCCTGGTCGAGCAGCTCGCCGGCGCGGTCGCGGTCATGCGCGAGCTCGGGCTCGCCGTCGTCGTCCCGGACGGTCTGGAGGCCGACGACGTCAGCGCCTCGGCCGCCGCGCTCGCCCGCGAGGCCGGCGGCCGGAGCGTGATCGTCACGTCCGACCGCGACGCGTTCGCGCTGATCGACCAACACACCAGCGTGCTGCGCATCATCAACGGCGGCGTGGACGCGTCCCCGCTGCTCACGCCCGAACGCCTGATGCTGCTGCTTGGCGTGCGTCCGGAGCAGTACCGCGACTTCGCGGCGCTGCGCGGGGACCCGTCGGACAACCTGCCCGGCGTGCGCGGTGTCGGCCCGCGGACAGCGGCTCGCCTGCTCGCCGAGTTCGGGTCGGCGACCGCGGCGTTCGCGGACCTCGACACGGTGCGCGAACGGCTCGGCGCCGGCGTCGCGACACGGCTGGCTGCCGACGGCGCGCGGGAGGCCTGGGAGCTGAACTGCCAGGTGATGGCGATGCGCGACGACGTCCCGCTCGGCACCGATCTGGTCGACGGGCCTGGCGTGCTGCCGGTTCCGTCCGAGGCCGTCGACGCGGTGTTCGCCGCCCACCGGCTGGTGTGGACCGCCGGTCGTGCCGCACACCTGCTCGCCGGTGGTCCCGAGGCGATGCCCCGTCAGCGGCCGCCCGAGCCGTGGGCCGAGCATCGCGAGCCGTGGGCCGAGCGCCCGGTGGTGCGGCGCCGCGAGCGGCGCCGGACCGTCCCGCGCCCGGCGGTCCTGGTCCCGGCAGTGGACCAGCTCTCGCTCTTTTGAACCCGTCATGATCATGGGCGGAACCCCGAATTCAGGGGGCTTCGGCCATGATCATCACGGAGGGAGCGAGTCCAGGAAGTCGATCATCAGCCGGTTGACCTCCTCGGCCGCCTCCATCTGGACGAAGTGGCCCGCGCCCTCGATCACATGCTCGCCGACCAGTCCCGGCACGGTGTCGATCATCGGACGGCGCCCGCTCGCACCCATCACGGCGCGGACCGGATCGCGGTCGCCGGTGACGAAGAGCGTCGGCACGGTCACCGGCTCGTCCGGACGCGCCCGCTTCTCGTGCCACACCGCGTCCGACGCGCGGTACCAGTTGAGCCCGCCGGTGAACCCCGCGTGCGCGTACTCGGCGGCGTAGTGCGCCAGCTCGTCGGCGCTCAGCCATGACCAGGGCAGCGGCGGAGGCGACGGGAGCACGTCCAGGTAGCCAGCCCGTTCGGATGAATGGCTGAAGATCTTCACGTACTCGTACCCGCCGGACAGCGCCCAGTAGATCGCGGCGATCGAGCGCGCGGGGTCGCGGTCGAGCTCGGCGTCCGCCACCCCCGGCTGCTGGAAGTAGTGCAGGTGCAGGAAGTGCTTCTCAGCCTGCGCGGCGAACGCCCGCGACGGCAGCACGGGCGACTGCGCCGGACGCGGCACCGATAACTGGATCAGTGCGCGCACCCGACCGGGAGCCCACTGCGGCAGGTCCCAGGTGAGCGCGGCGCCGAAGTCGTGACCGGCGAACACGGCCTGCTCGATCCCGAGCGCGTCGAGCAGCCCGACCAGATCCGCGACGGTGTGCGCGCGGTCGTAGTCGGACGGATCAGGCGGCGCGCTCGAGCGTCCGTAGCCGCGCAGATCCGGCGTGATCACCCGGTAGCCGGCCGCGGCGAGAGCGGGGAGCTGGTGCCGCCACGAGTAGCCCAGGCCGGGGAAGCCGTGGCACAGCACGACCGCTGGGCCGCTGCCCTGCTCCAGCACGTGCAGGGTGATTCCGCCGCCGATGTCGACGAACGATTCCGACCAGCTGCGCACCACGGTTGGTCGGCCCGACCGCTACTTGGCGGTGCCGACGAAGTACGCGACCGCGACCCGGTCCGGGCGGGCCAGCACGTTGGTGTGCCCGTTGAACCGCACCACGTGCACCAGCCACGGGTTCACCGAGCGGTCGATGCCGCCGTTGAGCCGCTGCGGTCCGTACACCGACGCGCCGTGGCTGCACGAGTAGTAGCCGACCCAGTTCGGGCGCTTCGCGACCGGCCCCCACGCACCGCCGATGCGGACGCTGCAGTCGCCGACCCTGCGCAGGTCCAGCGCCTCCGGCAGCGGGTGCTTCACGCGATGACCGGCGCTGTACGTGCCGCTGTACCGGATGCGCACCAGCTTGCGCACGCGTGGATCGCGCAAGCACAGCACGGTGTGCTGCTGCGACTTCCAGCAGGCGATCGTCGCGTCCGCGCTCGCGCCGCACCACGCGACGCCGCTGCTCACCGACACGGGCGAGTGGAACGCGCAGGTGAAGCCGCTGCCGTGGGTCTCGTGCACCACCTGGTACCCGTGCACCGGCGTGCCGTTCTCGTGGACCGGGCGCACGACGACGAGCTTCGTGTGCGGCAGCGCCTGCCCGGACGTCGTCGCGCTCGCCTGCGACACCGAACAGATCGCGGTTGCGACCACCGCGGCCGCGATCGAGAACACCCAGCGCTTGATCGGCATGATCCACTCCCCTGCCCGTCGGCTCGCGATGACCCGCACACCATGACGCGCCGACAGCCCACACTGTTGCAGAAAGTTCGGTCCGTCGCGACCAGATCCTGACGGTCCGGCATCATCTATCCGCAGTCCTACCGATGGGGGCGCGAGTGTCCGAACGTGAGCTGGCCGAGCGGATCGCGGATCTGGAGCGGGTGCAGGCCATCTGTGAGCTCAAGTACCGCTACTGGCGCGCGTGCGACGCGAAGGAACCGGACGCGCTGCGCGCCTGCTTCGTCCGGTCCGGCGCCAAGATCGACTACGGCCCGCTGGGCAGCTACGACGACGCCGACCAGCTGGCGGCCGTCTTCACGAACGTGGCGTTGCGCCGGCTGGACGACGGCCGCTGGGCGGTACTGGACATGCACAACGGCCTGCATCCGCAGATCACCGTGCACGACGCGACGCACGCCGGCGGCCGGTGGACGATGCACTTCCGGCAGCTGGATCTCGCCCGCGGGATCGAGCGGCTGAGCACCGGCGAGTACACGGACGAGTACGTGGTCGAGGACGGCGAGTGGCGCATCGCGGCAAGCAAATACGTCATCGGCTGGACGCTGAGCCGGCCGTTCGGGGAGGCGACGGTGACCGGCGGTGAGTGAGCGCGTCGCGCTGGTGACCGGTGCCGGACGCGGCGTCGGCAAGGGCATCGCGCTCGCGCTCGGCGCCGCGGGCTGGACGGTCGGCGTGACCGGTCGCAACCTTCGCCGGCTGGACGCGACCGCCGCCGCGATCAGCGAACGCGGCGGCCACGGGATCGCGCTCGAGTGCGAGCACCGCGACGACACGGCCGTGACCGCGGTCGTCGAGCGGCTGGCGTCCGAGCACGGGCGGCTGGATCTGCTGGTGAACAACGTGTGGGCCGGACCGGCGGACTCGGCCGGGTTCGGGGCGCCCGCGTGGGAACGTCCGCTCTCGGACTGGGACTCGCTCATCGACGTCGGGTTGCGCACGCACTACGTCGCATCCGTCGCCGCGTGCCGCGTGATGGTGCCGCAGCGCAGCGGGCTGATCGTGAACATCTCCTCGTTCGGCGCGCGCGCTCATCTGCACTCGGTGCTGTACGGGATCGCCAAGGCCGGCCTGGACAAGATGGCGCACGACCTGGCCGTCGAACTGCGCCCGCACGACGTCGCGGCGGTGTCGCTGTGGCCCGGCCTGGTGCAGACCGAGCGGCTGCTCGCGAGCGGCCTCGACGAGGTGGCCGGGTTCAAGATCGTCGACGGGGAAACACCCGAGTTCGTCGGGCGGGTCGTGCTCGGTCTGGTCGACGATCCGCAGCTGGCGTCGCGCAGCGGACGTTCCTTCGTCTGCGCCGAGCTCGCCGTCGAGTACGGCATCGCCGAGGCGGACGGACGGCAGCCGCTCTCGCACCGCGCGGCGTTCGGCGGCGGCCCGTTCTTCGCGTAGCCGACTACGCCGTCCGGCGCAGGAACGCGAGTACGGCCGAGACGAACGCGTCCTTCTGCTCGTACATCGTCCAGTGCCCGCAGTTCGGGAACACGTGCAGCTCGGCGTTCGGGATCGTGCGCATCGGCACGATCGCGGTGTCCAACGGGCTGACCCGGTCATCGCGTCCCCACGTGAGCAGCGTCGGCGCCTGCACCTTGTGCAGCATCGCCCAGTACGGCGGCCGGTCGGACGCGGCCGCGGCGGCCTGCTGCGCGAGGAACGTCTCGCGGCCGTACATCGCGCGCGCGGTGGCGAGCGAGTCGGCGGCGGTGGCCAGCGCCCAGCGTTCCTCGATCAGCTCCTCGGTGACCAGCGCGCGGTCGAACACCATCGAGTGCAACCACTCGACCAGCCGCTCCCGCGTCGGGTTCGCGGCGAACTCGGCGAGCAGGTTGATGCCCTCGGCCGGGCTCGGGCTGAACAGCGGCACGCCGACGCCGCCGATCGTCACCAGCCACGAGATGCGCTGCGGTTGCGCGGCGGCGAGATTGGCGGCGACGATGCCGCCCATCGAGTTCCCGATCATCGGCACGGAGTCGAGGCCGAGTCCGTCCAGCAGCGCCAGCACCGACGCGCCGGCGGTCAGCATCGGGTGGCCGCGCCACGGATCGCTCACGCCGAAGCCGGGGAACTCCAGCACCAGGCAGCGGAAGTGCTCGGCGAACTCCGGCAGCACGCCGCGGTAGTTCTGCCAGCCGGACACCCCCGGACCGGAGCCGTGCAGCAGGACGAGCGGCGGGCCGTCGCCGGCTTCGTGATAGCGCAGCACGCCCTTTTCGGTCGGCAGCTCGCGCAGCGTGCCGTCCCGAGTGAGTCTGGCGGTCATCGCCTCACCCCTTCCGTCCGCAGCGAACGCTAGCCAACGCGGAGCGCGGTGCCGCGTCGGGCGTCCCGCTAAGCGGGATGGGCGGATGCGCAGGACTCAGTCCTCGGCGACGTCGATGAGCACCTTGCCGACGGCGCCGTTCTCGACCGCGCGGTGCGCCTCGGCCGTCTGTTCCAGCGGGTAGTGGTGCAGCGGCAGGCCGGCGTCCTTGCCGACGCGGACGGCTCCCTCCAGCACGGCGGCGGCGACGTCCTCGATCGCGATCGCCTTGGCCGCGGCCGGCGCCGTGTAGAGCAGCACGAACTGCCAGCGCGCGTTCGGTCCCATCAGCGCGCGGATCGGCAGCGTCAGCTCGGGGCCGCCGTTGTCGGCGTAGATCGCGACGGACCCGTTCGGGGCGAGCACCTGCGCGTCGATGGCTGCGTTGGCGGCGGCAGACACCTCGACGATCGTGTCGACGCCGCGGGGGCTGATCTTGCGGACCTCGGCTGCCACGTCCTGGCGCTTGTAGTCGATCACGTGGTCCGCGCCCGCGGCCGCGGCGAGCACCGCCTTCTCCGCGCTGCTCACGGTCGTGATCACGGTGGCGTCGGACCAGCGGGCCAGCTGGATCGCAGCGTTCCCGACCGCACCGGCTCCCCCGGCGACGAGCACGACGCGCCCGTCCAGCGTGCCGGGACCGATCCGGGTGGGCCCGCACTCGGTCACCGTCAGGCAGCGGTGCGCGGTCACGAACGGCACGCCGAGCGCGGCGCCGAGGTCGAACGACGCGAGGTCCGGCAGCGGGACGACCTGCCGCGCCGGGATGATCGCGTAGTCGGCGGCGGTGCCGTGCGGGCGTCCGTACGCGGCCTCCCACATCCAGACCCGCAGCCCGTGCAGCGCGGCCTCGACGCCGGGCCCGACCGCGTCGACGACGCCGGCGCCGTCCTGGTTCGGCACCTGCGGCGGGTCGACGGGACGGCCGGCCTCGGCGCCGCGGCGCGACTTCCAGTCGGTCGGGTTGACGCCGGAGCGGTGCACCCGGACGCGGACCTCGCCGGGTCCCGGTTCGGGCACCGGCCGCTCGACCATGTGCAGCACGTCGGCGTCACCGTTCTTGTCGTAGACGACGGCGCGGGCGGTCGTCGGCGGGGCCGTGTCGCGCAGTGGACGATCGGTTGCTGGCTCTGTCATCACTCACCTACCGGCTGGCTCTCGCGGCTGGGCTACCCGCGTCCCCGACGTGGCGAAACCGCGCCGGCAAATTCGTCGTCGCGCGCTGTTTGTGGTGCCGATCTCGCGGGAAGTAACTGTCCGTGGCGCTGTCAGACTACGAGCGTCGAGTGCTCGCCGAAATCGAAGTGGAGCTGCGCTGCACTTCGACGTCCAGCCGCCTCCGACGCGCCCGGCCGTTCATCATCATCGCGGCGTGCCTCGTGGCCGTGGCCGGCATCGCCGCGATGGGCAGCGTCCTCCTGCCGGCTGCGGCCGCCGCCGGTCTGGCCAGCCTGGCGGGGCTGCTCGCCGGCTTCGTCCTCGCGCTCGAGCGCGACCGCGCCCGGCTGCCGTAAATCCGCAGCGATCACGCGCGCTTGCGGCCGCGGCCGGACTGTTTCGACTCGTCCTCGATCTCGTCCAGCGACCGTTCCGCCTGCTGTACGTCGCGTCCGGACCCGATCACCTGGCCGTAGTTCAGCAGGCTGACCATCAGCACCCCGCCGACGGTATTGCCCAGCGTCGCTCCGAGCAGCCAGAGCAGGTAGCCACCGCTGGTGACCTGCCCGGCCAGCACGGCCGAGAGCGCCTCGCCGCTTCCGGCGATGCAGTGCGCCAGGTGCGCGGCGCCGACCACGAAGGTCATGATGTAGACGAGCATGATCTGGCCGAGCGTGAAGCGGGCCGCGCTCACCAGCCACGCCATCAGCGCGATGATCCAGCCGCCGATCACGCCGGCCCAGAAGATGTGCCCGAAGCTGCCCTCGACGGTGCGGTGCCCGAGCGAACTCAGTGCGGAACGCAGTTCGGGCTTCAATGCGGACGTCTTCATGGCGAGGACGGCGAACAGCAGCGCGCCGATCACGTTGGCGACGAACACGACCGCCCACAGCCGCAGGGTGTTGCGGACGTGCCGACGCCGGTCGAGCGCGAGGATGACCGGGAAGAGCGTGTTCTCGGTGAACAGTTGCGCCCGACCGAGGATGACGACGATGAAGCCGAGCGGGTACAGCAGCGAGGCCAGCAGTTCGGAGCTGGGGCTGCTGTTGCCGGTGGCGACCAGGATGGTCGCCGAGCCGAGTCCGGTGAGCCCCATCCCGAGCCCGGCGGCCAGCCCGGACAGCGCGAGCCCGGCGGACGATCGCTTCAGCTCGTCCTCGCCGGTCTGGACGGCGACGGCGAAGATCTCAGCGGCGGTCAGCCGGACCCCGCCGCCCTGCGGCGGATTGACCTGCTCCGATGCGCTCATGGCGGCAGACATACCCAGCCGGGCCAGCCGCTATCCGCCGCCGACCGAACGACCGCGCAACTCACGCGCCCCCACATGAAAGTTGATAGGCGAATTCGCCAGCACGCGATCCACGAGGACAGCGAAGAAACGGGCGGGCGAGAGCTCGCGCGGTACGAGGTCATGGCGAAGCTGAACTGTTGGCAGCTCCGCGACGGGAACCGGGGCCGGCTCGACCTCCCTCACGTCTACGTCCGCAAGAACTGCCGGTTCGATGTCGGTCGGCGCGGTCTCCCGGGGGTCGCTGTCAGCGGCATCATCGCTCGCGGACGTGTCCCCGCCCGACCATTCCGGGACGACGAGACCGACAGCGTCATACGCGTCGTCCTCCCTGCCCAGTTTCGCCAAAAGGTCGATGAGCCACAGAGCCGTATCGGGTTCGAGGTCGAACGCGGTTGACCGCAGCCCATAGAGGAACCCGAGCGACGCCTGCGGATAGCGCAGGCTGAGGTTCTTGGCGTCGCCGTAGGATTCCTCGACGCGGTTTGCGGCGTTCTTGCCGAAGGACGAGTCCATCCGCTTCGTCGAGATCATCAGCTCCGGTCCCGTCTGCCAGGAACTCATGACGACGTCCACCTGCTTGACGTAGTTCTTGCCCAGCAGATTGGCCGTGGCGCTGGCCGTTCCTCCGCTCTGCCCGCGATCCAACCGCTGCCTGACCTGCTCACGGAGCCCCTTCGGCAGGCTGTCGACCAGCG
The DNA here is from genome assembly GCA_035656335.1 of Jatrophihabitantaceae bacterium. Taxonomy (GTDB): domain Bacteria; phylum Actinomycetota; class Actinomycetes; order Mycobacteriales; family Jatrophihabitantaceae; genus DASRSS01. Next base: position 2,590 of record DASRSS010000308.1, on the reverse strand, counting down.
CCGAAACGTCGTACGGCAGGACCCTGGGAGGCGACGCCCGGGGCCATACCCGGTCGGGATCGAAGCCGGCTCGCCGCAGTTCGTAGGCGGTCCACACGTCCAGCGCGAGAGCGGGGACCCCGGACTGGGAGGTGGCGCCCAAGAAGATCGGTACGCCGAGCAGTCGCGAGAGGGTGTCGAAGTCGGGCACGAAGGTGCGGTCGGCACCATCGATTCGCCACGGGTTCGCGTCGCGGAGGTCTGCGGTGGCCACGATCTCGTCGAACAGCGCCCACGCCTGCGCCTTCAACGACGGCTCAGGCATCGCGCACCGCCCGCCGACCGCGTGCCGTCCTGCGGGCCGCAAGCAGCGAGCGCGCGTCACGAATCGCGTGAAGACCTGCGGCATCCAAACCGAGCGCGTCGACCAGCAGTACCTCGTCGACGACGGCCACCGCGTCGGCAAGGCGTCCGCGACTCAGGGCGCGGACAACCGCGGGTCGAAGCGCGCTGATGGCCTCGCGGTGTGCGGCAAGAAACGCCGGTCCGGGAACGGGCAGAGCGTCGGCCTCCCGCGGCTCAAGCTTGAGCATGCCCCCGCCGTATGCGCGACCGACGGTCTCCGCACCCACCAGTGTTGCGGAGTTTAGGCATGCCAGCGGCAGCAGATCGGCGCCGGCGCGTCGAAGCTCAGGACGCAGATAAACCCCGTGTACCGAGTTCAGGTGGTGCGCTCGCGCTCGGTTGGTGACCAGGCGCGGCGCGTCGGCGTTCATGTAGGTCAGCAGAAGGTCGGCCGGCTTCAGGTATGGCACGCGCCACCACGGAGTGCGGACGCGGCACTTGTAGGCGAGGTGGACGCCGCGGGCTTCACCTTCATCGATGTACCTCTGTGCCGCGGCCGAGGGGCGCGCCGTCGGTCGGAACAGCCAGGTCGCGCTCCCCTGCTCGCCCAGGGCGTGCCGGGCTGCCGTCGTGAATGCGAGGCCGCGCAGATGGCGCGATCCGGGCGGTGACAGCGGCACCAGGTCGTCAGCTGACAATGCGAGCTCATCGGCGCGCTCGGGCGATAGCGCGAAGTAACCGTTGTTGCCCGTCACCATGCCCAGGGTCGTTTCCCCCCAGTCCTGCAACAGGCCGAATCGGTCGTCCGATGTGATTTCGGCAAAGACGCCCGCCGCGTCGGCCGCCAGCAATGAGGCAGTCCATTTCGCGCTCCGCGAGGCGGGACGCCACTTGTTCGCCACCGGCGAGGACGACAGATCATCGGCGTTCTGCACCTGATACACATCGCAGTGATCAGTACCGTTCTGCCCGCTCGGGTCGAACCCGTCAGCCAGCAGCAGGACGACCTCCTCGAGCACGCCGGGAAAGACACGCTCGACGAACATGACCAGCCCGACAGACCGAAAGTGCTGCATAAGGAACCGACGGACATCGGTCGCGTAGTTGACGGTGAGCAGCTCGGCGGGAAGCACGAGGCCGAGCCGTCCGCCCGGTTTGAGGAAGAGCGCGGAGTGGACCGTGAACGCGGCCCAGGACGAGGCAAGCCCGGTCAGGGAAACGCCTGCGCGCAGAGCCGCAGCACGGGAGCGGGCGCGCGAGTCGCCGGCGAAGTCCTGGTACCGGACGTAGGGCGGATTGCCGATGACAGCGTCGAAGTCGCCACTCGGCTCGGTGAGGAAGAAGTCGCCCGAGCGGATCTCTGCGGCGATCTCCTCGGCGCGTAGCGTGCGCTGGGCCTCGGCCGCCGACTCGGCATGCAGCTCGATGCCGATCAGCGGACCTCGGTGTCGGCCTCCGCGTCCCGCCTCGTGCAGGAAGACCGCCTCCCCGCACGACGGCTCCAACACCGCATCGGCGGCTGACCGGATCGCCCACTCGGCGACGAAGCGGGCGATCGGCGCCGGCGTGAAGAACGCTCCTCGGGCCTTGCGGAGTGCATCGGTATCGCCAGGGAGCATGGGGAACATCTTGGCCCAAGGGTCTGACAATCCGGCGCCGACGCACCGCCGTCGAGTAGTGGCTCCCCCGACTGGACTCGAACCAGTAACCCTTCGATTAACAGTCGAATGCTCTGCCAATTGAGCTACGGGGGACCGCCGCGCGCTGCCGTCGTGCACAGCGCAACCGCGACAGTTTATCTCAACCCGAACCGTGCTCCGCGCGGGGCTAGGCTGGATCGCACAGCGACAGACGGGACGGGTGGATGAAGCTGCTGATCGGCGCGGCGATCGGGTACGTGCTCGGCACCAAGGCCGGCCGCGAGCGCTACGAGTCGATCGTGCGCGTGGCGCGGCGCGTCGCGGGCAGCCAGACCGTCCAGTCGACCGCCGGCGTGTTGCAGGCGCAGCTCGGCACCGCGGCCCGGCGCGCGGTCGGACGCGACGGCGACGAGAACTAACTGGCCACTACCAGTTCGGGTCGGCCTGCTCGCGCTCCCAGTCCGCGCGCAGCGACGCGACTCGGGCCGCCACCGCGGAGCGCACCTGGTCGGTGTCGGGCGTGCCGGTCTCCAGGCGCGCCCACCAGTGGACGCCGTCCTCGCCCGGGACGCGCCGCGCGACGAACCGCGCGGACCCGCCAGGAACCGGCGCGATCTGCGAGCTGA
>DASRSS010000307.1:0-7956 GCA_035656335.1 Jatrophihabitantaceae bacterium | reverse complement strand
CGCCGGCTGCGTGGTGCTGCTCTGCGCGTTGACGTTCGCGCTGACCCTCGGCCGCGGGGACGGGTGGCTATGGCTCACGGCGCCGCTCGCGTACGGCTTCCTCGCGCGCGTCGCCACCGGGCCGACGCTGAGCGTGTTCGGGCAGTTCGCGACGCGGTTCGCGGCACCGCGCATCGGCCAGGCCAAGCTGGTGCCCGGCCCGCCGAAGCGGTTCGCGCAGGCCATGGGCGCGACCATGTCGGTCGCGGCGCTCGTCCTGCATGCGGCCGGGTTCGACACCGCCGCGCTGGTCTTCGTCGCGATGATCCTCCTCGCGGCGACGCTGGAATCGGTCTTCGCGCTGTGCCTCGGCTGCCGGGCGTTCGCGCTGCTGATGCGCGCGGGCGTCATCCCCGAGGACGTCTGCGCGGAGTGCAACGACATCTCGCTGCGGCTGCGCCAGCCCGCCTGAGGACGGCTCCCCGGCGGGCCACAGTTTCGTCCGGCAGACTGGCGGGATGATCGCCCCCGAGCCGGTGTCCGCGGACGCGACCGCGGCGCAGCGCACCGGCTCGCCCGGGACGGACGCACCGGGCGAGCCGCGCTCGCGGCTGGGGCTCGAGCTGCTCGCGGTGCTCGGGGTGTCGTACGCGATGTCCGGCATCTACGCGCTGCTGAGCTTCGTCCGCAGCCAGGTCACGATCAACCACGGCGCCGGTTTCACACACGTTGCGACCGGGCCGATCAACTCCGGCACCAAGACCGCGTACCAGTGGCTGGACATCCTGGACCAGCTCGCGGACGTGCTGCACGGCGTGCTGCCCGCGTTCCTCGCCGTGGTGCTGCTCATGCGCTCCCCCGCCGGGCGCGGCTTCGGCATCGGGCTCGACCGGATCCGCTCCCGCGAGATCCTGACCGGCCTCGGTTTCGCCGCGCTGATCGGGGTGCCTGGCCTCGGGCTGGTGTACGGGGCGCGCAAGCTCGGTCTGAACGCGCAGATCGTCGTCACCGACTTCCCGGACGTCTGGTACCGCATCCCGGTGCTGATCCTGGACGCGTTCCAGGACGGCATCGGCGAGGAGGTCGTCGTCTGCGCGTTCGTGCTCACCCGGCTGCGCCAGCTCGGCTGGTCGAACCAGCGCGCGCTCGTGGCCGAGTCGGCACTGCGCGGCAGCTACCACCTGTACCAGGGCTACGGCGGGTTCTTCGGCAACTTCGTGATGGGCCTGATCTTCGGCTGCTGGTTCCAACGCACCCGCCGCGTCGTCCCGCTGGTCATCGCGCACTCGGTGATCGACGCGGTCAGCTTCATCGGGTACATCTACCTGCACAACCGCTATCCGTGGATCTGACGGCGATGCGCATCGTCGCGCTGACAGGGGCGGGAATCTCGACCGCGTCGGGCATCCCCGACTACCGCGGCCCACAGGGGCTGTGGCGGCAGGACCCGGAGCACGAGAAGCTCGTCACCTTCGACTACTACGTCGCCGACCCGGACATCCGCAGGCGGTCGTGGCTGTACCGCCGCGACAGCCCGGCGTGGACCGCGTCGCCGAACGCGGCGCACCGCGCGCTCGCCGAGCGCGCCGACATCTTGGTGATCACGCAGAACGTGGACGGGCTGCATCAGCGGGCCGGGCTGCCGGACGACCGCGTGCTCGAGCTGCACGGGAACATGTTCCGCGCGGTGTGCCTGAGCTGCGGCGCCCCGTCCACGACCCGCGAGGCCATCGACCGCGTGCTGGCCGGCGAGGACGATCCGCGCTGCGTGCTGTGCGGCGGCGTGCTCAAAACCGGCACGGTCATGTTCGGCGAGGCGCTGGACGCGGCCGTGCTCAACCGCGCGGTGAGCGCGGCGCAGCAGGCCGAGGTGTTCCTGGCGATCGGCACGTCCCTGCGCGTGCACCCGGCGGCGTCCCTGGTCGATCTGGCCGCGCAATCGGGAGCGCGCGTGATCATCGTCAACGCCGAGCCAACGCCGTACGACCAGCTGGCCGAGCGCGTCGTCCGCGAACCGATCGACACCGCCGTCCCGCTACTGCTCGCCGAACTCGATCAAATCGCCTGACACATCGCGCCCCGGCCTGGCATCGTTCCAACGTGTGAGCGAACTCGAGATCGTCAACCCGATATCCGCGGACGAAGCGGCCGGCTGGCTGGCCACCATGGTCACCACGTTCTTCGGCGACGTGCACGAGGACGGGTTCGCGCGCCGGGTCGAACACCGCCGCGAGCAGTGGCTGCCGGAACGCACCTGGGGCGCGCGCGACGGCGGCCGCTGGGTGGCCACGCTCAACACCCAGCCGCGCACGCTGACGGTGCCCGGGCCGGACGGCGGCACGCGGGTGCTGCCCGCGGACGCGCTCACCGGCGTGACCGTGGCCGCCACCCACCGCCGCCGCGGCGTGCTGACCAGCATGCTCACCGGATCGCTGACCGCAGCGAAGGAACGCGGCGACGTACTGAGCATGTTGGTTGCCGCCGAGTGGCCGATCTACGGCCGGTTCGGCTACGCGCCCGCGACCCGGTACGCGGACTACCGCTACTTCCCGCGCGCCGCCACCGCGAAGGTGACCGCGTCCGGCCGCGGCATGGTCCGGCAGGTCGAGCCCGCCGAGGCCGGCCGCCTCGGCCCGGCGATCTTCGAGGCCGCGAGCCGGCGCCGGGTCGGCCAGGTCGACCGTCCGCCGGCGTGGTGGCACGCGCGGTTCGGGGACAACGGGCTCCCGCTGGTGCGCGGCGAGAAGATCCCGACCTACGTGCTGCACGAGGGACCCGGCGGCCCGGACGGGTTGCTGGCGTGGCGCCCGGAACGCGACTTCGACCTGATCGGCAACCTGGCCGCGATCGAGGTCAGCGACCTGATCACCGCCACGGACGACGCGTACCGCGACCTGTGGGCCTATGTGTCGGGCATCGACGCCGTGAGTGAGGTGTCGGTGCCGGGGCGCGGCGTGGACGAGCAGGTGCGCTGGCTGCTGGCGGACGGGCGCGCGCTGCGCAAGACGTACGACGGCGACCACACCTGGCTGCGGTTGCTGGACGTTCCCGCCGCGCTCGGGGCACGGCACTACGCCCTGCCCGGCCGGCTGGTGATCGAGGTGGTCGGCGACCCGTTCGGCTTCGCGAACGGCCGGTTCGCGCTGGACGCGGACGGCACCGGCAGCGCGTGCGCGCCGACGTCCGAGCCGGCCGAGCTGCGGCTGTCGCACACCGCGCTCGCCTCGATCTACCTGGGCGGTTACCGGCTGCGCGAGCTGGCGATCGGCGGCGGGATCGAGGAACTGCGGCCGGGCACGATCGCGCGCGCCGATCTGATGTTCACCGCGCCGCAGGAGCCCTGGAACGCGACCGGCTTCTGACGCCGGTCAGGATTCCGGCGGCTCCGCGTCCGGCGCGGCCTCGGAGCCGGCGGGCGTCGCGCCGTTCACCGCCGGTACTTCCTCGGGCGGTACTTCCTCGGGCAGGCCCGCGTGCGCGGCGAGCGTCTCCGGGTCGGCGTCCGAGGCGCGCAGGTTCGCCGCCTCCGGCTGCTCGCGGGCCGGCGGCAGGTTCGAGTCGAACCAGCCGGACGTGTCCAGCCCGGCGTCGGTCCTCGCCTGCACCAGGCTCTGCGCGTTCAGCCAGCTGGGCGTGTCCTTGCCCTCGCCGCCGCCCCCGAGCCCGGCCAGACCCTCGAGCGCCTTGCTGAACTCGCTCGGCACGATCCACATCTTGTTCGCGTCGCCTTGCGCGATCTGCGGCAGCGTCTGCAGGTACTGGTACGCCAGCAGCGCCGGGTCCGGCTTGGCCGCGTGGATCGCGTTGAACGTCGTCTCGATCGCCTTCGCCTGGCCCTGCGCCTGCAGGTAGCGGGCCGCCCGCTCGCCCTCGGCGCGCAGGATGCGGGACTGCCGGTCCGCCTCGGCCGACAGGATCGCCGCCGTCTTCTGGCCCTCCGCCGCGAGGATCTGCGCGGCCTTCTGGCCCTCGGCGGTCTTGATCGCGGCCTCACGCTGGCCCTCCGCGGACAGGATCATCGCGCGCTTGTCGCGGTCCGCGCGCATCTGCTTCTCCATCGCGTCCTGGATGGACGGCGGCGGGTCGATCGCCTTGATCTCCACGCGCGCCACGCGAATACCCCACGGCCCGGTCGCCTCGTCGAGGGCCCCGCGCAGCTTGGTGTTGATCGAGTCGCGGCTGGTGAGCGTCCCCTCGAGATCCATCGAGCCGACCACGTTGCGCAGCGTGGTGATCGTCAGTTGCTCGACGGCCTGGATGTAGTTCTGGATCTCGTAGCTCGCCGCCCGCGCATCGGTGACCTGGAAGTAGATCACCGTGTCGATCGCGACGGTCAGGTTGTCGGAGGTGATCACCGGCTGCGGCGGGAAGCTCACCACCTGCTCGCGCAGATCGATCAGCGGCCGCATCCGGTCCACGAACGGCACCAGCATGGTCAGGCCCGGTGTCGCGGTGCGCGTGTAGCGGCCGAGACGCTCGATCACGGCTGCCCGGGCCTGCGGCACGATCCGAACCGACCGGGCCAGTATCACGAGCAGCACGGCCACGATCACAATCGCGGCGATGATTCCGGCGTCCATGACGCCTCCTTCAGTCCGACGGGTCTGCCAAAACTAGTGCCGTAGCACCGGAAATCTCCACAACTCGCACCACCGAACCTGCCGGCAGCCGGGTTTGCGGGTCGTAGCTGCGCGCGGACCACTCCGCGCCGTTGAGCCGTACGCGCCCGCCGTCGCGGCCGACCTCGCTCAGCACGACGGCCTGCATTCCGATGAGCGCGTCGCTGCCGGTGCGTGCCGGACCGGACGGCATCAGGTGCCGCTGTGCGGTCGGACGGACCACGCCCAGCAGCGCCACGGTCGCGACGACGGCGACGATCACCTGGGCGAGCACGGGCCCGCCCGCGGCCGCGGTGATCGCTCCGGCCGCAGCTCCCCCGGCCACCATGAGCAGCACCAGCGTGAGCGTCGAGATCTCCGCGACCGCGAGCACGCCGGCCGCGATCAACCAGAGCAGCCAGTCGGGCATGCCGCCATAGTGGCACGCCGTGCTGGGTTCACGCCGTCACGAAGTCGATCAGTTCCTCGACGGCGCGCAGCAACGGGACCTCGACGTCCGCGAACGAGTTCACGCTGGCGAGCACGCGCCGCCACATCTCGCGCGGGTCGCCGACGTTCAGCGCGGCACAGACGCCGGTCTTCCAGTCGGTGCCGCGCGGTACGTCCGGCCAGGCGGCGATGCCGAGCGCGGTGGGCTTGACCGCCTGCCAGACGTCGACGTACGGGTGCCCGGTCACGAGGACGTGCTGGGCGAACCCGGCGCAGCGCAGGCCGTCCACGATGCGCGTCTCCTTGCTGCCCGCGACGAGATGGTCGACGAGCACGCCGACGCGCCGCTGCGGCCCGGGCTCGAACGCGCGGACGTGCTCCAGCAGGTGGTCGATGCCGTCCAGCGGCTCGACCACCACGCCCTCGACGCGCAGGTCGTCGCCCCAGATCCGCTCCAGCAGCGCCGCGTCGTGCACGCCTTCGACCCAGATGCGGCTGGCGCGCGCAACGCGGGCGGGAGCGTCGGGCACGGCGTACGAGCCGGACGCGGTCTTCCGCCGCGCGGCCTTCGCGGGCGCCGCCGGTGCGGGGCGCACCAGCGTGACCGGCTTGCCGTCCAGCAGGAACGCGGCCGGCAGCATCGGGAAGACCCGGCGCTTGCCGTGGCGGTCCTCGAGGGTGACGGCGTCCCGCTTCTCCCCGCCGTCCACGGCTCGTCCGATCGCGACCACTGCCCCGCAGAACGCGCCGTCGGCGGTCTCCACGACCAGGTCGGGCTCGGCCGCGACCTGCGGCACCTGCCGCCGCGGCCGGACCGGCTGGGCCAGGACGTCCTCTGAATAGCGCACGGGTTCTGAATCTAGGTGCCGGGACGCGGCGGGCCGGGTTGCCGCGCCGCGCCGATCGTTGGACACCTAGACTACCTATGTGTAGGATTCCTAGGTATGGCGACGGTTCACGTGAAGGGCAGCCTCGACCTGCTGCTCATGGGCGTGCTGCGGCGCGGCCCGGCGCACGGCTACGCGATCATCACCGAGCTGCGGCAGCGCAGCGGCGGTGAGTTCGACCTGGCCGAGGGGACGATCTATCCCGCCCTGCATCGGCTCGAGCGAGCGGGCCTGATCGGCAGTTCGATCGAGGTCGCGCAGGGCAGGCGGCGCCGCATCTACGCGCTGACGGCGCGGGGACGCAAGGAGTTCGCAACCCAGCGACGCGAGTGGGAAGGTTTTGTGGCGAATATGAAGGCGGTGCTGGCATGACGACGAACGAGACCCCGATCGAGGACTTCCTCGACGACCTGATGCGGCGCTCGCACGCCGGCCCGCGCGCCACTCGCCGGCTGCTGGACGAGGCGGGCGATCACCTCTTCGCGGCCGCCGCCGAATTCGAGCAGCGCGGCATGGACCGGGTGGCCGCCGAACGCGAGGCCGTGCAGCGCTTCGGCATGCCGGGCGAGGTGCTCGCCGGCGCGTCCCGGCACGCGTTCGTCGCGATGGCCCTCGAGGTCGCGCGGGCGGCGGTGCTGCTCGGTGGCGTCGGGCTGGTCGCGGTCGGCCTCAGCGGAGGCCTGGTCGCGATCATGAACGCCGCGTTCGGCATGCAGTTCGTCGGCGGGGCCTCCGTCGCGGGGACCGGTGGTCACAGCATCACCGAGACCGCGCAGGACGCCGTGTCGCTGCGCGTCCTGGCCGGCGTCGCGGGACTCGTCCTGGTCGCCGGCTACTTCGTGCTCCGCCGGTGGACGCGTCCGGAGCCCGTGCTCCCCGCGGGTTTGATCGACGCGCTGGGCGCCGCGGCCTTCGCGGCTGCGACGGTCGTGCTCGTCGGCGCGTCCATCGACCAGGGCGTGACCGGCACCGGTGGACACGGCGTCGGGTTCTTCCTGTCCGGCGCGCTCATCGCCGTCGTCGGGACCGTGGTGTTCTGTAGCCGCGCCACCCGAGCCCTGCTCACCAGCCACCGGCGCCTGGCCGTCGGCTAACGGAATAGCCGGGCGCGTCTACGGCCCGGGCACGGCTAGGGTGCGGCCATGATCGTCCGCGCTGCCGTGCCCGCCGACGCCGCCGCCATCGCGGCCGTGCACGTGCGCAGCTGGCAGGCGGCGTACGGCGGAATCCTGTCCGACGCGTTTCTCGACGGGCTGTCGATCCCGCGGCGCACCGAACAGTGGCAGCGCATCCTCGCGGACGGTCCCGAGCAGGCGCGCCGTACGAACGTCGCCGACGCCGACGGCGAGGTGGTCGGTTTCGTGACCACCGGGCCGTCGCGCGACGACGATGCGGACGCGGCCACGACCGGTGAGCTGATCGCGATCTACGTGCGTCCGGACGTCTTCGGAACCGGTGCGGGGCACGCCCTGATGGCTGGCGCGCTCGACGACTTCGCGGCGGCCGGCTACGCGCAGGCCACGCTGTGGGTACTCGCCGGCAACGCCCGCGCGATCCGGTTTTACGAACGCGCGGGCTGGTCCCCGGACGGCGCGCGCAAGCAGGACACGATCGGCGACGACGCCGTGACCGAGCTGCGCTACCGGTTTCGCCTGACCGGCTGAGCCGCATTTCTGCCGGCTTTTCCGGCACGGTGCCCGGTTGCGACGACCGATCCGGGCATGGCGTCGGAAAAGGCGGCCGAATCGGACGTAGGCGCGGAGCTAACTAGGCTGGGCCGCGTGAGCAAGCTGCGGTCGGGGCCCCTTGCCGCCTGGACGTCCGCCTGGCTGGCCGGCACCACCAGCATCGACCAGGTGATCGACGCCGCCAGCGGCGACGACGCGCCGCACCAGGTCGGCGGGCTCGCCGAGTTCGACGCCGAGCTCGTCCCGCTGCGCGACGCGCTGGTGGCCTGGCGGCGGTCCGGCCAACCGGTCCGCCTCGTGCTTCCGGTCGCCGGCGACGTGCGCGGCCTGCCCGGTCCGGCCGACTTCCGCAGC
>DASRSS010000306.1:0-24125 GCA_035656335.1 Jatrophihabitantaceae bacterium | reverse complement strand
AGCAGCGGCACGCGGACCTGATCCGTTCGGCCGAGCGCGACCGGCTGCGCAACGAACTGCCCCAACTGCGCAGGCACGGCGAGCGACGCGCCCGCGTTCCGGCCGCCGCGCTGCTGCTGCGCGGCTGGCTGGTCCGCGGCTGACCGCTAGAACGCTAGAACGCGCCGCTGGCCTTGGCGCGCGCGCCGAGGAAGCCGACGTAGCCGAGCAGCCCGAGGACGCCGAGCTTGCGCAGCTTCGGGACGGCCAGGGCGGCGCCGATCGCGAGTTCGGTCGCGCCGTTGCGCTTCACCCAGGCCTGCGTGTCGTCCGGGAAGGCCGTCTTGGTGATCCCCTCGAACGCCTCCGGCTTGACCAGGTGGGCGGCGCCGGTCGCGGCCACGAGCAGGCCGACCTTGCGCAGCGAGAACAGAGCCATGACGATCCCTTCGACGAACGACCGGTGCCTAGAACCTATCCGACCGCGGTTGGCCCTCGTGCGCGAGCGGATCGCGGGTCAGGACGGGCCGGCGTAGCGCAGCCAGAGCGCGCCGAGCGGGGGAACGCGCAGGGTGGTCGACGCGGGCAGGCCGTGCCACGGTTCGTCCACCGCGGTCACGCCGCCGAAGTTGCCGACGCCCGAGCCGAAGTACTGGTCGGCATCGGTGTTGATCACCTCGTCCCAGCGCCCGGCGAACGGCAGGCCCAGCCGGTAGTTCTCGTGCGGGACGGCCGAGAAGTTCGCGACGCACGCGATCACCGAGCCGTCGACCCCATGACGCAGGAACGAGTAGACGTTCCCGGACGCGTCGTTCGCGTCGATCCAGCGGAACCCCTCGGGCGAGGTGTCCTGCGACCAGAGCGCGTCCGTCTCGCGATAGGTGTGGTTGAGGTCCGCGATCAGCCGGGCGACGCCGCGGTGGTCGGGGGAGTCCAGCAGCCACCAGTCCAGCGAGCGCGCCTCGGACCATTCGGCGCCCTGCGCGAACTCCTGCCCCATGAACAGCAACTGCTTGCCCGGGTGCGCCCACATGTACGCGTACAGCGTGCGCAGCGTGGCCATCTGCTGCCAGCGGTCGCCCGGGATCTTGTTCAGCAGCGAGCCCTTGCCGTGCACCACCTCGTCGTGCGAGAGCGGCATGACGAAGTTCTCGGTGTACGCGTACATCATCGAGAACGTCAGCTCGTTGTGGTGGTACTGGCGGTGGATCGGCTGGTGCGCGATGTAGCTGAGCGTGTCGTGCATCCAGCCCATGTCCCACTTGAAGCCGAAGCCGAGACCGCCCAGGTGGGTCGGACGCGTCACGCCCGGCCACGAGGTCGACTCCTCGGCGATCGTGACCACGCCGGGCACCCGCTTGTAGACCGTCGCGTTCATCTCCTGCAGGAACGCGACCGCCTCCAGGTTCTCGCGCCCGCCGTACTTGTTGGGCAGCCAACCGCCCTCCGGACGCGAGTAGTCCAGGTACAGCATGGACGCGACGGCGTCGACGCGCAGGCCGTCCACGTGGAACTCCTCGAGCCAGAACAGCGCGTTCGCGACGAGGAAGTTGCGCACCTCGCTGCGGCCGAAGTCGAACACGTACGTGCCCCAGTCCAGCTGCTCGCCACGGCGGGGATCGGCGTGCTCGTAAAGCGGTGTGCCGTCGAAGCGCGCCAGCGCCCACTCGTCCTTCGGGAAGTGGGCGGGCACCCAGTCGACGATCACGCCGATGCCGGCCTGGTGCAGCGCGTCGACGAGGTGGCGGAATTCGTCCGGGCTGCCGAAGCGCGCGGACGGCGCGTAGTAGGACGACACCTGGTAGCCCCACGAGCCGCCGAACGGGTGCTCGGCGACGGGCAGGAACTCGACGTGCGTGAACCCGGACTCGAGCACGTGCGCGGCGAGCTGCTCGGCGAGCTCGCGGTAGGACAGCCCCAGCCGCCACGAACCGAGGTGCACCTCGTAGATCGACATCGGCGCGGCGTGCCACGCGGTCTTCGCGCGCCGGTCCAGCCAGTCGCCGTCGCCCCATTCGTACCGCGAGGTGTGCACGATGGACGCGGTCGCGGGCGGCACCTCGGTCGCGAACGCCATCGGGTCGGCCTTCTCGCGCCACTGGCCGTCCGCGCCGAGGATCCGGAACTTGTACCGCGCGCCGTCCTCGACGCCCGGCACGAACAGCTCCCAGACGCCGGACGATCCCAGCGAGCGCATCGGCAGCGCGCGCCCGGACCAGTGGTCGAAGTCGCCGATCAGGCGGACGCCCCGCGCGTTCGGCGCCCACACCGCGAACGACGTGCCGCTGACCGGCCCCCCCGGGGTGTCGTAGCTGCGCCGGTGCGCACCGAGCACGTGCCAGAGGTTCTCGTGCCGCCCCTCGCCGATCAGGTGCAGGTCGACCTCGCCGAGCGTCGGCAGCCAGCGGTACGGATCGTCGACGAGGTAGCTGTCCGAGCCGTAGCTGACCTCGAGCCGGTAATCGCCGACCTCGCCGTCGATCACCGCCTCGAACAGGCCGCCCTCGCGCAGCAGCTTCATCGGCGTGCGGGAGTGACCGTGGCGCACGTCGACCGCGGTCGCCTCCGGGCGCAGCGTGCGCACGATGGTCCGGCCCTTGCCGTCCGGGTGGCGGCCGAGGACGGAGTGCGGGTCGTGGTGCGCGCCGGACATGAACCGGTCCAGGTCGACGGTCACGATGCGGCCACCTCCGCGAGCCGGGTCAGCGACGCGAGCGGGATCGGCAGCCACGACGGCCGGTGCCGTGCCTCGTACACCGCCTCGTAGACGGCCTTGTCGGCCTCGAACGCGCGCAGCGCGACGCCCTGCTCGCGCGGATCGTGGCCGGCCGCCTCGCCGTAGCCGGCGCAGAACGCCTCGCGGTTGCGCTCGGCCCACTCGTCCGCGCGGTACGCGAGCTGGGGGATGTAGCCGGTCTCGATCAGCCGATGGTGCCCGGCGTACTCGAACGAGCGCAGCATGCCGGCGACGTCACGCAGCGCCGAGTCGGGGCGGCGGCGGGCGGCGAGGTCGGCCATCGGCTCGCCCTCGAAGTCGATGATCACCCAGCGGTGGACGGTGCGCAGCGCCTGGCCCAGGTGCAGGTCGCCGTGGATGCGCTGCACCGGCAGCTCGCCGCCGAGCGCGCCGAAGGAGTCGAACAGGTCGTGCAGCCCGGCCGCGACCGGCGCCAGCTCCGGCACGATCGCGACCGCGTGCTCGAGCCGGCCGTGCATGGCGTCCGCGCGCTCGGCCAGCTCCTGCGCGCCGGCGACGCCGGTGCCGAACGCGGCGGCCAGGTCCGCGTGCACCTCGGCCACCGCGGCGCCGAGCCGCTGCGCCTCGCCGGCGAAGTCGCCGCCGGCCTCGTCGGCGTGCAGGTCCGCCTCGGCCATCAGGTCGCGGACGCTGGTCTTGGCCAGCTCCCAACCGTCCGTCGCCGTGGTCATGAACTCCTGCAGCATCGCCAAGGCGTACGTCTCGCCGTCGAGCTCGGCGGAGATCGAGCCGAGCAGCCGCGGCACGTGCCGGGCGCCGCGCTCGCTCAGTGCCGCGTGGATCTCGATGTCCGGGTTGACCCCGGGCTGCAGCCGGCGGAACACCTTCAGGATCGCCAGGTCGGAGTACATCAGTGAGGTGTTGGACTGCTCGGCGGTGAGCACCAGGCTGGGCTCGTCCACCGGGATCTCGGCCGGCTCGACCGAGCGCGTGAACGTCAGCGGGCCGAGCCGCGCGGCGTCCCGGATGCCGGCCAGCCAGCCGCGGGTGACGTCCTTGTCGTGCAGCGCGTCGTACACCCAGTGCAGCCGCTCGCCGTCGTCGAACGAGCCGAGCAGCACGTGCTCCAGGCCCTCCTCGGCGCTGTCGCGGACGACGAGCGGCAGCTGGTACAGCTCCCCGGACCCGTCGTCGTACGTGACCCGCGCCGTCCAGATCGCCACCTCGGGCGATGTCGTGTCGGCGTCGTCCAGCGCGGCGAGCGGGGCGACCTCGACGGTCATCTCCCGGCCCTTGCCGGCGAACCAGCGCTGTGTCGGCAGCCAGCTCGCGACGAGCGGCTGGAGTTGCTGGGCGGACGCATTCACGCGAGTACCTCCTCGTCCGTCAGCCCGGTCATGGCGGCTGACTCGGTAGGCCCGGCCGGCGCCGGGTTGCGCGGAATGCGCAGCCAGTAGAAGCCGTGCCCGGCGAGCGTGAGCAGGTACGGCAGCTCGCCGATCGCCGGGAAGTGCGTGCCGCCGATCAGCTCGATCGGTTCCACGCCCTGCCACTGGCGCAGGTCGAGCTCGACCGGCTGTGCGAACCGCGACAGGTTGTTCACGCACAGAACGATGTCGTCGCCGAACTCGCGCACGAAGCTGAGCACTGACGGGTTACTACCCCCGATGTCGGTGAAGCTACCCATGCCGAACGCGGGATTGGCCTTGCGCTGCATGATCATCCGACGCGTCCAGTGCAGCAGGGAGGACGTGTTGCGCGTCTGCGACTCGACGTTGGTCACCTGGTAGCCGTAGATCGAGTCCATGTTCACCGGCAGGTACAGCCGTCCCGGATCGCACGTGGAGAAGCCGGCGTTGCGGTCCGGGGTCCACTGCATCGGGGTGCGCACGCCGTCGCGGTCACCGAGCCAGATGTTGTCGCCCATCCCGATCTCGTCGCCGTAGTAGAGGACCGGCGAGCCCGGCAGCGACAGCAGCAGCGCGGTGAACAGCTCGATCTGGTTGATGTCGTTCTCCAGCAGCGGCGCGAGGCGGCGCCGGATGCCGATGTTGGCCTTCATCCGCGGGTCGGTCGCGTACTCGGCCCACATGTAGTCGCGTTCCTCGTCGGTGACCATCTCGAGCGTGAGCTCGTCGTGGTTGCGCAGGAAGATGCCCCACTGGCAGTTGTCGGGGATCGGCGGCGTCTGCGCCATGATCTCCGAGATCGGGTAGCGCGACTCGCGACGAACGGCCATGAAGATGCGCGGCATGACCGGGAAGTGGAAGGCCATGTGGCACTCGTCGCCGCCGGTGGACGGGTCGCCGAAGTACTCGACGACGTCGGCCGGCCACTGGTTGGCCTCGCACAGCAGCACCCGGTCCGGGTAGTCGCGGTCGATCTCCTTGCGGACCCGCTTCAGGAACTCGTGCGTCTCCGGCAGGTTCTCGCCGTTGGTGCTGTCGCGCACGTACAGGTACGGGACGGCGTCGAGGCGGAACCCGTCGATGCCGAGGTCCAGCCAGAAGCGCAGCGCGTCGATGATCGCCTGCTGGACGCCGGGGGAGTCGAAGTTCAGGTCCGGCTGGTGGCTGAAGAAGCGGTGCCAGAAGTACTGCTTGCGCACCGGGTCGAACGTCCAGTTCGACGGCTCGGTGTCCACGAAGATGATCCGCGCGTCGGGAAAGCGGGCGTCGTCGTCGTTCCACACGTAGAAGTCGCCGTACGGCCCGGTCGGATCCGAGCGCGACGCCTGGAACCACGGGTGCTGGTCGGACGTGTGGTTCATGACGAAGTCGATGATCACGCGCATGCCGCGCTGGTGGGCCGCGTCCAGGAACGCCTGGAAGTCGTCGATGGTGCCGAACTCCGGCAGCACGCCGCAGTAGTCGCTCACGTCGTAGCCGCCGTCGCGCAGCGGGGACGGATAGAACGGCGGCAGCCACAGGCAGTCGATCCCGAGCCACTGCAGGTAGTCGAGCTTGTCGGTCAGCCCGCGTAGATCACCGGTGCCGTCACCGTTGGAGTCGGCGAACCCGCGCACCAGCACCTCGTAGAAGACGGCGCGCTTGAACCAGTCCGGGTCGGACGGCAAAGGGGTCGACTGGGTCACGTGACCTTCCTAGCAGGAGGAGTCGGGGCGGGGTGGGGCGTCGCTCAGGGCTGCTGCACGCTGAACACGTGCGCCGGCTGGCTGTGCGGGTCCAGCCGGACGTAGTTCCGCTCGCCCCACTGGTATTCGGCGCCGGTCAGCAGATCGTGAACGGTGAAGCCGCCGGCCCAGTCCAGGCCCAGCGCGGCGAGGTCGAGCGTCACGGTCGCCTCGCGCCAGTCGTGCGGGTCGACGGTGCACACGACCAGGACGGTGTCCCCGGTCGCGGCGTCACGCTTGCTGTACGCGATCAGGTCCGGGTTGTCGACCTCGTGGAAGACCAGGTTCCGCAGCTGCTGCAGCGCGGGGTGCTCGCGGCGGATGCGGTTCAGCTTGTCGATCAGCGGAGCCAGCGACCGTCCGTCCGCGATCGCGGCCGCGAAGTCGCGCGGCCGCAGCTGGTACTTCTCCGAGTCCAGGTACTCCTCGCTGCCCGGGCGCAGGTTCAGGTGCTCGTACAGCTCGTAGCCCGAGTACACGCCCCACGTCGGCGAGAGCGTGGACGCGAGCACGGCCCGGATCGCGAACGCCGCCGGCCCGCCGTGCACGAGGTAGTCGTGCAGGATGTCCGGCGTGTTGACGAAGAAGTTCGGCCGCATGTGCGAGGCGGACTCGACCAGCTCGCGGCCGTAGCTCTCCAGTTCTTCCTTCGTGTTGCGCCAGGTGAAGTAGGTGTAGCTCTGGTGGAAGCCGATCTTGGCCAGCTCGTGCATCATCGCCGGGCGGGTGAACGCCTCGGCGAGGAACAGCACGGCCGGATCGGTCTTCTTCACCTCGGCGATCAGCCACTGCCAGAAGTTGAGCGGCTTGGTGTGCGGGTTGTCGACGCGGAAGATCGTCACCCCGGCAGCGATCCAGTGCCGGATCACGCGCAGGCACTCGGCGTACAGGCCCGCCGGGTCGTTGTCGAAGTTCAGCGGGTAGATGTCCTGGTACTTCTTCGGCGGGTTCTCCGCGTACGCGATCGTGCCGTCCGGCTTGGTCGTGAACCACTCCGGGTGCTTCTCCACCCAGGGGTGATCGGGCGCCGCCTGCAGCGCGAAGTCCAGGGCGACCTCCATGCCCAGCTCGCGGGCGCGGCGCACGAACGCGACGAAGTCGTCCATCGTCCCGAGGTCGGGATGGATCGCGTCGTGGCCGCCGTGCCGTGAGCCGATCGCCCACGGCGAGCCGACGTCCCACTCGGCGGCGACGAGCGTGTTGTTCGGTCCCTTGCGGTTGACCTCGCCGATCGGGTGGATCGGCGGCAGGTACACCACGTCGAAGCCGAGGGACGCGACGTAGTCCAGGTGCTCGGTCGCGTCGGCGAACGTGCCGTGCCGCAGCGGCTTCGCGGGCGCGACGGGATCGCCGGCCAGCCGCGCGCCGATCGAGCGCGGGAAGAACTCGTACCAGGACCCGTACAGCGCGCGCGGCCGGTCGACCCACAGCGGGTAGCGCGGCGAGGCGGTGACGAACTCGCGGATCGGGTGCTCGTGCACCAGCCGCTGCAGGTAGTCGTCCAGGGCGGGCGCGACGCGATGCGGCAGGTCCAGCGTGGTGTCCCGCAGCGCGCGGGCCGCGGCCTGGGCGCGGGGCCGCTCGGCCTTGGGCAGCGTGCGCGCGTGCTGGTCGAACAGCCGCGCGCCGGACTCCAGGTCGTTGGCGAGTTCCTGGCTGCCCTGGCCGGCGTCCAGCTTGGCGGTCACCGCGTGGTGCCACGTGGACATGGGGTCGCTCCACGCCTCGATGGCGAACGTCCACTGACCGACGCGGTCGGCGACGATGGACGCGTGCCACCGGTCGGTACCGATCGCGCCGGGGCGCATCCGCTGCGTGCTGACCTTGCGCCCGGCCGGATCGCGCAGCACGACGCTGGCGCCGACCGCGTCGTGTCCCTCGCGGAACACGACGGCAGAGACCGGTACCGGCTCGCCGACGACGGCGCGCGCGGGGAACTCCGCGGACACCGTCGAACCGACGACCGGACTGACTTCGGTGAGCCCGATTCTTCCGACCACGGACGTACCGTACCCAGGTCGGCGGCGACTGTAAGCCTTTCCACCCGGAGTGCTAGCGTGCGCACCGTGAAGGCATTACGGCGGCTGACGGTCCGTGCGGCGTTCCCCGCAGAGCTGAACAAACTGGGTGAAATCGTCGAAAACCTGCGGTGGACGTGGAACACCGACGCCCGGGAACTGTTCGAGTCGGTCGACCCCGAGCTGTGGGCGCAGAGCGGTCACGACCCGCAGCGCATGCTCGGTGAGGTCAAGACCGAACGGCTCGCCCAGCTCGCCGGCGAGCGCAAGTTCCTGCGCCGGCTCGAGGACGTCCACGACGACCTGACCGACTACCTGACCCGTCCGCGCTGGTACCAGCAGCAGCAGTCGGCCGGCGCGGACCTGCCTCTGCCTGATGGTCAGGTCGCAAGCTCCCTTCCGGCCTCGATCGCCTACTTCTCGCCCGAGTTCGGGATCACCGAGGTGCTGCCGCAGTACTCCGGCGGTCTCGGCATCCTCGCCGGCGACCACCTGAAGGCGGCCAGCGACCTCGGCGTGCCGATCATCGGCGTCGGGCTGCTGTACGGCTCGGGCTACTTCCGCCAGTCGCTCTCGCCGGACGGCTGGCAGCTGGAGCACTACCCGTCGCTCGACCCGCAGGGGCTGCCCGTCCAGGCGCTGCACGACGCGCAGGGCAACCCGGTGCGGATCGCGCTGCCGCTGCCGCAGGGACGCGTCCTGCACGCGCAGGTCTGGGTCGCCAAGGTCGGCCGGGTACCGCTGCTCATGCTCGACAGCGACATCGAGGAGAACGACAACGCGGCGCGGCAGATCACCGACCGCCTCTACGGCGGCGACGCGGAGCACCGGCTGGAGCAGGAGCTGCTGCTCGGCGTCGGCGGCGTCCGTGCGATCCGCGCCTACTGCGCCGTCACCGGCACGCCCGCCCCGCAGGTGTTCCACACCAACGAGGGCCACGCCGGGTTCCTCGGCGTGGAGCGCATCCGCGAGCTGGTCGACTCCGAGCACCTCGGCTTCGACGAGGCGCTGCAGGCGGTGCGCGCCGGCACGGTGTTCACCACGCACACCCCGGTCCCGGCCGGCATCGACCGGTTCTCCCGCGACCTGGTCGCGCAGCACGTCGCCGCGATGTCGGCGCTGCCCGTCGACCGCGTCCTCGAGCTGGGCAGCGAAGAGGACCCGACGATCTTCAACATGGCGCACATGGGCCTGCGCCTCGGGCAGCGCGCCAACGGCGTCTCGCTGCTGCACGGCGAGGTGAGCCGCGAGATGTTCGCGCCGCTGTGGCCGGGCTTCGATCCGGCCGAGGTACCGATCACGTCGATCACGAACGGCGTGCACGCGCCGACGTGGATGGCGCGCGAGGTCGTCGAGATGGCCGAGCGGGAGGTCGGCACCGCCGCGGTCGCCGAGGGCAACGGCTGGAACGCCATCGACAAGGTGAGCGACGCCGAGCTGTGGCGCGTGCGGGGCGAGCTGCGCGAGCGGCTGGTGCGCGAGGTGCGGCGGCGCGTGCACAACTCCGCGCTGCAGCGCGGGATGAGCGAGGCCGAACTCGGCTGGACCGCGTCGGTCTTCGACCCGGACGTGCTGACGATCGGCTTCGCGCGCCGCGTCCCGTCCTACAAGCGGCTGACGCTGATGCTGCGTGACCCGGACCGGCTGCGTGCGCTGCTGCTGGACCCGGAGCGTCCGGTGCAGATCGTGATCGCGGGCAAGAGCCACCCCGCCGACGACGGCGGCAAGGAACTCATCGCGCAGATGGTCCGGTTCGCCGACGACCCCGAGGTGCGGCACCGCATCGCGTTCCTGCCCGACTACGACATCGGCATGGCTCGCTACCTGTACTGGGGCGTGGACGTCTGGCTGAACAACCCGCTGCGCCCGCTGGAGGCGTGCGGCACGTCCGGGATGAAGGCCGCGCTGAACGGCGCGCTGAACCTGTCGATCCGCGACGGCTGGTGGGACGAGTGGTTCGACGGCGACAACGGCTGGGCGATCCCGACCGCGGACGGCGTGCTCGACCCGGACCGCCGCGACGAGATCGAGGCCAACGCGCTGTACGAGCTGATCGCCAAGAGCGTCACGCCGCGGTTCTACGAGCACGACAGCAGCGCGATCCCGACGCGGTGGGTGCAGATGGTGCGCCACACGCTGAAGTCGCTCGGCCCGAAGGTGCTCGCGAGCCGCATGGTCATCGACTACGTCCAGCGGCTCTACGCGCCGGCCGCCGTCTCGTCGCGCCGCATGTCCGCCGACGGGTTCGCGTGCGCGAAGGAGCTCGCCCGCTGGCGGTCGAACGTCCTCGCCGCGTGGCCCGGGGTGCGCGTGCTGTACGTCGACTCGCAGCTGCACGGCGACGCGCAGCTGGGGGAGCGGTTGGCGCTGCGTGCCGAGGTCGCGCTCAACGGGCTGGACGCCGCCGACGTCGAGGTGCAGGCGGTGTTCGGCACGGTCGACACCGACGACCGGCTCTCGGACACCGAGCAGCTGGTGCTCCCACTGGTCGAACGCGGTGACGGGGCCAGCTGGTTCGCCGGCGAGATCCCGCTCGATCGCACCGGCCCGTTCGGGTACACGGTGCGCGTGCTGCCCAAGCACGCCGAGCTGGCCAGCCCCGCCGAACTCGGCGTCGTCGCGCTGGCCTGACCGCCTCAGCTGAGCAGCCCGTGCCGGAAGGCGAGCGACGCGGCCTCCAAGCGCGAGTGGGCGCCGAGCTTCGTGAGCACCGACTGGACGTGAGTGCGCACCGTGGTGCGTGAGACGCCCATCTGCTGCGCGATCGAGGTGGTGTCGCGACCGGTCGCGAGCAGGCGCAGGCACTCGAGCTCGCGTTGGGTCAGGTAGTTCGCCAGGCGCATCAACTCGGCCGATTCACCGTTCGCGCGGCGGGATGCCGGGCCGAGAGGGCGCTCGACGACGGCGCGCTCGCCTGACATGACGCGCTGCAGAACCTCGCTCAGAACCGCGACACCCCGCGACTTGTGGACGTATGCGGTCGCGCCGCGGTCGAGCGCCTGGCGGACGGTGTGCGAATCATTGTCGGCGGACAGGACTACGACCTTCGTCCGAGGACTCGCCACCGTGAGGTCGTCGATCGTCGCGGGGTTCGGCTCGTCCGAGAGCTGCCATTCCAGCACCCACAGATCGGGGCGAAGCGCCTTGATCGACTCGAGTCCGTCGCGGTAGGTGGACGCAGTTGCCATCACCCGGTAGCCGAGCTGCCGGAGCGCCGAACTCAACGCGTCGAGGAAGACCAGGTGAGCATCGGTCAGGACGACGTCGAACGAGGTACGCAGTGGGATTGCCATGACACGCCATCCAGGAACGTCAGGCCACTACATCGTGGTGACCGCGGTCAAGGCGAGCCGCACGGAGCAACCGCCGAGCTTGCCGGCTCCGATCTCCAACTGCCCGCCACACGATTGTGCGACCTGCCGGACGATGTCCAGGCCGAGCGACGTGCCGTTCACGGACATCGCGCCGAAGCCGGGTCCGTCGTCCTCGACCTCGACGATCGCGGTGGTGTCGGACGTGGAGATCCGCATGGCGACGTGCCCCGTCGGCCCAGCGGCGTCCAGGGCGTTCCACAGCACGTTGCGGAGGGCCCGGCCGAGCTCGATCGGGTTGGCGTAGACCATCGCCGGCACCGCGTCGACCGAGATGCGGGTGGTCACCTGCATCCGGGTGCTCGTGGCCAACCTGGAGATCATCCAATCGAGGCGCACCAGCCGTGGCTGGCCCTGCGCACCGTTCAGGTCGTCGATGGGCGTGGCGCATTTGGATTGCACAAGCGTGCGCAACCACTTCGCCTCGTTCGCCAGCAGTCCGGCCCGGCGCCGGCTCTCGGCGCCGAGGTCCTCCGCATCACGCAACAGCGACGCCAGGAGGACGATCGTGCTGAGCTCGTGCAGGACATCGTGATCGAGCCGTAGTCGATCCTTGCTGGCGCTCGAACTGCGGGTGCTGCGCAACTTCCTACGCCGCTCGGCCTGACCGGGCGCCCGCTCGAGGTGCTCCAGATCCTCCGTGCGATGAACCGGCGACGATCCCGTCATGGCTGGTCCGACCTCTCGATTGCCTGCGATCTTGCCCGCACGACCTTCTCGAAGATTCCAAGTTGCCTTGGTTCACGTCCCGCCCGCCGGACGGAAATAGTATGTCTCCTTACGTGTGATCTGCCTACGGTAAAAGGGCATTCGCATATTTCGCCGCGCCGGTCCATCGGTGGCAAACCGTCCAGAAACGACCCTTGATCCGGATAGCTCATGGATTGCCCGGTCTGGTGTGCGGGGCTTGCCGACTCGCGCGACAAGCGGAATCCTGCGCACCCATGGCGACCATTTCGGTGCTGGTCGTGGACGACCACGCGGTATTCGCCGACGCGCTACGCATCCGTCTCGGTGCCGAGGCTGACCTTGTGCCGGTGTCCGTGGCGTACACCGCGGCCGAGGCCCGCGCGAAGCTGGCCGCGCTGCAACCGGACGTGGCGGTGCTGGACCTGCTGCTCGGCGACGAGAGCGGCCTACAGCTCGCCGAGTACGCGCGGAACGCCGCGCCGCGAACCCGAGTCGTGATACTCAGCGCGACCGCCTCCGTCGACGCGGTCGTCGACGCGATCGCCTTCGGTGTTCGCGGCTGGCTGCGCAAGACGGTCGAGATCACCGAACTGATCTCGGCCATTCGCGCGGTGCAGCGCGGGGAGGCGTGGCTGGATCGGGCTCTGCTGGGTCAGGTGTTGACGGCACAGGTGCAGCGCAGCCTGAGCCCAGCGCCGGACCCCCTCGTCGGACTCACCGAGCGGGAGCGCGAGGTCCTTGACTGTCTCGCCGACGGGGACAGTCGCAGCCAGATCGCGGCCCGGCTGCGGGTCTCCGTCAACACAGTGCGCAGCCACATCCAGAACCTGACGGCCAAGCTCGGCGTTCATTCGACACTCGAAGCGGTTGCCCTGCGCAACCTGCAATGTCCGCACCCGTGTGGGGCTGGTGCAAACGACGTAGGCGGCCTCGTCCAAAGCGATGAGCCGTTCCTGGCTCCCCCTGCGTACCGTCCGGTTCGCGGGAAGGTGTCACCGGGGGGATAGACATGCCAGCAGGACTGCGCCGCGGCGAGCTGCTTTCCCAGCGTGCGCGAGTCGCAGTCGTCTGCTCGGGGCGCGGCATGAGCCGCACAGTGATCGAGATGCTTGCGGACGCGCTCATCGATATCGTCACCGTGGTCGTCGAACGGTCGGAGTACGCAGCGGCCTCTGATCAGGATGCCCTTGTCCGGACGTGTGATTCGTTGGACATACCGATCCTGGTGGTCGACCGCTCGAGCGACTCCCTGGTCGTAGCCACGATGACGTCACTGGCCCCCGACCTGTTGCTCGCGATCGACGACCGGCGTCCGATCAGTCCGGCGCTGCTCGCCTGCGCGAGCCTGGGCGGTGTCGGGCTGCATCCGTCGCTGCTACCGGACTATCCCGGCCCGGATGCGATCAACTGGGCCATCCTGCGTGGGGAGACCGCCACCGGCGTCACGATCTACCTGCTCGATCAGCAGGCCGGCGTGCGGGCCGATCGGCATGCCGGCGCACCCGACAGGACGGGCGCCATAGTGGCGCGCAGATCGGTCCGCATCGGCCCGAACGACACCTGCGCGGAGATCTACGTGCGGACCGGCGAGGCCGGCGCGGAACTCTTGGTGGAGCAGCTGCCGGCGCTGCTGTCCGGCCTGGCCCTTCCGGAGGCCCAACCGCTCGACCGGGGCGTCCCACAGCTACCGGCGCGCACACCGGACATGGGCGTCATCGACTGGACCTGGTCCGCCCGCGCCGTCCACGACTGGGTGCGCGCGCTGACCGTGCCGTGCTCGGGCGCGTTCACCATGCTCGGCAGGAACAGGGTGATGATCTGGGCCACCCGGTTGCCCTCTCCGCGCGAACCGATCGGGCCGCCCGGCCAGGTGATCGGCTTCGACCGCGGTGGGGTGCGCGTCGGGGTGCACGGCGGCAGCATCGTGGTCAGCCGGATGTCGTACGCGGACAACCCGCCCGCGCCGGCCGCGCTGTGGTGCCGGGTGAGTGGCGTCGACGTCGGCGCCCGCTTCGAACTCGTCGCCGCCGATCCCGGCGCCTGGTCGCGCGGCGCCGGCACGGCGGCCGGGATGGCACGGCGGTCCGTTTCGTAGGCCGCCCGCGCGTGCCAGACTCGATGTGTGGCCTCGACGATCAGGATCGACTGTCCGAGGTGTGGGACTACCGAGATTCCTGTCGCTGCCGCCCGCCTCGTACTGGGCCTGCGTCCCGGAACCGCGGGCAACGTCGTCGAGTACACCTGTCCGCGGTGCGACCAGCTGGGCCGCCGCCCTGTCGATGAGCGCGGCACCCGGTTGTTGGCCGCCGCCGGGATAGCGGTCCTCTGTCGCGATGCGCAGTCGGGCGATCCTGATGCCGGCGGGGATGACGAAGCGGCGCGGATGCTGCCGTCGGGGCAGCGTCCGCGCCGTTCGCCGGGATCTCGCTAGGCGCTGACTCCGCTCGCGGCCTCAGCTACCCGAATCACCGAACCGATGGTCAGTCCGCCGATGTTCACACCGATCTTGATGAAGATTCCCGTGACGGTGAACCGACTCTGGTGCATGGCATCGCACGTCGCGCGCAAATGCTGGGTACCGCTGTCGGCCTCGCAGAGCTGACGGTTGAGGATCAGCGTTCCGATGCCGAGGAGGTTGAACCTCGTGTTCGGCGCGGCGCCTCCCGTCAGCGAGACATCGGGCACCCCGTCGCCGTCGAGATCGACCTTCAGGTTGACGAGGGAGGTTCCGGTCCCGTCGGAGTGGATGGTGTTCCCGTTGGCGTCCGCCGGGTGTTCGGTCGTCGAGCTGGTGGACGTGATCGCGTCCAAGGTGATGCGGCCGCCGAACAGGCTGACGTTGGCGATCTGTGCCGTCGCGGTCGCGAAGGCGCCGCCCAGTGGTGCTTGGTTGCCGTTGACGGACGAGTTCAGCGCGCCCACCGTGACAAGACCGGGCACCTGGACGCCCACGCCGGACTGGTCGGCCTCGGTGCCGTTCGTGCCGGTGCAGCGCATGGACAGCAGGTTCTGCCGGCCGATGCTCACGACGGTGCTGCTCACGTTAGCGTGAGCGGACAGCTCGAACGCCGAGGCCTGCAGCCGGGACGTCGACGACGCGATGAACGCCCTCGTCTGCCCGATGTAGACGTCACCGGAATAGCCGAGCAGGTTGTTGAGATGCACGTGAATCGCGTTCACGATGAACGAGTGGATCACCGGGTGCACGATCTGCTCGTTGAACGTGATCTTGCCGATGGCGCCCAGGCTCAAGACGGTGTTCGGAGCAGGCGTCGCGCTGAGGACGGGCAGTCCGTTGACCCTCAGATTGAGCAGGCTGGACGATCCGGTGTAGGTGAACACGCCGGCCGAATTCTCCGTCACCTGCGCAGTCGCGGTCACAGCGTCGAGACTGAGCAGTGAGATGTTCAGTGCGGACGTCAGCAGCTTGATGCTCGCGAGCTTCGACGTCTCGGTCACGGATGCCGAGGTGTCGTCGAAGACGGCGGTGCCCGAGTTGGTCACGACGCCGGCATTGAGGATCGAAGCGAAGTCCGCTCCGCCCGGCGGCCGGACGACCGCGCCCGCGACGCTGTTGCTGTAGACCTGACCGCTGTCCGGAACGCACGGCATGTACTGCGTCGCGATCTTTCCGATCTTGATCTTCGGCAGGATCGGGTTGGTCAGCGAGGCGTTCCCGCCGTTCGCCGAGCCGGTCAAGATGTCGCCGTGCGGCATCGGTGTGACTGTCCCCGCCTGAACCTGCGTGGGCGCGACCAGGCAGGCGCCGATCAGCGCGAGCATGGCTGCGGTGGTTGTGAGCGCGCCGCGCTTACCGATACGTCTGCGGCGAGTGATCGCTGAGTGCCTCGTCCTCATCTGACCCTCCGTTGTGGTTGCTGTCGGTGACTCAGGCAGGAGCCACGCGGCTGACACCGATGCCGCCCGGAGAGATTGGACCCCGGAGTGGAGGATCGCCCATCGCGCAGATGGCGTAGCGGTCGTGCGCAGTTTGCATGATTACTTCGCCGGAGGACCCGGCCACGCTTCCGAGATGACAACGCGCCGGCCGTGACGGCTACGTAGTCCTCCTGGGGGGTGAGAAGCGTGTTCGACATCGATGACCGCGCCTGCATCCGCACGCGAGCCCGTGACGTGACCGTGGTGATCCCGACTCGGAACGAGTCCGGGAACATCGCACCGATCGTCCGCCGGCTCGATGCGGCGCTCGGAACGCTCGATGCGGAGATCCTGTTCGTCGACGACAGCGACGACGACACACCGGAACGGGTCACCGAGTACGGCATGCGCTCCGGGCACCCGGTGCTGCTGGTGCACCGGACGTCCGCGGATCGGGACGGCGGGCTCGGCACGGCGGTTCTTGCCGGGCTGCGCGACTCGTCCGCGCGCTGGGCGGTCGTGATGGACGGCGACCTGCAGCATCCCCCGGAGGCGGTGCCCCACCTGATCGCGACTGGCGACGAGGCGCACGCGGACGTCGTGATCGCAAGCCGTTACGTCGGTTCCGGCAGCGCGCACGGACTCGGCTCGACAACGCGCTCCTGGGTGTCGGGCTCGGCGACGCGTCTGGCCAAGGCGGTGTTCCCGCGACGGCTTCGCGGCTGCAGCGACCCGATGAGCGGCTTCTTCGCCGTGCGTCTCGACGCGGTACAGCTCGACCGGCTACAGCCGAACGGTTTCAAGATCCTGCTCGAGGTGTTGGCGAGGTCCTCCCGGTTGCGGCTCGCCGAGTATCCGTACACGTTCCAGGACCGGCTCAGCGGGCAGAGCAAGGCGTCGTGGCGCGAGGGCGTGCTGTTCGTGCGGCGGCTGATGAGCCTGCGGCTCGCCAGCGTGTTCGGCAGGCACAGCCAGCGGGTCGGCACAGTGGCCGGGTTCGCCGCCGTGGGCGCGACCGGCATCGCCGTCAACAGCGCGGGACTCTGGATCGCGGTGGGGCTGCTCGGCGCGCCGTTGCTGCTCGGCGCCGCCCTGGCGACACAGCTGTCGACCGTCTGGAACTTCGTACTCGCCGACCGGCTGGTCTTCGCGGGCGCCAAGCACCGCCGCTGGTGGCTGCGCCTGCTCGGATTCGCCGTGATCAACAACGCGGTGCTGGTGGCGCGGTTGCCGCTGCTGTCCTGGCTGGTGCACGACGCCGGTGTCGACTACGTGCTGGCGAATGTCGCCACGCTCGTCGCCGCGTTCGGGGTGCGCTTCGTCATCTCGGACCGCTGTCTGTTCACCCGCCGGAGTTCGATGACCGTGGTCTCCAGCCAGACGTCGCGATCCGGCCCCGTGGACCTCACGGTCGACCTGCGCGACAGCGCCGCCCCACGGGTCCGCTGCCGTGACCAGGCGATGCCCTGGCGCTACGACATCCACGGCATCGTGACGATCGGCTCGATCGTGCGGCTCAAGGAACTGGATTCCTTCAGCACCGACGTCGACGGCCCGGTTGACATCAGCATCCAGCGCGGCCACTTCGGCAACGCTCATTTCAGATCTCGGGCCAGGGTCACGCAGTACGCGGCGTTCCCTGCCGTCTCGTACGAAGAGCACCTGGGGCGTCTCGGGTCCGACTTCCACGTCGACATGACCGATGGCGTCAAGGTAGTCGTCGGCCCGTTGCTGGTGCGCTCGCCGCACGTGCTGTACACGAACGTCGTCGAGGCCTTGCTCCGGTTCATCCTGGTCAGCCGCGGCTACATGCTGCTGCACTCGGCGTGCCTCGAACTCGACGGGCACGGTGTCCTCATCTCCGCGCTAACCGACACGGGCAAGACCGGAACCATCTTGCGGCTACTGCGCGAGAACCCGAGCCGGTTCCTCTCGGACGACATGACGATTGTCGATGCGAACGGCAAGGCCCTCTGCTACCCGAAGCCGTTGACGATCAGCCAGCACACGCTGCGCTCGGTCAACGCCGGCGACCTCACCGCCAGGGAGTGGCGGCGGCTGCGGATCCAGAGCCGGCTGCACTCGAAGGAGGGACGGAGCATCGGGGCGCGCCTGGGCGAGATGAACGTGCCCATCATGAGCCTGAACGCGCTGACCCAGTTCGCCGTGCCGCCGCCGAAATACGCGGTGGATCGGCTGGTGCCGTGCATGCACACCACCTCGGTGCACATCGAGCAGCTGTTCATCATCGAACGGGACCAGTTCCGGTTGAGCCCGATCGAACCGTCCGGACTGGTCGACGAGCTGATCGCGAACACCGATGACGCGTACGGCTTCCCGCCGTTCCGGTACTTCGCGCCCGCGTTGGTCGTCGGGGGATCGGCCTACGAGGAGCTGCGGGCGCAGGAGCGGTCGATCTTGAGCAGCGCGATCCTGGGCGTCCGTGCCCGGCGGCTGGCCACCCCGGACTTCACCTGGGCCGATCACATCCCGCAGCTCACCCGAAGCAGCAGCACGGCGCGCGCCGACGATCGCGTCGTCGAACGGCTGCTGCAGCAGCACGCGGCCGTCGCCGAATCCGGTTGAGTCCGATGACCCGTTTGAGGTCACCGCGACCTCGTCAAGTTCGGTGGCTCGTCGCGTGCGGCGGCGGACTGGTCGCGCTGATGCTCACGTTCGCCGGCCCGGCGACCGCAGGCCCCACCGGCTACAACTCGCACCTGACCCGTGCCCCGTACCTGACCGACCTCGTCGGCCGGCACGTCGCGATCAACTACGCGACCGACCGCTCGGCGACCTCCGGGAACATCGAGTACGGCCAGGTCGGGGCGTCCGGCTCGTGCACGCCCAGCGTTTCCGTCGCGGCGAGCCGGACCGCGATCAGCGTGGGAACCGTCCGTGAATACCAGTGGACGGCCGAGGTCGACCTGCCCGCCGACGGGACGTACTGCTACCGCGTGTACCTGAAGGGAACCGACCTGCTCGGGACGAACGCCTCGCCGCGCTTCACCACACAGGTGCCCGTCGGGTCCACGACGCCGTTCACGTTCGACGTCCTGGGTGACTGGGGACTGGTCGACAGCAGCGGCACCAACCCTGACCAGGCGAACCTGATGGCGCAGATCGCGGCGAGCGGGGCGCGTTTCGCGGTCACGGTCGGCGACAACGGGTACCCGAACGGTAACCAGATCAACTACGGAGACCTGCAGCAGACCGGAGCCTCGACCAGCGCGATCTTCGGCCCCAACTTCTGGACGGTCCCGGCGTCGACCACACCGATCTTCACCGCGGCAGGCAACCACGGCCTGTCCGGCACGTCCCACACCGACATCACGACGTGGACGCAGGCGCGTGCCGTTTCGACGTCCGGGGGCCGCTATCAGAACGACGTGTACTGCTGCGTCAACAACACTGCGTCGTCGAACTACGCCAGCGAGTGGTACGCCTTCGATGCCGGCAACGTACGGATCTACATGCTCGACTCCGCGTGGGGAGACACCAACCGCGGCACGGCCACCCCGTACGCGAACGACGCAGCGGCGCACTTCGCTCCTGGCGATCCCGAGTACCAGTGGCTGCTCAACGATCTGCAGAGCCATACGAGCCAGTTGAAGTTCGCGTTCTCGCACTACCCGCTGTACTCCGACAACCACACGGAGTCGTCCGACACGTACTTGCAGGGCCCGGCGAACCTCGAGGGGCTGCTGGCCAAGTACGGCGTGAACATCGTCTTCAACGGGCACGCACACATCTACGAGCGGAACCTGCCGAGCGCCACGGGCATGCCGATCACGTACGTCACCGGTGGTGGCGGCGGAACCCTCGAACCGGTCGGTCCGTGCAGCGCCTTCGACGCCTATGGCATCGGCTGGTCGCCCACACGCCTCACGGGTTCGTCGTGCGGCGCGGCACCGAGACCGGTGGCGGCCGCGGCCGTCTATCACTTCTTGAAGGTCACCGTCGCCGGCACCCAGGTGACCGTCGCACCGACCGATTCGCTGGGCGACACGTTCGACGTGCAGACGTACAACTTCGCCGTACCGCCAGATACCTATATCGACAGTGGGCCGACCGGCGTCTCGAACAACACCACCGCGACGTTCACTTTCCACGCGACGGACGACAGCGCCACGTTCGCGTGCAGCCTGGACGGGGGCACCGCGACCCCGTGCACGAGCCCGGTCACGTACTCCGGGCTCACCTCGCAGCAGCACACGTTCGCCGTCGCGGCAACGGTCGGCGGACTGACCGACGCCAGCCCCGCGACGGCCACATTCACCGTGGACACGGCGCCCCCGCCTTCACCGTCCGGCCTCAGCGCTACCACTCCCTCGCCGTTCGAAGTCGACCTGACCTGGACGGCGCCAGGTGGTGCCGCCGACCTCGTGGGGTACCGGATCTACCGCGACGGCACGCTCTCCCAGACGGTCGGCCTGGTGACCAGCGCGTCCGACTCGGTGAGCGTGGGCTCGACGCACGCGTACTTGGTGACCGCGCTCGACGCGGCCGGCAACGAGTCGGCTCCCGCCGGGCCGGTGTCGGTCAGGACGCCCACCGCGTCCGGCGCGGTCTTCAGCGACGGCTTCGAGTCCGGGGACCTCTCGGCATGGACGAGCCACCGCGGGCTGGTCGTGGAGCGCTCGATCGTGGACGACGGCACCTTCGCCGCCGAGGGCAACACGACTACGGGGGCCACCTACGCGAAGGAGACCTTGCCGGCGACGTACCCGGACGGCTACGCGCGTGTGGCGTTCGACATCGTCGCGCAATCCAGTCAGGTGAACCTGCTGCGGCTGCGCGATTCGAGCGGGGCGTCGCTCGGCTACGTGTACGTCGACGCCACCGGCCGCCTCGGGTACCACAACGACGCGCTCGGGACGAGCTCCACCAGCAGCGTCGTGCCGGGAACCGGCTGGCACTCGCTCGAGCTGCGCAGGCTCGCCGACAGCAGCTCGGGCACTGCGTCCGGCGCTATCCAGATCTGGCTCGACAACTCCTTGGTCGGCGCGCTGTCCAGCACGGGGATCGACACCGGCGGCGCACCCATCGGGGCGATGCAGATCGGCGAGACGCAGACCGGTCGCACCTACGACGTGGTATTCGACGCCGCGGCCTTCGGCACCAGCCGGCTCGGTCCCGTCGGCAGTGCCGCCACGATTGGACTTCCATGAGGATGGGATCGAACGCAGTGGACGGCACATTCCTCTTGCGGCCCAAGGGCCCATCACCGGTCGCCGCCGCCGTATCGTCCCCCCCACGTGCGGCGGCGGCCCTCAACAGCCCGCGGTCGAGACACGTCGAGTCCGCGGTGTTGGCGGCAGCAGTCGCAGTGGGGGCAGTCCTTCGCTTCGTGAACCTCGGAGGCATCGGGCTGAACAGCGACGAGGCCGTGTACGCGGCACAGTCGGCCTCGCTGGCGGGCAATCCGCACTTCACTTCGATGTTCCCGGTCGTGCGGGCGCATCCGCTGCTGATGCAGGTGACCCTTTCGCCGTTCTACCTGCACGGCGTTCCTGACAGCGCCGGTCGCTACGTCGGCGCGGCGTTCGGGCTGGGGACGGTAGTCCTTGTCTACATCCTGGGGCGGGTGCTGTACGACGGCCGCACGGGTGCAGTCGCCGCATTGCTGCTCGCGGTGATGCCGTACCACATGACGATCAGCCGCGAGATCATGTTGGACGGTCCGATGACGTTCTTCTCGACCGGATCGCTCATCTGCCTCGCGGTTGCCGCGCGGACCTCACGCGGACGCTGGTTGATCGCCGCCGGCGGATGCCTCGGCCTCGCGGCGCTGTCGAAGGAAACCGCGATCGTCCTGCTCGGTTCGGGTTTCGTCTTTCTCGCGTTGAGCAGTCGGCAGTGGCGCCCGGTCCGGTTCCCGCTGCTCGGTGCTGCGTTGGCGGTACTGCTCGCGCTGAGCTACCCGATGCTGACGGCCCTCGCGGGTGGATCGCGGACCTCGGACTCGTATCTGCTCTGGCAGCTCAGCCGAACGCCCAATCACAGCCTGACGTTCTACCTGACCAGCGTCGGCAGCTCCGTCGGCTACTTCCTGCTGGCGGTGGCCGCCGGCGGCCTGTTCCGGCGCGGTGCGTTCGACTGGCGGGCGACGTTGCTGCTGTCCTGGATCGTCGTGCCCTTCGTGTTCTTCGAGGTATGGCCGGTCAAGGGCTTCTCGTACCTTCTGCTGTGCACACCGGCGGCGGCGCTGCTGGCAGGGCGCGCGCTGGCGCGGCCCCTGCCGTCGGCCCGGCCCATCGTCGGGCGCGTCGCGGTAGTCGCGGTCGCGGTTCTGTGCGCCGCGTCGCTGCTCGTCCCCGCGGTGCGTGACCTGACCCGCCAGCCGACTGCGGGTCTGGCGGGTGCTAGTGGCACGCCGGGCGGACGCGAGACCGGACGGTGGGTCGCCGCGAACCTGCCGGCGGACGCGCGGCTGCTCACGATCGGGCCGTCGATGGCGAACCTGATCGAGTACTACAGCGGCCGCGTGGCGGACGGGCTGTCCGTGAGCCCCAACCCGCTGCACCGCAACCCGTCGTACCAGCCCGTGCGCAACGCCGACGCCGCGCTGCGCACGGGGCAGTTCCAGTACGTCGTCTGGGACACCTACTCGGCGCGGCGCTCGACATACTTCGGCAACCGCGCCGTCACGCTCGCCGAGCGCTTCGACGGGCGGCCCGTCTTCGTGCAGCGCGACCACAACGGAGCGCGCCTGGTGGTCGTCTACAAGGTGACGCCGTCGGCATCCGCCGCAGCTCGTGCACCAGCGCAGGCGACGCAGCCGGCGATCCGTCAACCGAACAGGCTCGTGCTCTACCTCGGCTATGCCGCCGCGATTCTGGTCGCGCTGGCATCCATCGGCTGGGCCGCACTGAGCGGCCGCCGTGGACCGACGGGCCGGCGGCGCCGCCCGATCTTCCGGGGTGGTCGGCGATGAGCTACAAGCGCTTCGCCTGCGCGGCCGCCGCGGCTTTGCTGGTGGGAACAGGAGCCGGGTTCCCGTCCCGGGCTTCCGCGTCCGACACCGGCGGGACGGTATCCCTGCAGACCGTTCCCGCTCTCGCGGGGGTGCGCCTCGCCGTCAACGGCAGCGTCGTGACCACCGACGTCGGCGGCAGCGCCGCGCTGTGGGTACCGGACCTCAACGGCATCGCCGACACGGTGTCGCTGGCCTCGTCCCGGCTCGACCCGACGACGACGCTCGCGATCAGCAAGGTTCACCCGCTCCCGCACACGATCGCGCGGCGGAGCAACCTGATGGTCGGTCTCGACATTACGTCCGCCGTGCGGCTGAACGTCCAGCCGGGGACGACCGGTGTCGCGGTCGACTCGGTCCGGCTGCTCCAGCTGCACTCCGTCGCCGGGCAGGTCCTCGACGTGAACCCGACGCGGACCCGTCGCGTCCGGCTCCTGGCGCGGCGTACCCGCCTGACGAACGGCGTGCTCACCACCCAGCACGTCACCTGGTCCGTCGATCGAGCGATGGGCGCGCCCGGCATCGCGTTGACCACCGCGGGGCCGCGCTTCGACCCGTTCGACCATGAGCGATGGCGGGTGCGGCTGCAACCCGTGCGCGGCACCGTCGACATCGGCACGGTCCCGGCAACCGCGGGCGTCACCTTCACGCTCGGCGGCGCCACCGTGACGACCGGACCGAACGGCAGCGCACGGGTGGCGGTGAGCGACCTGAACAACGTTGACCACCGGCTGCAACTCGGGAGCGCGGCGGCCGGCCCGGTCAGCGTGTCGCTGCTGCGGGTGAGCAAGCTGCCGCCTGGTGCCCTGCACCAACGTCGGCTGATCGCGGCCCTCGAGGTGCGCCGCGACGTCAGGTTGCGGTTCGTCGATCTGCTCGGCGAGAAGGTCCCGGCGAACCGCGTGCAGCAGGTGGACCTGAGCGGCGGCGGTCCGATGATCACGTTGACGGGGCGGCAGGTTCGCGACCCGGTCAGCCTGCCGGAGTCGATCGCGACCGAGGTCGCCGGGCACTGGCAGACCCGACCGGTGACCTGGTCCGTGTCGGCGGTCCGCTTCGACGGCGGCGACGCGGTGTTCGCCGGCAAGCAGCGGTACAGCCCGAACGCGGGCCGGGCGTGGTACGTGGCGCTTTCGGTCTTCCGGGTCCGAGTCGCCGTTCGCGACGCGCTCTTCGGTTCCGGGGTCGGCTCCAGCGTGTGGATCACCGGACCGGACGGCAGGGGATTCCCGCTCCGCGTCGGCTCGGCGAGCCCGGGAGTGGTACCCGCGATGGTCCGCGGCCTGTACGACCTTCGCGTCGACGCTGCCGTCTTCGGTAAGCACACCAAGGTGCTCGTCTCGCGCGACGACCTCGTCCAGGTGCGCGTCGTGACCCCGCT
>DASRSS010000305.1:0-17230 GCA_035656335.1 Jatrophihabitantaceae bacterium | reverse complement strand
GTAGGCCTGGGCGAACGCGAGCCACGTCTGCGCGCTGGGAGCGGGCAGCATCGAGGTCGGTAGGCCCGTCGCGACGTCGAACGCCTCACCGGCACGCGCCGCCTGACGCAACTCTGCGAGGAACGCCTCCGCCAGCCCCTTGGTCCTGCGGCTGGACGAACGCGGCCGGCCGCCTACGACCCAGCGAACTTCCCAGGCGACAACCTTGGTCGTGCGCGCCCGGCGAACCTCCCAGAAACGGACGTCCGTGGTCGTGCCGCTCACGGCGCACCCTCGGTGCAGGACCCCAGCCATGACGCGAGGTCGCTCCGGCGAACCCTCAACTGACCGTTCGGCAACTTCAGGCAGCGCGGCGCCCGGCCCAGCTCCCGCCACCGGAAGAACGTCCGTCGTGATACGCCGCCGAGCTCGTCGAGCAGCTGCGCCACCGTCAGCAGCTCATCGCCTAGCGAAGCGAACGAGGCGCTAGGCGCCTCCAACTCCATAGCCCTCATGAACCAAAGGCGGCGACGTCGGGAATCAGTTCACGGAGCCGCATCGCGCGCGGCACCAATGCCGTCCAAGATCAACTTCTTTCCCGCGATTTTCCCGCGGAATCTGACATCAAGCCGCATTCAACGGCGTGTCGCGGCACTCGCCTGCACCGCCACGTGCGGCGACTACAAGCCCGTAAATAAGGCTGTAGGTCCCGGGATCCGGGACCTACAGGGGTTTGTGGCGGGTGTTGGGTTCGAACCAACGTAGGCTGAGCCGGCGGTTTTACAGACCGCTCCCTTTGACCACTCGGGCAACCCGCCTGCGCCGCGGCGAGCCACGGCAACGACACGGAAGCTTACCCGATGGCCGGACCCCCGTTTACCGCCCGCCCGGGCGCCAGCGGCTAACGTCGTCACAGCGCAGCCGATCCCCGCAGGAGGTTCCGATGGCCGATCCGTCGTTCGACGTCGTCAGCAAGATCGACCGGCAAGAGGTCGACAACGCGCTCAACCAGGCGGCCAAGGAGCTGTCGCAGCGCTTCGACTTCCGCGGGACGAACGCCAGCATCGACTGGTCCGGCGAACTGGGCATCACGATCAAGGCCGACACCGAGGAGCGCGCGAGGGCCGCTCTGGAGGTCTTCCGCGAGAAGCTGGTCAAGCGCTCCATCTCGCTCAAGGCGCTCGACGCGGGCGAGCCCAAGGCGTCCGGCAAGCAGTACGTGATCAGCGGCTCGATGAAGCAGGGGATCAGTCAGGACGACGCGAAGAAGATCGCCAAGTTGATCCGGGACGAGGGCCCCAAGGGCGTCCAGGCTCAGATCCAGGGTGATCAGCTGCGCGTGTCCGGCAAGAAGAAGGACCAGCTCCAAGAGGTCATCGCGCTGCTGAAGAACGCCGACCTGGGCGTGGCCCTGCAGTTCACCAACTACCGCTGAACGCGGCGGTCAGTGGCGAAAGCGCGGGTCCGAGCGCGCCATCGCCTGCAGCCGCTCGATCCGTTCGGCCATCGGCGGGTGCGTGGAGAACAGCGAGCGCATCCCGCCGCCGCGGAACGGGTTCGCGATCATCATGTGGCTGGTGTTCGTCAACGCCGCAGTCGGCGCGAGCGGACGCGCCGCGACACCGATCTCGAGCTTGTGCAGCGCGGACGCGAGTGCGAGCGGATCGCCGGAGAGCTCGGCGCCGGACGCGTCCGCCTGGTACTCGCGCGAACGGCTGATCGCGAGTTGGATCAGCGTGGCCGCGAGCGGGCCGAGGATCATCATCAGCAGCTCGGCGAAGACGTTCCGCTCGCGGTCGTCGTTACCGCCGCCGAAGAAGAACGCGAACTGCGCCAGGAATGTGATGCACGAGGCGACGGCTCCGGCGGCGGACGAGATCAGGATGTCGCGGTTGTAGACGTGACTGAGCTCGTGGCCGAGAACGGCTCGCAGCTCGCGCTCGTCCAGCAGCGCCAGGATCCCCTCCGTCGCGCAGACCGCCGCGTGCCGCGGGTCGCGGCCGGTGGCGAACGCGTTCGGCTGTGACGTCGGGGCGACGTACAGCCGCGGCATCGGCTGGTGCGCGCCGGCGGCCAGCTCGCGCACGATCCGGTACATCGCCGGCTGCTGCACCTCGCTCACCGGACGGGCACGCATTGCGGCCAGCGCGAGCCGGTCGGAGTTGAAGTAGCTGTAGCCGTTCACGCCGATCGCGATGAGCAGCCCGACGATCAGCCCGGTCCGTCCGCCGATGACGCCGCCCAGAACAACCAGCAGCGCACCCAGCAGTCCGAACAGGACCGCCGTCTTCAGGGTGTTACGTACGCCGTTCACGCTGGTACAACGCTCGCGGGGCGCGACGGCGTTCCCGGCCTGGACCGTACTGGGAGACTGGATACATGTCGGCGACCGATCACCTCGTGCACGCTAATGCAAGCTTCGTCGGGACGTACCCAGGCGGGCGGCCCAAGCAGCCGAAGTTGCGGCTGACGATCATCGAGTGCATGGACTCGCGCATCGACACGTTCACCGCGCTGGGCCTGCAGATCGGCGACGCGCACATCATCCGAAACGGCGGCGGGCTGATCACCGACGACGTGCTGCGCTCGCTCGCGATCAGCCAGCGCGCGCTGGGCACGCAGTCGGTGATGATCATGCATCACACCGACTGCGGCATGCACGGCTTCGACGACACCGCGTTCCGCGCCGAACTGGCCGCCGAATCCGGGCAGGAGCCCACCTGGGACGTCCCCGGCTTCACCGACATCGAGGGCAAGGTGCGCGAGTCGCTCGCCGCCGTGCGCAACTGTGGCTGGATCAAGCACCGCGACGACGTGCGCGGCTTCGTCTACGACGTCCAGACCGGCAAGATCACCGAAGTCGAGTAAGCAAGCTCCGCGCTTCGCGCGGATGCAAGGCGACCACCACGCGATGAGGCCTCGGCCGAAGAGCCCGCGCTCCCCGCCGGCTACGCCCTCACTGGCGGGGGGACCCCCATTGCGCGACGAAGGAGCTTGCGGCTGGCGTTTGTCGACCCACCCCGTTCTTTGGGGTGGTCAGCAAACGCCATTCGGCGCGGTTGAATCAGGCAGCCCAGCGGAACGAGGCCATGAGCGACTCGATGCGGTCGACGGCCTGGGGGCTGGTGCCCTCGCTCAGGGTGAACTCGGCCAGCAGCGCGAGCCGCTGGTCGGGCGCGGGCAGCAGGTAGCGGACGCTGTCGGTCTCGTCGTCGTCGTCCAACAGCTCGGCGGCGACGGAGTCCGGGGCGACCTGGCGGCTCGGCGGAACGTCCTCGTCGAGCAGGCCGACGGTGATCACGCAGCTGGCCGGGACGAACGCGTCCTCGTCCAGGACGACAGTGCTGAGGACGGCGAGCAGGGGCGCTCCACCGACCTCGTCGGGCAGGCCGGCTTCGGCGGGAGTGACGACGAGCCAGTCGCGGCAATCCATGTGAAAGGCGGGCAGGACGAGGTCGTTCATGGCCTCTTCCCCTTCGTTCGGCGCGGCGGGGGCACTCGCGGGGCACGAATACGGGACGGGGGCGTACCCATCGCATCCCGCGGAATCACCGATCGGGCCCAACTTTTTCAAATTGGCAGCACAACCCACCCGAAACCGGGACAGGCCGGGCGCGCGACGTGTCGCTACAGCGACGGTCTACCCAGCTGCGTGAGCCAGCCCACGGGCGCAGCAGCCCCGGAGCTACGTAGGATGAGAGGGCTGTGGCTGCGCTCAGGTGGGATCGGGCTTCGTGGCGCCGGGGTTTGACGGTGTCGGGTTCTGGTGATGCCGGGCGCGACCGGTCAGTTCGCGCTGGCCACTATCTCCAGGCCGGGAGGCTCGTACCCGCATGTCCAAGAACGTCCATCAGCTAGATCGGGTCGTCATCCGTATCGCCGGGGACTCCGGGGACGGTATGCAGCTGACGGGTGACCGGTTCACCCAGGAGACCGCGATGTTCGGCAACGACCTCGCGACGTTCCCGAACTTCCCCGCCGAGATCCGCGCCCCGCAGGGCACGCTGGCCGGCGTCTCGTCCTTCCAGCTGCACTTCGCCGACCACGACATCCTCACGCCGGGCGACCGTCCGGACGTGCTCGTCGCGATGAACCCGGCCGCGCTGAAGGCGAACCTGGGCGACGTCCCCAAGGGCGCGACGCTGATCATCGACACGCACGACTTCACCGAGCGCGCGCTGGCCCGCATCGGCTGGAACTCGAACCCGATCGAGGACGGCACGCTCGACGGCTTCCAGGTGCACGCGCTGGACCTCACGCAGCTCACCCTGGACGCGCTGGAGGGCAGCGAACTGTCCCGCAAGGACGCCGGCCGCTCGAAGAACATGTTCGCGCTCGGCCTACTGAGCTGGATGTACTCGCGGCCGACGAACAACACGCTCGAGTTCATCAACAAGAAGTTCGCCAGCAAGCCGGACATCGCCGCCGCGAACACGGCCGCGTTCAAGGCCGGCTACCACTTCGGCGAGACCACCGAGGCGTTCGCGGTCAGCTACGAGGTCAAGCCGGCGGCGCTGAAGTCCGGCACCTACCGCAACATCTCCGGCAACCTCGCGCTCGCGTACGGGCTGATCGCCGCGTCCAAGCGCTCGAAGCTGCCGCTGTTCCTCGGCGCATACCCGATCACGCCGGCGTCGGACATCCTGCACGAGCTGAGCAAGCACAAGCGCTTCGGCGTGCGGACGTTCCAGGCCGAGGACGAGATCGCCGGCATCGGCGCCGCGCTCGGCGCCGCGTTCGGCGGCTCGCTCGCGGTCACCACGTCGTCCGGCCCGGGCATTGCGCTCAAGGGCGAGACGATCGGCCTGGCCGTGTCGCTGGAACTGCCGCTGGTCATCTGCGACATCCAGCGCGGCGGTCCGTCCACCGGCCTGCCGACGAAGACCGAGCAGTCCGACCTGCTGCAGGCCATGTTCGGACGCAACGGCGAGGCACCGGTGCCGATCGTCGCGGCGCAGTCGCCGGGCGACTGCTTCGACGCCGCGATCGAGGCGTGCCGGATCGCGCTTGCATACCGCACTCCGGTGTTCCTGCTCTCGGACGGCTACCTGGCCAACGGCTCGGAGCCGTGGCGGGTGCCGTCCGTCGACGAGCTGCCGGACATCTCGGTGCCGTTCGCTACCGAGCCGAACGGTGAGGACGGCGCGTTCCTGCCGTACCTGCGCGATGCCGAGACGCTCGCGCGGCCGTGGGCGGTGCCGGGCACGCCCGGGCTCGAGCACCGCGTCGGCGGCATCGAGAAGGCCGACAAGACCGGCAACATCAGCTACGACCCCGACAACCACGACTTCATGGTGCGGACGCGCCAGGCGAAGGTGGACGCGGTCGCCGCCAGCCTGCCGCCGCTGCACGTCGACGACCCCGACGGGAACGCGCGCGTGCTGGTGCTCGGCTGGGGTTCGACGTACGGACCGATCGGCGCCGCGTGCCGCCAGGTCCGCGCCGCCGGCGTGCCGATCGCGCAGGTGCACCTGCGCCACCTCAACCCGTTCCCGTCCGACCTCGGCGAGATCCTCGCGCGCTACGACCGGGTGGTGATCCCGGAGATGAACCTCGGCCAGCTGGCCACGCTGATCCGCGCGAAGTACCTGGTCGACGCGATCAGTGTGACGCAGGTACGCGGCCTGCCGTTCAAGGCCGACGAGCTGGCCGAGATGCTGCGCACCGTCATCGATCAGGGAGTGATCGCGAATGCCTAACGAGCTGGGGCTGAAGGCCAAGGACTTCAAGACTGACCAGGAGGTCCGCTGGTGCCCGGGCTGCGGTGACTACGCGATCCTCGCGGCGGTGCAGGGCTTCATGCCCGAGCTGGGCATCCCGCGCGAGAACATCGTGTTCATCTCCGGCATCGGCTGCTCGTCGCGGTTCCCGTACTACATGAACACGTACGGCATGCACTCGATCCACGGCCGTGCGCCCGCGATCGCGACCGGCCTGTCGACGTCGCGTCCGGACCTCTCGGTGTGGGTGATCACTGGTGACGGCGACTCGCTGTCCATCGGCGGCAACCACCTGATCCACGCGCTGCGCCGCAACGTGAACCTGAAGATCCTGCTGTTCAACAACCGGATCTACGGGCTCACCAAGGGCCAGTACTCCCCGACGTCCGAGCTGGGCAAGATCACCAAGTCGACGCCGATGGGTTCGCTGGACAACCCGTTCAACCCGGTGTCGCTCGCGCTCGGTGCCGAGGCGACGTTCGTGGCGCGCACGATGGACTCCGACCGCAAGCACCTGACGTCGGTGCTGCGCGCGGCCGCGAACCACAAGGGCACCGCGCTCGTGGAGATCTACCAGAACTGCAACATCTTCAACGACGGCGCGTTCGACGTCCTCAAGGAGGCCGAGACGCGCGACGACTGGACGATCCGGCTCGAGCACGGCCAGTCGCTGCGCTTCGGCACGCCCGACGAAAACGGCGTGGGTGCGCGGGCCGTGGTGCGCGATGCGACCGGCCGCATGCACATCGAGGACGGCGTCGCGGCGGACGACCCACGCGTGGTCGTGCACGACGCGCACGCCGACGACCCGGCGTACGCGTTCGAGCTGTCGCGCATCCAGGCGATCGACTCGCGGTACGCGCCGATGGGCGTGTTCCGCGACGTGACGCGTCCGGTCTACGACGAGCAGATGCTCGCCCAGCTGGACACCGCGGCCGCGCAGGCGCCGGGCGATGACGGCGCGCTCGGCGCGCTGCTCGCCGGCGCGGACACGTGGCAGGTCGCCTGACCTCGATGCGGTTGCAGCGGCCGGACGGGCTGTTCATCTCCGACGATCCCGACCTGGTCGACCTCGACCGGGTCTGCGCGTGGCTCGCGGCGTCCTACTGGGCGAGCTATCGCGACCGCGCGACGATCGCGCGGGCGGTCGCGGGTTCGCGGTGCTACGGCGTGTACGACGCGGACGGCGCGCAGCTCGCGCTGACGCGGGTCGTCACCGACGGCGCGACGTTCGCCTGGCTGTGCGACGTGGTCGTCGACGAGGCGCGGCGCGGACGCGGAATCGGCAGCTGGCTGGTCGGCGCGGTGGTCGCGCAACTGCGCGCCGAGGACGTGGCGCGCATCGTGCTGACCACCCGCGACGCGCACGGCGTCTACGCGCCGCTCGGGTTCGAGCCGCTGCGCGTTCCGCGTACCTGGATGGAGATCGACGTCCGCCCCACGCGGCCGAACGTGTGACGGGGCCCGCGCCGTTTCGCGGTCCGGCCAGCACCGAGACATTGGCCGGGGAAAGCGCTCGGGCGCGCCCGTAGGCTGAAGACGTGCACAACGACGCCGAGGCCCGGGCGGGCCTGCTTCACGGCGTCTCGGCCTACCTGCTCTGGGGCCTGTTCCCGCTGTTCTGGCCGCTGCTCGAACCGGCCGGCGCGATCGAGATCCTCGCGCACCGGATGGTGTGGTCGCTCGTCGTCGTCGCGGTCGTGCTCGCATGCACGGGAGGCTTCGGTGGCGTGCGTGCCATCGTCCGCAACCGCGCGCAGCGCACTTGGCTGGGCCTGGCCGCGGTCGTGATCACGGTCAACTGGGGCACCTACATCTGGGGCGTGAACTCCGGGCACGTCGTCGAGACCAGCCTCGGCTACTTCATCAACCCGCTGCTGACGATCGTGCTCGGCGTGGTTGTGCTGGGCGAGCGGCTGCGCCGCACGCAGTGGGTCGCCGTCGCGATCGGCGCGGCCGCCGTCGTGGTGATCGGCGTCGACTACGGACGCGTCCCGTGGATCGCGCTCGCGCTGGCGATCTCGTTCGGGCTGTACGGCTTCTTCAAGAAGAAGGCGGCCGCCGGCGCCGTCGACTCGCTGGCGATCGAGACCGGCGTGCTGTTCGTGCCCGCCCTCGTCACCCTCGGCGTGATCGCTGCGCAGGGCAACCTCGTCTTCGCTCATCACAGCGCCGGCAACAGCCTGCTGCTGGCCAGCACCGGAGTCGTCACCGCGGTGCCGCTGCTGTTCTTCGCCGCGGCCACCCGGCGCCTGCCGCTGAGCGTGCTCGGCCTGCTGCAGTACCTCGCGCCCGTGCTGCAGTTCGCGGTCGGCGTCGGCATCCGGCACGAGCCGCTGCCGACCGCGGAGCTGCTCGGCTTCGTCCTGGTCTGGATCGCGCTCATCGTGCTGACGGTGGACGGCCTGCGCCACCAGCGGGGCCCGTCCCCGGTGGAGGACTCCGCCGAGGCGCTCGCGGCCTGACGCTCAACTCGCCCGGCGCCGCGCCGATAGGTGCAGCAGACGACCGAGGAGCGGAGGCGCAGCGTGCGAACCGCGCAATACGTGGGCGTCCTGTCCGCCGCGATCAGTCTCGCCCTGCTGGTAGCCGGTCTTACGGCTCGGCTTTTCACTGCTTTGCTGCCCGCACTTCCGTTCTGAGCACATTGTTGGACGGCCACCTCGAGCCGTCCAAATTCATGATCCATTTTGAATGCAAGATCAAATAGCGGATATCCCCGGGATCTGGCTGGGTAGAGCTACGCTGGACCTGGGCGAGAGGAAGATCGAAATGGTGACGTTGGTGGCCAGTGTGCAGCTGATCGCCGTTGCTGGCCTGATCTTCTTGATGGCTGTGCTGAGCTGGCGTGCCGGCGACCGCTTCTGGTCGTCCCGCTGATCGCGGTCGTGTCGTCGCGCTGATCGCGCTGATCGCAGTCGTGCCGTAACGCACGATTTGGCCGCGATAAGGGCTTTTTGCTATTAGTACCGGCATGGATTCTTCCGCTTGACATTGCCGGGGGCCAATTCATACTTGCAATCGTTGCTGCTGTGATCGTGAGCAACGAGCGGGCGGATTTGTTTATGGGTGGGGGACATATGGAGCCTCGATCGCAAGAGGCGGTGACCGCCGCTAGCACCGATGCCCGCCCGCAGGCCGCGGTCCGCGTCGTCATCGTCGGCGGACATCCGCTGCTGCGGTGGGCGCTCTG
Source organism: Jatrophihabitantaceae bacterium (assembly GCA_035656335.1). Classification (GTDB taxonomy): domain Bacteria; phylum Actinomycetota; class Actinomycetes; order Mycobacteriales; family Jatrophihabitantaceae; genus DASRSS01. The sequence continues at coordinate 8,338 of DASRSS010000305.1, read as the reverse complement.
GCGCATCAGCGAGGAATCGACGGACATGGCGCCGGTCGGCGAGGCCGACACTGCTGCGCGCGCGCTCGACCTGGTGTACTCGCTCAAGCCCGACGTCGTCACGATCGACTGCTCGCTGCCGGACAACCAGGGCTGGCGCCTCGCCCGTGATCTGCGCGATCGCTACGAGGGTCTCGGCATCGTCATCGTCACGGCGAACGAGTCCGACGATCTGCTGTTCCGCGCGCTCGACACCGGAGCGTCCGCGTTCATCACGCAGGCTGCGACGATCCTGGAGATCGTCAGCGCAATCCGGCACGCGGCGGTGTCCGCCGGGTCGTTCAGCGCCTCCGGGCTCGCGCAAGCGCTGCGCCGCCGCCGGGAGACGAGCGAGCGGCTCACCCTCAGCCCCCGCGAGCGGCAGGTGCTGGCGCTGCTGCGGGAGGGCAAGTCCGTCCCGGAGGTCGCGGCCACCATTTACGTGAGCCTGTCGACGGCCAAGACGTACGTGGCCCGGCTTTACGAGAAGCTGGGCGCGAGCAACCGGGCGCAGGCGCTGATGACCGCGGTCGACCTCGGCCTGTTCGACGAGAGCGGCGCGGTCGCGGTGTAGCGCGCGCAACACCTCTCGTTCGTGCTAGATCGCGCTCGACCTTTCACAGCGTGCCGCTGCTGAATGCGTGCACGATGCCGATGACGGCTGGGCCCAACACGACGACGAACAATGCCGGAAGCATGCACGTCAGCAGCGGAAAGAGCAGCTTGACCGGGAGCTTCTGCGCCTGTTCCTCCGCGCGCTGCCGCCGCTTGATACGCATCTCTCCTGCCTGTTCGCGGAGCACGTCGCCGACCGAGATGCCCAGCTCGGACGACTGGATCACCGACGAGACGAAGGTGCGCAGTTCGCTCACCTCGGTGCGTTCGACGAGGGCACGGAGCGCCTCCGAGCGCGACTTGCCGAACTGCATCTCCTGCAGCACGCGGGCGAACTCGGACGCGATCGGACCGTCCAGGTTGCGCGCGACGCGAGACAGCGCGGAGTCGAAGCCGAGGCCGGCCTCGACGCACACCGTCATCATGTCGATCGCGTCCGGCAGGCCGAGCAGCAGATCCTGCTGACGGTGTTCGCCGAGGTTGCGGATCCACAGATCGGGCAGGAAGAAGCCAAACATGCCCAGGATCGCCGCCAGCAGAAGGAGGACGCCGAGTCCGTGCTTCGAGCCTGCGAGGAATCCGAGCAGGACGCCCATCACCAAGCCGATGCTCTTAAGCGCCATAACCCGCTCGGCAGCCCACCCGCGCGGATTTCCGGCGAGATCCAGCTTGTGCTGCAGGTGCTTGCCGTAGTGCGCGGGCGTCAGTCGCCGCGTCAGCCCGGCGAAGCGCCGGTAGAAGGATGGCAGCGGCGCGTTAGGGTCGACGCCCGAGCGCGGCACCGGCGACGGCATCGGCACTTCTGCGACGAAATCCGCGGCGTGCGCCTTGACCGTGCCGCCGCCGATCGCCAGATACACGACGAGGGTGATCGCGACCGCGATCGCTGCCATTCCGATGACCAGCATGGCTCTACACCTTGATCTTCACGAGTCGGCTGAGCCAGAAGCTGCCCAGCACCAGCAGGACGGCGCCCACCGCGAGCAGGGCGATGCCGATGCCCTGATGAATCAGCGGTGAAAGGTAGCCGCGCCGGATCACGAGCAGCACGGCGCCGATGACGAACGGCAGCGCGGTGAGGATGCGCGCCGAGATGCGTCCCTCCGCGGTGAGCACGCGCACCTGCCCGCGCAGCTCGGCGCGCTGGCGCATCGTGCGCATCGTCGTGGTCACCACCTCGGCCAGGTTGCCGCCGACCTCGCGCGAGATGCGCACGGCGAGCACCACCCAGTGCAGGTCGTCGCAGCGCATCCGGTCGGCCGTCCCGTCCAGGGCGTCCTCCAGCTCGGCGCCGAGCCGCACCTCCGCGAGCGCGCGGGCGAATTCACTCGCGCTCGGTTCGGTGCCCTCGCGGACGACGCCGGCGAGCGCCTGGTTCAGCGAGAAGCCGGTCCGCAGCGCGCCGGCGACGAGCTGCAGCGTGTCCGGCAGCTGGTCGGCGAACTTCTCCGCGCGCCGCCGGCTCTTGGACCGGACGACGACACGGACGGCCAGCCAGCCCAGCACGGCACCGACGAGCACCCCGACCGGGCCGAGCGCGAGCGCCAGCAGCACCGCGGCGACGGCTACGACCGCGAGCTGCAGGACGATCCACTCCTCCGGACGCATCCGCAGGCCGGCGCGGTCCAGCTCGTCCACGACGCGGGCGCGCCGGCCGCGGGCGCGTACTACCTTGTCCACAACGGACAGCGTCGCCTGCGCCAGCGCCGAATGCGATGCCGCAGCGCTTGCCTCAGCAGCGTCCGCCGGCTCTGGGCCCAGCGCGCCGAGCACCCGGTAGCGGCTCATCTCGGTGAGCCTCGCCTGCTTCATGGCCCGCTCGCTGCGCATGACGGGCAGCAGCAGCGCGTAGAGCAGGACCGCGAGCAGCGCGACGAACACTAGGCCGACCGTGACCCAGAGCCGCGTGTCGCTGATCGCGGCAGCAGGCTGCGAAGCGGCGGCCGGTGTGCGGCCGGACTGACCCGCCGCGCTCGGCAGGGTGATCGACTTGCTCGCGGCCACGGTCTGGGTGCCGGCGTTGACCGCGACGCGAAGCGTCTCGACGTGGTTGGCGAGCGAGCGGGGCACCGTCACGGTGATAAGAAGTTCCTGCTGGAACGCCGCTGCCGCCGCCGTGAAGGCCGCGGCGAGATCGGCCGCGCTCGCGGCGGGCAGCACCGTGCCGCCGGACCTGGACGCGATCTGGTTGAGCACCGCGTGGTTGCCGGGCAGCCGGAACGCGACGATGTCGGCGGCGATCCGGTCCGTGTTCAGCGCCGCGATCGCGTCCGCGAGGGTGTGCCGGCTGGACGTGTCGTCACCGTCGCTGAGCAGGACCAGCCGTCGGACCGCGTTCCTCGGCAGTGCGTGCATCGCCGTGGTGGCGGCGACGATTCCGTCGTACAGCGCGGTACCGCCGCCGGCCTGCACCTTGCCGACCGCGGTCGCCAGAGCCGTCCGGTCCAGGGTCGGCGCGAGCCGCAGCGCCGCAGAGTCCGAGAACGTCAGCAGGCCGACACGGACGTCGGGCGGCAGGCTCCGCGCGTAGGTGATCGCGGCGGTTCGGGCGGCGCTGATCCCGTCACCCTTCATGGATCCGCTCACATCCAGAGCGAGGATCACCTCGCGGATCGCGGACGGCTGTCCCGAACGGACGGTCCCGGCCGCGGTGGCGGTCGCGTCCAGCGTCTGGCCGCTAGCGGTGACCGTGACCGAACCCGGGTCCAGCCGCGAGCCGGCGGGCAGGTTGCCGGCCGAGAACGTGAGCTGGACCTTGCCGCTGCTCGTGCTGACCTTGTCGATCTGCGTGGTCGGGCTGTCGCCCGAGGACGACGCCGCGGCGGCCGGCCCGGCGAGCAGCGCGAGGCAACCCAGCCCCGCGGCCAGGATCGCCGCCCGGCGCAGCGCTGTCACTGCCACTCCGCGAACAACCCGGGCGGCGTCTGGATGCCCTGGTCCGCCAGCTTCTGCAGGAACTGCGGCCGGATGCCGGTGGAGCGCAGTCCGCCGCGGTAGCGACCGTTCTCGTCGATGCCGGCGTGGAAGTCGAACGTGAACAGGTCCTGCAGCGTGATCACGTCGCTCTCCATGCCGGTGACCTCGGTGATGTGCGTGATCCGGCGCGAGCCGTCGCGCAGCCGGGCCTGGTGGACGATCAGGTCGAGCGCCGAGGCGGCCTGCTCGCGGATCGCCCGCGTCGGCAGGTCGATGCCGGCCATCAGCACCATCGTCTCCAGCCGCGAGAGCGCATCGCGCGGCGAGTTGGCGTGCAGCGTGGTCAGCGAGCCGTCGTGGCCGGTGTTCATCGCCTGCAGCATGTCCAGAGCGGCGCCGTCACGGACCTCGCCGACGATGATCCGGTCGGGTCGCATGCGCAGCGCGTTGCGGACCAGATCGCGCGCGGCGATGTGACCGCGTCCTTCGATGTTGGGTGGACGCGTCTCCATGCGCACCACGTGCTCCTGGTGCAGTTGCAGCTCAGCGGCGTCCTCGATCGTGATGATGCGCTCGTCCCCGCCGATGAAGGACGAGACGACGTTGAGCGTGGTCGTCTTGCCCGAGCCGGTGCCGCCGCTGATGAGGATGTTCAGCCGGCCCCACACGCACGCGGCGAGCAGGTTCGCGACCGGCTGGCTCATCGTGCCGAAGCTGACCAGGTCGCTGACCGTGAACGGGTCGGCGGAGAACTTGCGGATCGTGAGCATTGATCCGTCGAGCGCGACCGGGGAGATCACCGCGTTGACGCGGCTGCCGTCGGGCAGGCGCGCGTCGACCATCGGGCTCGCCTCGTCGACGCGCCGGCCGACCCGTCCGACGATCTTGTCGATGATCCGGCGCAGGTGCTGTTCGTCGGTGAACGTTGCCGGCGCCGGGTAGATCTTGCCGAAGCGCTCGACGTAGATCTGGTCCGGGCCGTTCACCATGATCTCGGTGACGTCCCGGTCGCGCAGGAACGGTTCGAGCGGGCCCGAGCCGAGAATCTCGTCGGAGATCTCGTTCGAGATGCGGTTGCGGTCGGTCGTGCTCAGCAGCGCTTCCTCTTCGGAGAGCACGCTCTGCAGCGTCTGCCGTACGCGGTTCTCCAGCTCCCGCTCGTCCATGCGCGGGTCGTACAGGCTCGGGCCGAGGCTCTCCAGCAGTGCCTGGTGCACGCGGCGCTTGATGCCCGCGTACGGGTCGACGTAGCGGTCCCGGGTCCGCGCGCCGGCGGGCGCCGACGGCTGCCCGACTTCGGGATGCTGCGTTTCCGGTACCGCGGCGAGGTGCTGCGGCCGCTGCATCGGTGGCGGTGGGGGCGGCACCTCGGCCGCCACGGCGACGGCCTCCGGTTCGACGGACGGGCTGTCCGGTTCTGCGACCTGACCGCGATCGCGCCGTGCGGCGGCCAGCCGATCTGAAAGGTTCATGCCGACCGCCTCCGGAACAGCCGCCCCAGCCCCGCACTGTTGTGCGCGGATGCTTTGTCGCCGATCAGCACGTCCGTGGCGAACGCACGAATCGCCTTGCTGACCGGGTGATCCGGCCTGGCGGCGACGATCGGCACTCCGCGGTTGATCGAGGCGGGCACGTCGCGGCTGGCCGGCACGCGGGCCGCGATCGGTGCCCGCAGCGCGTCCCCCAGATCGGTCTCGCTCAGCCCAGACGAGTCGTCGGCGCGGTTGAACACGATCGAGCGCTGCTCGTGGCCGTAACGCAGCAGGTCGAGCATGTCGAGGGTGAGCCGCAGGTTCTTCAGCGACGGCAGCTCCGGGTTCGTGATCAGCACGTGGTGGTCGGACGCGTCCAGGGCGGCGAGCACGATCTCCGAGAACTGCGAGGGCGTGTCTACGACGACGTAGTCGTAGCGATAGGGCAGCACTGCGAGCAGCGCGGTCACGATGTCCGCCGGGATCTTCGCCGCGTCGCCGGGTTCGATCGGCGCGAGGATGCAGTCGAGGCCCGGGCGGTACTCCGTGGTGAGCGTGCCGACGGCGTCGTCCTCGTCGCGCTCGAGTTCGCCGTTCACCGCGTCGACCAGGGACTTGACCGGTTCGAGGCGCAGCGAGATCGCGACGTCACCGAACTCCAGGTCGAGGTCGACCAGGCACACCCGCTGGCGGCCGTCCTGGTGCAGGGCGACGGCGAGGTTCGTGGCGACGGTGGTCTTGCCCGTCCCCCCCTTGGGCGAGAACACCGTGATCGTGCGGCCTGCCGGGCCCGCCGGTGCCGGATCGACGTGCGGCGCGGGTGCGGTGGATTCCATGGCGCCCTACTTGACGAAGATCGGGGTCGGCTTGAACAGGCCGACGTTGATGTCGCCGCCGTCGGGCGCTGTCACGGACGAGTCCGACAGCAGGCCGAGGTACAGCTGACCGGTCTGCTGCGCCAGGATGATCTGCTGCGCCTCCTGCTGGGTGACCGCCAGCGTCAGCAACTCCTTGCCGTTGCTGTTCGAGCTTCCGGCGCCGGCCTTCTCCAGATCGCTCGGCGCAACCTGCGACGTCGCGAGCACGGTCGTCCGCGGCAGCAGCAGTTTGGAGATGTACAGGTCGGCGTTGTCGCCGAGCGCGCCCTGGGTGGTGGTCGTCGACGTCTTGGACAGCTTCGCGGTCATGAAGATCGCGACCTGCGAGCTCGGCTGGACGAAGCCGGCGACGTCCGCGTCGTCCGACAGCGACACCGAGATGGCCAGCTTGCCCTTCGGGATCGCGAGGATGCCGGTGGCCGAGCTCGGCTTGCCGAACATCTGCCGCACGACGATCTGGCCGGCCGCGATCTGCGCGGTCGCGACCTCGCTAGTGGGGATCGAGACGTCCAGGCTGCCGATCGCGCGATCGGGCTTCGAGTTCACCGGGACGTCTTGCTGGGAGAGGTAGTGGCCTTTGAGGGCGTCGGCCCACGTGGTTCCGGCCGGTACAGCCTTGTCGGCCATCACCACCTGGACGTGCCGCGTCGCCGCGACTGCTCGCTTGTCCGCGTTGTGCGCGTAGCTGTAGACCGCGAAGGTGCCGACGAGCGCCAGCACGACTGCGAGGGCGATCAGCCCGACCCGTCGATTCATCTCAATCTTCCTTCGCTGTCAGCCGGTGAGCTTCGGTGGCACCGTCACGCCGCCGTTGAGGCCGCCCGTACCTGGGGGCGCGTCCGGATCGGTCTCGGAGACGAAGTAGCCGATCAGGCAGGTGTTGCCGTCGCAGAGCTTGCTGCCGTGGGTGAAGTTGGCGGCGGCGTAACGGCTGCCCGGCACCTTCGAGTACTCGACCTGGTTCCCGTTTTGGATGAAGTAAGCCGTGATCACGAACGCGGCGAGGTTGTTCAGGTGATATTCGCCGTTCGCGCCCCCGTTGTCGGCAGCATCGAAGATCGGGATTTCGATGATCGTTTGATCGTGCCAGTACTGATAGATCTGGTCCGGGCACTCGGTGAGCCAGCCGTCGGCGTTGCCGTTACCGGGAGCGGCGGCGTACCACCCGGTCGAGCTGAACGTCGCCGTGCATGGATCCGCCGAGTTCGGGTCGAGCCGACCGAAACCGGCGGGGATCGGCGTTCCGCCCGCGGGTCCATGAGGACAGCTTGTGTCGGTGACCGCCTTGAACTGCAGGACGGTCTCGGCAAATGGTGCCGACGGGTACGGCGGGTACGGCGGTGCGGGGGCGAACCTTGTACCGCCGCTGGTGTAGTTGTTCCAGTCGCAGTAGGAGACCGTGAGCGCGATTCCGCCGTTAGACCCGGCAGCTCCCCACGCCGCCTGGGAGCACGCGCCCACGGCCTGCTCGCCCTTCCCGAAGAGCGAGGTGATCGTGTCGGACCCGTCAGCGTTCCGCGGCATGGCAAGTACGTCCACGTAGTTCGACGCCGGTGCCGCCGGGCATGCCTTCCCGTTCTCGGGGACGCCCTGCGAGCCGCACGTGAGCAAGGGATGTGCCCCCGCCCCGCCGCCGGGCGCGACTCCGCACACCTTGTACTGGTGGGCCAGGTCGCCGTTGGGCGAGGCGCCGGGGTCGATGTACTTGGACGCGACGCTTGTGTCGCAGCGGCCGGCGCTACACGTCTTCGCCACGGCGACGGCGGCGGCGTCGGAGCCGTTCTGATCCTGCGCACGGCCGACATACCAGCCACCGACATCGACGATCAGCGTGCCGATGCCGAGCAAGAGCACGGGCACCACGATGGCGACGATCAGTGCCATCGCGCCGCGGTCGTTTGCCCGCTGTCGGGAGCGAAGCCTCAGCCACCACATGGCGTCGTCGACACCCCCTCGATCTGCGTCAAGAAGGGGATGGCGAGGATCGGCGTGGTCGTGACGGTGACCTTCGCGTCTCCCGTCGACGGGGCCGGGAAGCAGGCGCCGATGTCCCAGCTCAGCGTTCCGCTGAAGCCGGCCGGCCGGTTGGCGTCGAAGCGCGTCTGACCGGCGGTTTGGCACGACCCCGACGTGGCGCCGGATGCGCCCGCGCAGATCGCGGCCGAGCGGGCCGCCTCGCGCGCCAGCTGGGTTGCGGTGATCTCCTGGTTGATCGCGAAGCCGAAGGCGATCAAGCCGTAGAGGATTGTGAGCAGCGGGACGGACACCAGCGCGAACTCGACCGCTTGCGCGCCGCGATCACCACGCACACGTCCGAGTCGCCGCCAGCCGCGCATCGCGTCCCCCTGGGTTTGGTTTGTATTTCGCCAGTTGTGTCCCGAGCGACTTGGCCGTCGGCGTCGTAATCGCCGACGGCCAAGCAGCCCGGTGAGCCAGGCC
>DASRSS010000304.1:0-20998 GCA_035656335.1 Jatrophihabitantaceae bacterium | reverse complement strand
CGAGATCTACGAGGCGCCGCTCGTCTTCGCGACGCTGCCGGAGGCGACCGACGAGCTGATCATCAACCACGCCCGCCGCGCAGCGGCGTGAGAACGCACGCCGCGCACGCCGCGCGGCAGCGTGCGAACTGATTCAGCCGACGGAGATGGCTTCGAGCAGGTCGCCGACGTGCGGGTCGGGGAGCGCGCGGGCGACGTCGGCCTGCGCGACGATGCCGATCAGGTCGTGACCGTCGATCACCGGCAGCCGCCGCACCTGGTGGCTGCTCATCGTCCGCAGGATCTCCTCGGCGTCGTCGTCCGCGCCGATCGTCACCGCTTCCTTCTGCGCCTTGGTCAGCTCACCAACCTTGGTGCTGCCCGGGTCGCGTCCTTCGGCGAGCCCGCGCACCACGATGTCGCGGTCGGTGATCATGCCGAGCAGGCGGTCGTTGTCGGAACAGACCGGCAGCGCGCCCACCGAGTGCTCGGCCATCTTGTGCGCGGCGTCGAGCAGCGTCTCGTTCTCGCGCACACACGTCACGTCAGCAGTCATGATCTCTCGTGCCTTGGTCATGCGGGATGGCTACCCGAGCCCATGCGGAGTCAAACGCGATAGACGGCGCGTCGAGCCGGGCAGACAACGGTATGGACGCGCTGAGGGAGTACCGCGGCAAGCGGGATCCGTCGCGCACCGACGAGCCGATGCCGCGCCGCGGGGGCAGCCGTCGAAAGCGCGGCAACTCCTTTGTCGTGCAGGAGCATCACGCCAGCTCGCTGCACTGGGACTTCCGGCTGGAGCGCGACGGCATGCTCGTGTCGTGGGCGGTGCCCAAGGGCCTGCCGGCCGACCCGAAGACGAACGTGCTGGCCGTGCACGTCGAGGACCACCCGCTGGAGTACGCCGGCTTCGAGGGCACCATCCCCGAAGGGCAGTACGGCGCAGGAAAGGTCACCATCTGGGACCGCGGCGAGTACGAGCTGCAGAAGTGGACCGACCGCGAGGTCAAGATCGTGCTGCACGGCAAGCGCGTCGACGGCCGCTTCGCGCTGTTCCAGACGCGCGGCAAGAACTGGATGATGCACCGGATGGACGCTCCCGCGCGCGCCGACTGGACACCGCTGCCGGACCGGCTGACGCCGATGCTCGCGACGCTCGGCACGCTGCCGAAGGACGAGGACAACTGGGCGTTCGAGATGAAGTGGGACGGCGTGCGGGCGCTGGTGCGCGTCGACGGCGGCCGGATCACGCTCACCTCGCGCAACGAGAAGGACATGACGGCCAGCTACCCGGAGCTGCGCGGCCTCGGCGAGCAGCTGGGCGCGACCCAGGCGCTGCTCGACGGCGAGATCGTCGCGTTCGACGAGCGTGGGCGGCCGGACTTCGGCCGGCTGCAGCAGCGCATGCACGTCGCCTCGGCGGCCACGGCGAAGCGGCTGTCGGCCAGCACGCCGGTCGTGTTCCTCGCCTTCGACCTGGTGCACCTGGACGGCCGCCCGCTGCTCGACGTCCCGTACACGCAACGGCGCGAACTGCTGGCGGGGCTGAACCTGGACGGCCCGTCCTGGCAGACACCGCCGGCGTTCACCGGCACCGGTGCCGAGGCGGTGCGCGCCAGCCAGGACCACGGCCTGGAGGGGGTCGTGGCCAAGCGCACCGAGTCGCGCTACCTTCCGGGCCGGCGCTCCGGCGACTGGGTGAAGGTCAAGAACATCCGCACCCAGGAGGTCGTGATCGGTGGCTGGCGTCCGGGCAAGGGACGCCGCGCGGGCACGGTCGGTTCGCTGCTGCTCGGTCTGCCGGACGCGGACGGGCTGCGCTACATCGGGCAGGTCGGCACGGGCTTCACCGATTCGATGCTGGCCGAGTTGCAGACGCTGCTCGGTCGGCTGGCCCGCAAGACGTCCCCGTTCCGTCCGGACGTGCCACGCGCCGACGCGCGGGACGCCAGCTGGGTGACGCCGAAGCTGGTCGGCGAGGTGGTCTTCGGCGAGTGGACCGACTCCGGCCGGCTGCGGCACCCGTCCTGGCGCGGGCTGCGTCCGGACAAGACGGCGGACCAGGTCGTGCTGGAGAGCTGACCGGACACGCGACGAGGAGGGGAAAGTGAGTACGAGCGTCGACCGCGGGGGCACCGTCGACGCGCTGGTTGCGGCGGCGCGGGTGCTCGACGATTGCGACAGCATCGACGAACTGGCACCGACGGCGTGCCGGCTCGCCACCGAGGTGGTGCCGCACGTGCAGCACGCCGAACTCGTCCGCGTCCTCCGCGGTGAGCGCTCCATGACGCTCGCCACCGCGGGCGAATCCGGGGACGCGCCGACCGAGGAGCTGGACCTGCCGCTCGCCGCGGAACTCGACGCGCTGGTGCTGCACCTGTACGCGGACCACCCGCTGGACGACACCAGCAGGCGCGTGGCCCGGCTGTTCGCGGCGAACCTGGCCGCCGCCGTCCAGACCGTGCACACCCGGGCCAAGGCGGGGAACCTGGAGCGCGCGCTGCAAACCAGCCGCGACATCGGCGTCGCGATGGGGATCATCATGGCGCGCCGCACCTGCACCCGCGATCAGGCGTTCGAGCTGCTGCGCCGAGCGAGCCGGGCCCACCGGCGCAAGCTCGCCGAGATCGCCGCCGACGTCGCCGACACCGGGATCCTCGAGTTCGAACTCGGCGAAGCCAGCACGGACACCGGCCGGCTCGCCGACGTCAGCTACTCGTGCAGGAACAGGTAAGCGGCGAGCAGCGCCGCACCGAAGTAGCAGACGACGACGGCGATCTGCCGCCCCAGCCGGGCGGGCGGCCGCGTCTCGTCCGCGCTGCGGCGTGGCCGCAGCAAGCTCGCAACCCCGGTGCTCACTGCCGTCCACGTCCCGGTGATGTAGGTGGTGCTGACGCCGACGCGCAGCCCGGCGGCGACACCGCTCTGCGCTCCCATCGCGCCCCCGAACAGCGCGACCAGTGCGTACCGCGGCCCCCCGGCCGGGCTGTGCCCGAGCGCGGCCCAGAGCCCGGCCGCGGCGCAGATGGCGGCCGCTTCCAGGACCAGACCGAAGACCGTGCGCGTGCGGCGGCCGCCCCAGCTCGCGCCGACGATCGCCGCGCCCGCGACGAAGCCGCCGAGCGCGACGGCGGACCGGCCCGCGCGGGCGTAGTCGTGCTCGGCGAGGCCGATGCCCATCAGCACGGTGTTGCCGGTCATGTTCGCCGGGAACACCTTGCCCAGGCCCAGGTAGCTGATCGCGTCCGCCGCGGCGGCAACGGCGGTCAACACCAGCAGCGCGGCGTCCCGCGCGGGACGTGCCGACCGGTCGGCCACCGCGACTACGACGGGTGCTCGGGGTCGGCCTTGTCGCGGAGCTTGCGCGCCACGCCGGCGACGGCCTGCCCGATCTTGTCCGGGATGAAGCCGCCGGGACTGGCTTCGAAGCTGGCCTCGTCCAGCACGTCCTTGACCATCTGCAGCGCGATGCGGTTGCGGTTCGGCGTTCCCTCGCGCAACGCCTGCGCGAGCATCTTGACCTGCTTGGACTTCACCTTCGCCGGCATCGGTGGCTCGTGCGGGTCGACCACGCACTCGATGATCACCGGCCCGTCCATGGCCAGCGCCTCGCGCATCTGGTCGCCGCAGCGGGTCGGGTCCTCGATGTGGACGCCGCGCGCACCGCACGCCTCGGCGAACTTCACGAAGTCCAGCGGCGCGAAGTTGACGCCGTACTCCGGGTTGCCGAGGAACACCATCTGCTCCCACTTGATCAGACCGAGGGTGTCGTTCTTGATGACGACCAGCTTGATCGGCAGTTGGTGCTGCACCGCCGTCAGGAAGTCGCCCAGCTGCATCGTCAGCGAACCGTCGCCGGTGAACACCACGACCTGGCGGTCGGGGAACGCGGCCTGCGCGCCGATCGCGTACGGCAGCCCCGCAGCCATCGAGCAGTTCGTGCCGGAGAACGAGTACGACTGGCCGCGCCGCACCTTGATCTGGCGCGCGGACCAGGTGGTGACCGTGCCCGAGTCGCCGCAGACGATCGCGTCCGGCGCCAGTGCCTCGCTCACCGCGTGCGCCGGCACCTGCGGCTTCATCGGCACGTCCGTACTGGTACCGCGCTGGTCCATCAGCGCCCACCACTCGCGCATGCCGTCCTGTGCCTGCTGCAGGAAGGCGCGGTCCTCGTTGCGGGTGAGCAGCGGCAGCAGCGCCGCGAGCGTGGCCCGGGCGTCTCCGCACAGCGGCACGTCCACCGGGTAGCGCAGCCCCATGCGGTCGGGCTTGTCGTCGATCTGCACGCACACCGCCTGTCCAGGCGACGGGTAGAACTCGATGTAGGGCATCGTCGAGCCAACGATCAGCAGCGCGTCGCACTGCTCGAGCGCCTCCTCGCTCGGACGCGACCCGACGAGCGCGATCGGCCCGGTGGTGTAAGGGGAATCGTCCGGCACGCAGTCCTTGCCGAGCTGCGCCTTGACGATCGGCGCGCCGAGCTTCTCGGCCACCGCCTCGAGCTCGGTGCCGGCCCCGCGCGCGCCGGCGCCGGCCAGGATCGCGACCTTGGTCCTGCCGGTGAGGACGGCCGCCGCCGCGTCGAGTTCCTGGCGCTGCGGCACCTGGATCGGCGGGCGGTAGGCGGTAGTGGTGTGGCCCTGCACGTTGCGATCGAAGCGCATGTCCGATTCGGCGGGAGCCGCCTGGTAGTCGATCGGGAACGCGATGTGCGCCGGCCCGCGCTGGGTGAGCGCGGTGCGCACCGCGAAGTCGACGACGTTCGTCACGTGCGACGGCCCCATGATCCGCTGGTTGTAGAGCGCGACGTCGTTGAACATGTAGTCGGTGTTGACGTCCTGCAGGTAGCTCGTGCCGATCAGGTCGTGATAGCTCATGCCCGTGATCGCCAGGATCGGGGCCTGCTCGACGCGCGCGTCGAGCAGGCCGTTCAGCAGGTGCGCCGCACCGGGGCCCGCCGTCGAGAAGCAGACCCCCAGCTTGCCGGTGAACTTCGCGTACCCGACCGCGGCCATCGCGGCCACCTCTTCGTGCCGCACGTGGATGTACTTGATCCGGTCGTGCCGGGTGCGCAACGCCTCCATGAACCCGTTGATGCCGTCGCCGGGCAGGCCGAAGATCGTGTCGACCCCCCACGAGATCAGGCGCTCGACCATGACGTCCGACGCGGTGCGGTCCTCACTCATGTGCAACGACTCCAATCGCGGTGGTCACGCTCACGCGCGCGAGAACATCGGCAGCACGGTGCGCTCGTACGTGCTGTTCAGGGCGAGAGCGCCGCCGGCGTAGAACGCGAAGCCCGCCGAGCAGATCAGGAACCAGCCGCCGATCTGGCCGATCACCGCGGGCAGGCTGCTGATGCTGCCGCAGGCGGCCAGGCCGTACCCGGGGAAAAGCGCGAGCAGCGTCAGCATGAACGAGGCGTTCAACTTGAACGACGCAAGGAACAGGATGAACGCGATGTAGGCGAAGCAGAACAGGTCGATCGCCAGGAACAGGTTCGTGTTGCTGTTCTTCGGGACGGTGCCGATGGCCTGGAACAGGAAGAAGGTCGACACCACCACGTTGTTCGCGCCGAACGAGCAGAACGCCGTCGCCGCGAACGTGTTGCCCTTGCGGTACGCGACGAGGCCGCCGATGAACTGGCCGATGCCGCCGAACACCAGCAGCGCAGGTACCGCGGCGAGCGACGTCGTCAGCGGCATCACGCTCGAGATCGGCAGCGCGACCAGCAGGGTCGCGACCGCGAAGCCCCACAGGCTCATCGCGCCCGGCTCGCCGATGGACGCCTCGGAGACCTCGCGCAACTCCTGGACCTGGGTGTCGGGCAGGTGCGAGATCACCGGGCCGGCCATCGTCCAGCTCTGGTGCAGTGCCACCGGTCGTTCGGTGACCGCTCCGTTCGAGTGCGTCATCGTGTTCTCCTTCCGTCTTGGCCTTCGCGAATCGCCATGGCCAGAACTTGTGCCAGATGCAGCCCGCTGCGATCGCTGCCGGACGAGATCTGGCTGCGGCAGCTGAACCCGTCCGCGAGCACGAGCGTGTCGTCGTCGGCGGAACGCACCTTCGGCAGCAGGGCGCGTTCACCGGCGGCCTTGGACACCTCGTACCGCTCGCCGGCCTCGTAGCCGAAGCTGCCGGCCATGCCGCAGCAGCCGGCCTCGGCCAGTTCGACGTCCATGCCCATGCGTTCGAGCACGCGCTGCTCGGTGTCGAACCCCAGCACCGAGTGGTGGTGGCAGTGCGGCTGCACCAGCGACTTGCGGTGCAGGCGTGGCAGCGGCCAGTCGGACGCGCGCTGATCCAGGAACTCGGACAGTACGAGGCTCTGCGCGTGCAGCCGTTGCGCGTCGCCGTCCTCCGGGAACAGGTTGGTCAGCTCGTCGCGGAACACGGTCAGGCAGCTGGGCTCCAGGCCGACGACCGGCACGCCCGCCGAGAGCAGCGGGCCCAGTTCGTCCAGCACGCGGCGCAGGTACCGGCGGGCGAGCGTGAGCATGCCGTAGTCATAGAGCGGGCGGCCGCAACAAAGCGGTTTGCCCGGCAGCACGACGCGAAAGCCGGCGGCCTCGAGCACGGTGACCGCGTCCCGTCCGATCTCGGGGGAGAAGTAGTTGGTGAACGTGTCCGGCCAGAGCAGCACCGCCGGGCCGTCGGGATTCCGCGTCGGGCGGGTGCGGAACCAGTCCGTGAACGTCTGCGCGGCGAAGCGCGGAACGTCCCGTTCCTGCGCCACTCCGCCGGCGGCCTTCACCACGGCGCGCAGTCCCGGTGCGTGCGTGACGCCGTTGACCAGTCGCGGCATGTGTGACGCGAGCCGTGCCCACTTGTCGATCAGCCCGAGCGCGTACGCCTGCCGCGGGCGCAGCCGCCGCTTGTAGTGGTGGTGCAGGAACTCGGCCTTGTAGGTCGCGATGTCCACGCGAACCGGGCAGTCGCCGCGGCAGCCCTTGCAGGCCAAGCACAGGTCGAGGGACTCCTTGACCTCCTCGCTGCGCCAGCGCTGCGAGATCGGGCCGTCCGCCTGCGTCATCTCCTGCAGCAGCCGGGCCCGGCCGCGCGTCGAGTGCTTCTCCTCGCGGGTCACCATGAAGCTCGGGCACATGACGCCGCCGGACTCGTGCCGGCACGCGCCGACGCCGAAGCAGCGACCGGCCGCCGCGCTGAAGCTCCCTTCGTCGTGCGGGTACTGGAACACGGTCGACAGCTGGACCGGCCGGTAGCCGGATCCTTCGCGCAGGTGCGAGTCGAGCGGGTACGGGTCGATCAGCTTGTGCGGGTTCATCCGGCCGTCCGGGTCCCACACCCGTTTGAAGTCCTCGAACGCACGCATCAGCTCGGGACCGAACATCTTCGGCCACAGCTCCGCGCGGCCGTGACCGTCGCCGTGCTCGCCGGACAGTGAGCCGCCGTGGGACACGACCAGGTCCGCGGCCTCCTCCATGAAGCGGCGGTACTCGGCGACACCGTCCGCGGTGCGCAGGTTCCAGTCGATGCGGCAGTGGATGCAGCCCTGGCCCCAGTGCCCGAACAGCACGCCGTCGCGTCCGTGCCGCGCGAGCAGCTTCTCGAAGTCGCGCAGGTAGTTGCCCATGTCCTCGGGCGGGACGGCGGCGTCCTCCCAGTTGGGCCAGCCCTGGTGGCCGCCGAGCGAGAGCGGCATGCGCGTGGAGCCGACGCCGTGCTTGCGCGCCTCCCACACCAGCGACTCCTCGCGTGGTTCCTCGAACAGCTTGTGCGTCGGGGCGTTCTTGCGCTTGGCGAGTTCCCCGAACAGGTCCTCCGCCTTCGCGTCCGCCTCCCGCTTGGTGTCGCCGCCGAACTCGACCAGCACCCAGCCGTTGCCGTCCGGCAGCAGCTCCTCGCCGCCGAAGTCGAAGTCCTTGGCGTGCAGGTGCTCGATCACCTCGCGGCTCATGAACTCCAGCGCGATCACGTCGAACTGCAGCAGCCACGCGATGTCGTCCCCGGACGAGGGGATGTCCGGGTAGCCGAGCACCACCAGCGACCGCTGCGGCGGCGAGTGCACCAGCTGGCAGGTCGCCTCGAGCGTGAGCGCGCACGTGGACTCGGAGCCGACCAGGGCGCGGGCGACGTGGAAGCCGTTCTCGGGCAGCAGCTGGTCGAGGTTGTAGCCGGACACGCGGCGCGGGATCTTCGGCATGCCGGTGCGGATCGCGTCGGCGTAGCTGTCGCGGATCCGGCGCAGCCCGTCGTAGATCGCGCCGCGCCGGCCACCCGCGGCGATGATCCGCTCCAGGTCCGCCTCGCTCGTGGCGCCCACCCGCATCCGGGTCCCGTCGTAGGTGAGCACGTCCAGTTCGGCGATGTTGTCGACGGTCTTGCCGGCCATCACCGAGTGCGTGCCGCACGAGTTGTTGCCGATCATGCCGCCGAGCGTGGCGTGGTCGTGCGTCGCCGGGTCGGGGCCGAACGTCAGCCCGTGCTCCTCGGCTGCGTCGCGCAGCTGGTCGCAGATGACCCCGGGTTGCACGCGGGCGAGCCGGGACGCCGCGTCGAGCTCGACAATGTCGTGCATGTGCTTGGAGAAGTCGAAGACGACTGCGGCGTTGACCGTCTGCCCGGCCAGGCCGGTGCCGCAGCCGCGTCCGAAGACAGGCGCGTCGAACCGGCGGCACACCTCAAGGGCGGCCTCGGCGTCCTCGGCGCTGCGCGGCAGGACGACGCCGATGGGCGGCTGCCGGAACACCGAGGCGTCGTAGGCGTAGAGCGCACGGTCGCCCGGCGTGAACCGGACCTCACCGTCGATGGCGTCGCGCAGCGATCGGGCCAGCTCGGTGGCGTAGTCGGGCAGCCGCGGATTCCGCTCGGTAGAGGGCGACGTGGTCATGCACTGCCTCTGGGCAGACGGTGCGCTGCCTGCGTCGATCGAGGCGCGCGATCCGTCACGAGACGTCTACCCGCAGGTCGAAGGGGTATATCAGAGGCATGACGAACGCATCGGAGACGAAGACAATCGCCTTGCTGGGAACCGGCATCATGGGCGCGGCGATGGCCCGGCGACTGCTCGGCGCGGGCTTCCCGACCCGGGTCTGGAACCGGACGCGGGACAAGGCCGAGCCGCTCGCGGCCGACGGCGCGGTCGTGGTTGACTCGCCGGCGGAGGCGGTGGACGGCGCTGCCGTGGTGATCACGATGCTCACCGACGCCGGCGTGGTCGCCGAGGTGATGAAGCCGGTGCTGCCGTCGCTCGCGGACGGGACGGTGTGGGCGCAGATGAGCACCGTGGGGGACGCCGGCGCCGACCTGCTGGCGGATCTGGCCGCGCAGCACGGTGTCACCTACCTGGACGCGCCGGTCCTGGGCACGCGCAAGCCGGCCGAGGACGGCAAGCTGCGGGTGCTCGCCTCGGGCCCGTCCGCGGACATCGAGCGCTGCCGGCCGATGTTCGAGGCGATGGGCACGCTGTTCCCCGGACTCGGAGCGGCGGGTCAGGGCAGCAGGTTGAAGCTGGCCGTGAACACCTGGGTGCTCGCGCTGACCGACGCCACCGCCGTCGCGATCGCGCTCGCCGAGCGCTTCGGCCTGGACGGCTCGCTGTTCCTCGACGCGATCGACGGGTCACCGACCGACTCGCCGTACGCGCACCTGAAGGGCAAGGCGATGCTCGGCGGCGACGCGCCCGTCGGGTTCACCGTCGCGTCCGCCGCGAAGGACGCCGGCCTGATCGTCGACGCGCAGCGCCGCCTCGGCATGCAGGCCGCGTTCGCCGACGCGATCCGCACCGACATGGCCGCGGTGGCCGAGTCCGGTGGCGGCGCGGAGGACATGGCCGCCGTCATCCGCGCCCACCGGGGTTGACCGGTCAGGGGTGCATGACGACCTTCACCATGCCGTCCTGCTTCTTCTGGAACGTCTCGTACGCCTGAGGCGCCTCGTCCAGCGGGATGCGGTGCGTGGCGAAGTCGTCGACGCCGAGCGGATCGCTGTCGGCGTTCAGCAGCAGCGGCAGGATGTCGTCGACCCAGCGCTTCACGTTCGCCTGGCCCATCCGCAGCTGCAGCTGCTTGTCGAACATCGTCAGCAGCGGCAGCGGATCGGACGCGCCGCCGTACACGCCGGACAGCGAGACGGTGCCGCCCCGGCGGACGATGTCGATCGCGGTGTAGAGCGCGGTCAACCGGTCGACGCCCACGCGCTGCATGAGCGGCTCGGCGATCTTGTCAGGCAGCATCCCGGTCAGCGTCTGCGCCAGCTTCGGGATGCCGGAGCCGTGGGCCTCCATGCCGACGGCGTCGATGACCGAGTCGGCGCCGCGCCCGCCGGTCATGTCGCGGATGACGTCGCCGAGGTCGTCCTCATGCTCGGTCAGGTCGAGCGTCTCGACACCGCGCGCGGCGGCACGGCCGATGCGCTCGGGCACCATGTCGACGCCGATCACGCGCGCGCCGTGATGCATCGCGATCCGGCTGGACATGTCGCCGATCGGGCCGAGACCGAGGACGGCGACCGTGCCGCCCTTGGGCACGCCGGCGTACTCGACGGCCTGCCACGCGGTCGGCAGCACGTCCGAGAGGTAGACGAAGCGCTCGTCCGGCAACTCGTGCGGCACCTTGATCGGCGTGAACTGGGCCTGCGGCACGCGCAGGAACTCGGCCTGGCCGCCGGGCACCTGGCCGTACAGCTTCGAGTACCCGAAGAGCGCGGCGCCGGACCCGTACTCGCGCACCTGCGTCGTCTCGCACTGCGAGTAGAGCCGCTCGTCGCACATGAAGCAGTGCCCGCAGGACATCTGGAACGGGATCACGACGCGATCGCCCGGCTTGACGTGGGTGACCTCGCTGCCGACCTCCTCGACGATGCCCATCGCCTCGTGACCGAGGATGTCGCCCGCGTCCATGAACGCGCTCAGCACCTCGTACAGGTGCAGGTCGGAGCCGCAGATGTTCGTGCTCGTCACGCGGATGATCGCGTCGGTCGGCTCCTCGATCCGCGGATCGGGGACCTCCTCGACGCGGACGTCGCGCTTGCCCTGCCAGGTCACTGCCTTCATCGCGATCTCCTTGCGGGTAAGAGGGTTAGTTCGATCCGGTCGAGTCGCGCCCGACCTCGAAGCGCTGCAGGTAGCGCTCGTGCGCCTGTTCGACGGCGCGGTCACCGATCCAGGCGATCGGCTCGACGTCGGTCACCAACGGCTCGTGGTCCGGCCCGTAACCGGCGACCTTGCCGGTGAGCACCCACGGCCGGCGGTCCGGCGCGTTCTCGGCGAGGTCCAGGTACTTGCAGACCCGCCGCGCGATCCAGTCGACCGGGTCGCGCGGCCACCACGGCTCCGGCCACAGGTTGGTCACCGGCAGCCCGGGCAGCGGCACGCCCGCCTCGTAGTCCATGCTGTCGTGCTCGGCGTCGCGATCCGGTCCGGCCGAGTACCGGACGTAGATACGGGTGTCCCCGCTGACGAGATCGGTCAGCTCATCGAGATCGTCGATCGTCTCCACGCGGCCCGGCCCAACGAGTGCGCTCGGCTGAGGTTCAACCGGCTTCGTCGGAACTACCCGCCGGCGAGGAGGGCGAAACCCGCGACAGGACGACCACGGCGGCCGCGATCACGGCTCCGCCGGCGGCCGCCCCGATCAGCGCGAAGCCGGTGCGCGTCTGCTCGCCGACGACGGCCGTGCCCCACAGCACCGAGACCAGCGGGTCCAGCAAGGTGATGCCGGGCTGCGCCGCAACCAGCGTCCCCGCGTGCAGCGCCGCCTGTACGAGAACCACGGACGCGAGGCCCGCCGCGATCGTTCCGTACGTCTCCCACGTCTGCAGCAGGCCGAGCACGCCGTCAGCCGACAGGTGCGAGACGGCGATCTTCATCAGCGACGCGGTCAGCCCGAAGCCGGCGCCGGCGGCGGCACCGAACACGGCAGCCCGTGACCGGTCGGGTCCGAAGCGGGCGAACGTCGCCGCCGCGGCGATCGCGGCGACCGTCGCGCCGGTCGCGAGCACGGCCACCACCTCGTTCACCTTCGCCGCCTCGCCGCCGGACGGGTCCAGCGCGACGATGAACCCGGCCAGCCCGACCGCCATCGCCGCGGACGTCCCCCAGTCGCGCGCCGGCAACGGATGCCGCAGCAGCCAGGCGCCGAGGATCAGCGTCAGCGGCAGCTCGATCACCAGCACCGGCTCGACGGCGGACAGGGTGCCGATGCTGAGCGCCGTGGCCTGCAGCAGGAACGAGGCGATCATCGCGGCGATGCCGAGCAACCAGGCCCGGTTCTCGACCAGACGCACGAGTAGGGCGACGCCGAAGCGCCGCCCGGAAGGCTGTTCGGTGGCCTGGCGGTTGGCCTTTCGCTGCATCACGCTGGAGAACGCGTTGCAGCAGGCGGCCACCGCCGCGATGACCAGGCTCAACGGCTCCATCGTCACCGCCGCGCGCGTTCGGCGTTGCGCAGGTCGCCCGGGAACGTCCGCCGCCCGATCGTGAGCACCACGGCTCCCGCCGCGAACATCGTGATCAGCATCAGCAGGAACGTGTACTCCAGAGCGCGCGGCCCGACGAACACCGACTCGGAGATCACCCCGAACAGCACCGGGGCGATCGCGTCCGCGCTGGACCGAAGCACGGACCGGACCGCCTCGGCCCGGCCCCACAGCTCGGGACGCATGATGTCCAGGCGGGCGGCGTCCAGCGGCGGGTTGGACATGCCGAGGAAAAGCGCCGCGACGATCAGCAGCAGGATCGCCAGCCACAGCGTGGTCGTGATCAACGCCGGGATGAACAGCAGCCCCGACAGCGGGACGGCGACGCCCGGCACCTCGATGCGCGCGCACCGCCGACCGCGCTCGCGCAGCCGGTCGGCCAGGCGCCCGCCGGTCAGGACGCCGGCGAGCGCGCCCGTGCCCAGCAGCAGGATCACCAGCGACGACGTGCTCTGCCCGACGTGGTAGTGCTTCTGGACGAACTCGACACCGAACCCGCGCAGGCAGGAGAAGTAGAAATAGCCCAGCGCGGACGCGACGATCAGCACCACGTTCGTCCGGATGCTCAGCACGTGCCGCACCGCCTGCCAGAGCGTCAGGTCGGCCGTCGCCTCGTCGGCGTCCGGCGTGTCGGCCGCGTCACCGAGGCTGTCGTCGAACCCGTCGGCGCCGTCGGGCAGCCGGCTGGCGCCGCCGCGCTCGGGTTCGGGCAACCGCAGCACCAGCCAGCACACCAGCGCGCTGGGCACGGCCAGCACGAGGAACGGCGCGCGCCAGGACAGGTTCGCGAACTCGCCCGCGACGACGAACCCGAAGCCGGCGCCGATGAGCTCGCCGGACAGCACGTAGCCGTAGATCCGGCCGCGTTCGTTGCGGGGGAAGTAGTCGCCGACCATGGACGCGATCGCGGGAGCGGCCGCGGCCGTGACGCAGCCGAGCGCCACCCGGCTGAGCAGCAGGAACAGGTATCCGGTGGCGACGCCGGACAGGATCATCGCGCCGGCCCAGCACGCGACGGCCCAGGCGAGCAGCCGCGTGCGGCAGACCCGGTCGACCAGCGCGCCGGCGGGGATGGTGGCGGCCGCGCCGACCAGGCTGCTCACTGCCAGCAG
Organism: Jatrophihabitantaceae bacterium; assembly: GCA_035656335.1. GTDB lineage: Bacteria > Actinomycetota > Actinomycetes > Mycobacteriales > Jatrophihabitantaceae > DASRSS01. The sequence goes on along the minus strand of DASRSS010000304.1, from coordinate 7,469 downwards.
CAGGCCGATCTGCGACCGGTCGATGCCCAGGCCCTGCTGCAGCTTGGTCGCGTTAACGCCGATGGTGGCCTTGTCGGCGCTGTCCAAGGCGAGCACCGCCGCGAACACGAGGACGACGTGCCGCCGGGCAGGGCCGCCCACGAGCCGATCGAGCCGCTCGGTTGCGGCTCGGGTCAGGTCACCGGCGCGCGTCGTCATCCCACGCGTCGGTAGCGAGCTTCGACGAACATGTACAGCCCGTAGAGCATCAGCGCGATCGCGACCACCCACAGCAGCGGCGGCCCCGCGGTGCTGCGGGCGAGCAGACGGACGGAGCCGTCGACACCCTGGCCGTGGTGCGGATCGTTCTCGATCGCGGCGCCGACGACGTACCAGCCGACCACGCCGAACAGCAGCGCGCGGCCGAAGTAGCCGCTCGTCCCGAGCACGATTGCCAGCCGCCACGTCCAGGGACCCATGTCCTCGCGCGGCAGCCGGTCCCGGAAGCTGCGCCGCGCCGTCCGCGACAGCAGGAACGCGGCGATGCCGAGCAGCACGAACCCCAGCAGGGCGAGCCAGAACTGCCCGCCCGGCCAGCCGAGCACCCGCGCCGACCACTGGGTGTCCTGCTGGTGCGACTTCGGCGCGGTCGGTCCCTTCGGCGGCGAGGCCGCGGTGACGAAGCAGTAGCCGCTGAACAGGCCGTAGACGACGAAGCCCCACCCCGACAGCGCGCGATCGCCCCAGCGCTTGGCCGCCGGTGACTCCGCGTCGTGGTGCAGCAGCGCGTCGACGAGGCTGAACAGCGCGTACAGCAGCAGCCCGACCGCGAGCACGACCAGAACCGCCTGGCCGCCGTTCTGCTGCGCGATCGCCTGCGCCACGCCGGGACCGCTCGCCTGGTGCTGCGTGCCCGCCCCGTCGAGCGCGCCGAGCGCGATGCGCGCGACCAGGTAGCCGAGCGCCAGGTACACGACACCGCGCGAGGCCAGACCCACGCGCAGCGCGCGGCGCAGCCAGTCGTGGCGCTCGAGACCGCGGACCAGCTTGCGGCGGCCGTCCGAGCGCGCCTGCGAGCGCGCGGGCCGGTGGGAACTGTGTCGTTGTGTTCGGGCGGGCGCGTCCTGCGCGCCGGCTTCCATCACTCCCTCCCCGGCGCCCCGGTCAGCCGGCGAACGCGGCGATGGCGGCGGCGTTGAACGCGTCGAGATCGTCCGGCTTGCGACTGGTGACGAGCGTGAACCCCTCGGCGCGGCAGGTGAACGACTCCTCGTCGCGCCATTCTGCGCCGGCATTGCGGATGTCGGTCTGCAGGCTCGGCCAGCTGGTCAGCGTCTTGCCGCGGACGACGCCCGCCTCTACCAGCGTCCACGGACCGTGGCAGATCGACGCGATCGGCTTGCCCGCCTCGGCGAACGCGCGCACGAACGCGACCGCCTGCGAGTCCATGCGCAGCTTGTCCGGGTTGGCCACGCCGCCCGGCAGCACGAGCGCGTCGAAGTCCTCCGCGGACGCGTCGCCCAGCGCCCGATCCGGCTCGAACGTGTCGCCCTTGTCGATGTCACCGTTCATCGCCTGCACGGTGTCCTTCTCCGGTGCGAGCAGGCTCGTCTCGGCACCGGCGTCCTGCATCGCCTGCCACGGCTTGGTGAGCTCCACCTGCTCGACGCCGCTGTTGGCGACGAGAAACGCGATGCGTTTGCCGCTCAGCTCGTTGCTCATCGTGATCCCCTCATCCGTCTCGCTCGTCTCAGTCGTCCTGGCTCGCGCGCCGCAGCTGCACCCGGCCGTTCTCGACGCGCACCTGAAGCGTCGGCTGCGGCCGCGTCCCCGGCCCGCGGCGGACGGTGCCGTCGCGCAGCGCGAACTGGGTGCCGTGCCAGGGGCAGGTGACGCAGCCGTCGACGATTTCGCCCTCGTGCAGCGGCCCGCCGCGGTGCGTGCACCGGTCGGCCAGCGCGACGATCTCGCCGCCGTCCCGGGTCACCAGCACCGGCACGCCGTCGATCTCCACGCTGGTCGCGCCGGTTGCCGGGACGTCGGACTCGGCGCACGCGTCCGTCCACTCGCCGGGCAGGTGCTCGAACGCGGTGTGGTCGACGCCGATGCCGAGCGCGTACGAGAGGTGCCCGCCCAGCCAGCCGGACGCGCCGGTGACGGACAGGCCGGCCAGGGACAGCAGCACGCCGCGCGCGTGCCGTCCGCGCCTGCGCGCCAGCCAGCTGGCGCCGTAGAGAACCAGGGCGACGTTGTTCAGCGCCGCGTGCACCAGCCCGACCCGCCGCTCGGCCTTCCTGGTGGTGAGCCAGTCGTTGCTGCCGGTCACCGCCGCCGGCACCGCCGCGAGCACGCCCAGGCCGACGAGCCGGCGCGCCGCCTTGCGGTCGCCGCCGGTCAGGTCCAGGTACGTGGCCGCCGTCCAGCTGCCGATCGGGACCGTCACCAGCAGCGGGTGCGCCGGATGCCCGATCGGCACTCCGGACGCGACGTCCCGCACCCCGCCGTCGGGCAGGGCACGGTCGATCACCTTGGCGATCGCGGAGCCGACGCCGTCGAGGACGGTCGCGTGCTCGACGCGTTCGGCGAGTTCGTCCAGCGTGTGGGCGGCGGCTGCGGACGGGGTGACGGTGCGCGTAGCGGACATGCGAGCTGACTACCCGCAAACGGCTGCGGATTACCGGTGAGATGCCGCGGGTACCCCTTCGCCATGACGAACACCGGAGTGCGCGAGTGGGCGCAGCGCCAGGCGCGTGCCTACAGCGGCGGCGACGACCGTCCGCTCGGCGGTTACCTCAAGGTGATCGGCGCGTACGCCGGCATCGTCACCACCGCGACCGGGCTGGGCCGGCTGACCGGCCGCAGTGTCCCGGCCACCGTCGGGCCGTGGGACCTCGTGCTGCTCAGCGTCGCCACGCACCGGCTCAGCCGGACGCTGGCCAAGGACCCGATCACCAGCCCGTTGCGGGCCCCGTTCACCGAGTACGAGGGCGTCAGCGCGGCGGCCGAGCTCAAGGAGGACGTGCGCGCCGAGGACGGCCTGCGGCACTCCGTCGGCGAGCTGATCAGCTGCCCGATGTGCCTGGCGCAGTGGGTTGCCACCGGCTTCGGCGCGGGCCTGGTGTTCGCGCCCCGGCAGACCCGGCTGGTGATGGCCGTCCTGAGCGCGGTGGCCGGCTCGGACTTCCTGCAGTACCTGTACTCGGTGCTGCAGCAGCAGGCGGGCGAGTGAGTTTGCCGGCCAGATTGCACGGGAACACAGCAGCCATACCAACCAGGAGGCAGCCATGACGTTGCTGGCGCAGCAGAAGGACAACGCGGACGGCGACCAGCCGAAGTCCTACTCGCAACTGCCGCCCCCGTCGTCCAACGGCGATGGGGCACCGCAGCCGGTTCGCGCGCCGCAGCCCGCGGAGGGATCGGTCGGTGCGCTGGTCGCGCAGTTGAGCGAGCAGGTCTCCACCCTCGTCCGCGACGAGCTGCAGCTCGCCGAGCTGGAGGCCAAGCAGCGCGGCAAGAAGCTCGGCGCCGCGTTCGGCGCGCTGGGCGCCGCGGGGGGCATGGCGTTCTTCGGTGCCTGCTGCTTCGCCACGGCCGCGATCCTCGCGCTGGCGATGATCATGCGGCCCTGGGCGGCCGCGCTGCTGGTCGGGGCCGGCTTCATGATCGTTTCCGGCATGCTCGGCCTGCCCGGCCTGATCGGCATGCGCTTCGGCAGCCGCGGCATCGGCAAGGAGTCCGTCGAAAGCGTCAAGGCGGACGTCGCCGCCGTGCGCGGGGCGGTGCGCAAGTGACCGACATCGAGAAAGTCCGCTCCGAGATCGAGCTGACCCGGGCCGAGCTGGCCCGGACGGTCGACGCGCTGCACGCCAAGCTGGACGTCAAGACGATCGCGAAGGAACGGGTCGACGAGGCCGGCGCGCGCGCTGCCGAGGCGTACCAGCACGCGAAGGCGTCGGCGCCCGAGCCGGTCCAGCACGCGATCGGCCGGGTTGAGCAGGCCGCCGCGCCGCTCGTCTCGAAGGCGGCGCAGGACAAGAAGCGGACGGCGATGATCGCCGGCGGCGCCGTGTTCGCGCTGCTCCTGCTGCGCCGACTTCGCCGCGCCGGCAGCGACAACGCCTAGACCCCGGAGACCAGGACCTGCGGCGCGGCCTCCTTGATCCGGGTCTTCAGCCACTTGATCTGGGTGAGCGTCTGCTTGTGCAGGTCGGACACCTCGTCCAGCAGGTCGTGATCGCGGACGGCCTGCGCGACTTGGCCGAGCGCGAGCCAGTGGATGTTCGCCTCCTCGGCCATGAGGTACAGCTCGCGCAGGTCGCGCAGGAGCAGCAGCCCGCTCTCCGGACGGCGACCCATCAGCTCCGAGGTCTTGTGCCGCAGCCCGGACAGCACGTTCGCCATCCGGTCGCCGCCCGGCTCGGACAGCGTCTTGCCGAACTTCTCGGCGACCCGGCGCACGTGCTCGGCGTGCTCGTCCGCCTGCTTCGCGAGCGTGCGGCACAGGTAGTACACGTCCTGCTCGGCGGCCTGCCGCTCGGCGACGATCCGGTACTGGTGCGCGAGGTCGGTCTCCGCGTCGTGCAGGTCGTCCAGCAGCTGACCGATCTTGTTCATCGCTCCACCTTCGTCACGCGCACCGCGGTCACCTTGAAGATCGGCTGCTTGGAGACCGGGTCCCACTCGGTGCGGGTCAGCTCGTTCGCGGCGCGGCCGTCCTTGCCCGGGTCAGCGCCGGTGCGGTCCCAGTAGCCGTAGTGGAACGGGACGAACACCACGCCGGGGCGAGTACCGGTCAGCCGCAGCGGCGCCTGGACCGAGCCGCGGCGCGACTCGACGCGGACGAGGTCGCCGTCCGTCACGCCCAGGGTCGCGGCGTCCTGCGGGCACATCTCCACCCACGGCTCCGGCGCTGCGTCGTTGAGCTGACGCGCGCGCGCCGTCTTGGTCCGGGTATGCCAGTGGTACACGGTGCGGCCGTTGGTCAGCTGCAGCGGATAGTTCTCGTCGACCTGCTCGTGCGGCGGTGTGTAGTCGGCGGCCTTGAGGATCGCGCGGCCGCCCGGGTCGTGGGCCCGGTACTCGTCGGCCTCGTTCTCGGCCCCGGTCATCAGGTCGTGCCCGTAGCTCTCGGCCACGGTCGGCTCGGTCAGGAAGTGGTGATTGACGTACAGCCGTTCGGTGCCGTCGGGGGAGTCGTCCGTGCACGGCCACTGGATGCCGCTGCCGCCGCGCAGCTTGGCGTACGTCAGCGCGGACTGGTCGCACGGGCGGCCGCGGGTGATCTCGGTGAACGCGCGCCACGCCTGCTCGGGCGTGGACCACTTGATCAGCGGCGCGCCGTCCTTGTCGTGCAGGTTCATCCGGTGCGCATAGTCGATGAAGATGTCCAGGTCGCTGCGCGCCTCGCCCGGCGGCTCGATCGCCTTCTCGGACAGGTGGACGGTGCGGTCGGCGTTCGTGAAGCAGCCGGTCTTCTCCGCCCAGATCGCGGCGGGCAGCACGACGTCGGCGACCTCGGCGGTCTCGGTCAGAAACGCGTCCGAGACGACGAGGAACAGCCGCTTCTGCTCGCAGATCGACCGGATGCGGTGCAGCTCCGGCAGCGACACCAACGGGTTCGTCGCGTTCACCCAGAGGAACTTGATCGTGCCGGCCTCGATCTGGCGGAAGATCTCCATCGCGTGCGTCGGCGGCGCCCAGTGCGGGATCTGCAGCATGTCGACGTTCCACGCCTCGGCGATCTCACGCACGTGCTCGTCGTTCTGCCAGTTGCGGTAACCCGGAAGCGAGCCGTCGGCGCCGGTCTCGCGGGTGTTCTCCGCGGTCGGCTGGCCGTTCATCTGGAACACGGTGCAGCCGGGGCGTCCGATCATGCCGCGGAGCAGGTTGATGTTGTTCACCTGGACGGCCGCCGCCGTGGCCTGGTGGGACTGGTAGACGCCCTGCAACACGGTCGACACCAGCCGCTGGCTCGTGCCGAGGATCTCGGCGGCGCGCCGGATGTCCGCGGCCGAGACTCCGCACACGTCCGCGACGGAGTCGGGGGAGTACTTCGAGACGACGTCGCGCAGGTCGTCGTAGCCGACGGTGTGCTCCTGCACCCAGTCGTGGTCGATCCAGTCGTGCGCGACGAACTCGTGCAGGATCGCGTTGAGCAGCGCGACGTTCGTGCCGGCGCGGATCGCCAGATGGACGTCCGCCTCCTCCGCCACCGCCGTCCGGCGCGGATCGACGACGACCAGCTTCGGCCGGTCCGGTCCGTGCAGCCGGTCCAGCATCCGCATCCACATCACGGTCTGCGTCTCGGCCACGTTGTGCCCGACCAGGAACAGCGTGTCGCAGGCGTCGATGTCGGTGTACGAGCCGGGATCGCCGTCGCTGCCGAAGCTCTCGACGAGCGCCCACTCAGCGGTCGCGGTGCACAGCCGCGTGTTGCCGTCCAGATGCGGGGTGCCGATGCCGCCGCGCGCGAGCACCGTGAGCGTGTAGTACTCCTCGGCGAACAGCTGTCCGCTGGTGTAGAACGCCATGGCCAGCCGGGTGTGCTCGTTGATCACCTGCTGCGACCGCTGGACGATCGCGTTCATCGCGGTGTCCCAGTCGGTCTCGCGCAGCTCCCCGTCGACGCGAACGAGCGGACGGGTCAGCCGGTCCGGCGAATGGTTCGCCTGCCAGCCGTACAGCCCCTTCGGGCCGAGCCGGCCGTGGTTTACCCGGTCCTCGACCCGGCCGCGCACGCCGACGATCCGCCCGCCCGCGACGGCGACGTCCATGCCGCAGCCGTTGGAGCACAGCACGCACGCCGACTGCACCCAGCGCTCGACCGAGCCCTCGTCCACGGTGAGGAACTGGTCGACGCGTTCGGGCCAGTGCGCGTTCCGCGCGACCGGGGTGCGTTGCCCCCAGACGTCGGCGGTGCGGTCGGAGCTGACGACGGAACCGGGCGGACTCGTCACTGCGGGCCTCCTTGCGCGAGTGCTGTGCCCCTACCCGAAGGGTTCGGTGGGGTAACGGTCGCGTCCGACTGGTCGTAGACGAGGGTGCCGTCGGCGACGCGCACGCCGGACGTCGGGCGGTGCTCGCTGAGCCGCCCGCCGGGCATGAGATGCAGCGGGACGAGGCCGTCGAGCAGCAGCAGGTGGTCGGCGATCAGCCGGCGGTGGCAGCGCCACCAGACGGTCTCGCTGCACATCACCGCAGTGCGCTCCTGGCGGGCCTGCGCGATCAGGTCGGCAAGGCCCGCCGCGAACTCGGCGGTGCGCATGTAGCCGGCGTACGCGCGGAACGACTCGTTGCGCAGGGCGGTGTCCGGCGAGTCCGCGGCCAGCCGCCGGTAGCCGCCGAGCCGCTTGTCCCAGCGGTAGCCGATGCCCGCGGCGGGCAGCCACCGCTCGAGCTCGGCGCGCATGAACTGCGGGTTGCGCCGGCTGCCGGGGGCGATGCGCACGTCGACCAGGGCGCTGACGCCCGCGCCGGCCAACAGCGCGGCC
>DASRSS010000303.1:0-3449 GCA_035656335.1 Jatrophihabitantaceae bacterium | reverse complement strand
GCCGCGGGTCGGGATGCCGAGCAGGGCGATGTCGAACCCGCTCTTGGCGGTGTTCTCGATGATCTGGTGCGCGATCCGGTCGATAACGCGGGCGACGTCACCGTCGCCCAGAACGGGGGCATGACCGGTCAAGGTCGACCTCCTTCTCCGCCTCGCTGGACGGCCTTTAAAGGATGTCTGGTGCCCCCACTCTAACAGCCGGGGCGGGTCAGGTTTTCAGCTCGGCGCGGTCGCGCAGGACGCGGCCCAGCACACCGTTCACGAAGCGCGGCGATTCGTCGGTCGACAGCGTCTTGGCCAGCTCGACGGCCTCGTCGATCACGACCGCCTCGGGGACGTCCGGGCGCCAGAGCAGCTCGTAGACGCCGAGCCGCAGCACGGCGCGGTCGACGCCGGGCATCCGCTCGACGGTCCAGCCCTCGGCGTAGCCGGTGAGGATCTCGTCGACGCGCTCGCGGTTGGCGTCCAGCCCCTCGATCAGCTCGACGGTGTACTCGTTGACCGGCGGGTCGGCCAGCGCCAGGCGCTCAGCCAGCGTGGTCCGCGGCGACACACCGCGCGCATCGGACTCGTACAGGACGTCGACCGCGCGCTTGCGGGCCTTGCTGCGAGCGGACACTAGCTGTTGACGCGGCCCAGGTAGCGACCGTCGCGGGTGTCCACCTTGACCTTCTCGCCGGTGGACACGAACAGCGGTACCTGGATCTCGGCACCGGTCTCGAGCGTCGCGGGCTTCGTCCCACCGGTGGAGCGGTCGCCCTGCAGACCGGGGTCGGTGTGGCTGATGACCAGCTCGACGCTGGTGGGCAGCTCGACGTAGAGCGCGACGCCCTCGTGCACCGCGACGACGACCTCGGCGTTGTCCAGCAGGTAGTTCGCCGCGTCGCCGACCGTCTCGGCGGGGACGTGCATCTGGTCGTACGTCTCGCCGTCCATGAAGACGAAGTCGGTGCCCTCCTTGTACAGGTAGGTCATCGCGCGCTTGTCGACGGTGGCCGTTTCGACCTTTGTGCCGGCGTTGAACGTCTTGTCGACGACCTTGCCGGAGAGCACGTTCTTCAGCGTGGTGCGGACGAACGCGCCGCCCTTGCCCGGCTTGACGTGCTGGAACTCCACGACGGTCCAGAGGTTGCCGTCCATGTTGAGGACCAGGCCGTTCTTGAGGTCGTTGGTGGTTGCCACGACAGCGCTCGTCTCTTCCGCTAGCTGATGGGTTCCGGGCGCGCGCGATCGGGTGTACGCGGCGACCGATCGCCCAGTTTATAGGCTCGGCGCGGGGCCGAGCGGGCGCGGGTCGCCGTCAGCGGCCGGACGGGCGCTCGCTGGTGTGCAGCCTGATGGTGCCGCGGACGACGACGGTGCCGTCCTCGCGCTCGGCACGCACCCGGACGTCGACCTCCCCCGCCTGCTCCCAGTCGGTGCTGTCGGTCTCGGCGATCGCGACCAGGGTGGACGTCGACATGGCCAGGTACTCCAGCTGCATGCCTTTCGGGATCCAGCGCAGGTGCGGCGGGATCGTCGCCTCGGCCAGCGCGCCCATCGCCATCTCCAGGCCGTTCGCGACGGCGATCGCGTGCACGGTGCCGAGATGGTTGTGCACGCCCCACCACTTGCGCACCTTGATCTTCGCGTAGTTCGGCCGCAGCTCGAGTACGGTCGGGGCGATCGTCAGGAAGTACGGGGCCTTCAACGCGAACGCGAGCGAGAACGCGCCGCGTCCGACCACGGGCACGCGGTTCGCGCGCTGGTACAGCTCCAGCACCTTGCTCATACCGACAGTGTCTCAAGCTCCCGGCTGGGCAGCGCGGGGAAGCCGTGGCTGCGGCGCAGCAGCATCCAGACCGGCCCCGACACGACGACGATCCCGGCCAGCGCGACCAGGGTCATCGCGTTGCCGACGCCGAGCATCTTCAGCGCGGATGCGAGCAGCACGAAGCCGAGGGCGCGGCGGATCAAGGCGCTGGGCAGCCGCGAGGACAGCTGCGCGCCGATGTACGCGCCGGGGATCGAGCCGACGAGCAGCGCGGACGTGACGCTGAACTCGAACTGGCCGAAGATCAGCTGGCCGATCGCGGCCGAGAGCACCAGGGGCACCGCCTGCACCAGGTCGGTGCCGACCAGCTCGGACGCGCGCAGCGTCGGGTACAGCGCCATCAGCGCGATGATGATCAGCGAGCCGGACCCGACCGACGTCAGCCCGACCACGAGGCCGCCGAGGAGGCCGACCAGCACGGTCGGCAGCGGCTTGACGACGATCTGTGGCGGGCCCTTCGGGTCCTTGGCGCGGTGCCCGTCGCGCTGCGCGGCCCGTTCGGCCAGCCGCAGGTAGGCGCGGACCAGCAGGCCGGTGGCGGCGACGATCAGCGCGACGCCGAGCGCCTTCTGGATCACGTTCTGCACGCCGTCGCCGCTGCCCAGGGCCCGCGCGATCAGGACACCGCAGAACGCCGCCGGCACCGAGCCCAGGCAGAGCCAGCGCACCAGGTCCAGCCGCGCGTTGCCGTGCCGCAGGTGGACGAACGCGCCGACCGGGCGCATCACCGCCGACGCGACCAGGTCGCTGGAGACGGCCGCCAGTGGCGAGACCCCGAAGAAGATCACCAGCATCGGGGTCATCAGCGCGCCGCCGCCCATGCCCGTGAGGCCCACGCATACGCCGACGACGAGCGCGCCCAGCACGAGCGTCCAGTCCACGCGATCCACCCATCAATCCTGTAATGCCTACCGGACTAGTGTAGATATTGGACGGGGGTTGTCCAACCGCCGCGCGCGGGAACGCTCAGGCTTGCGCTTGCGGGGCCGCCTGCGAGGAGATCCAGGACAGCGCGAGCACGTACCCCTCCACACCGAGGCCGACGATCACCCCGGTCGCGTGTGCGGAGATGTAGCTGTGGTGGCGGAAGCTCTCGCGCTTGTGCACGTTGCTGAGGTGCACCTCGATCAGCGGCGCGGTGAGCATCGCGCACGCGTCCCCGAGGGCGACGGACGTGTGCGTGAGCGCGCCCGCGTTCAGCACGACCGGCGTCCCGGCGTCGGCGGCCTCGTGCAGCCAGCCGATCAGCTCACCCTCGTGCTCGCTCTGGCGCACCTCGACGGACAGGCCCAGTTCGGCTCCGCCGCGCTCGCACAGCGCCTGCAGTTCGGCGTACGTGGTCGAGCCGTAGACGTCCGGTTCACGGCTGCCGAGCCGGCCCAGGTTCGGCCCGTTGAGCACCAATACGTTCACGAGCTGACCTCCGAGTACGCGGCGGCGAGCAGGGACGGGTCCGGGTCGTTGACCGCGACCGGCCGGGCCAGTCCGTCCAGCACGATGAACCGTATCCGGTTGCCGCGCGCCTTCTTGTCGACGCGCATGGTTTCCAGCAGCGTGCCGAACGCGTCCGGACGGTAGGTCGTGGGCAGGCCGAGCGATTCGAGCACGCTGCGGTGCCGGTCGGCGGTCGCGTCGT
>DASRSS010000302.1:0-5212 GCA_035656335.1 Jatrophihabitantaceae bacterium | reverse complement strand
CGCGAGGCGATCACCAACGTCGTGCGCCATTCGCACGCGACGCACTGCACCGTGCTGCTGGGCGCGCGGTCGATCGCCGTGATCGACGACGGACGCGGCGGCTCGCCCGGAGCCGGCAACGGACTGGTCGGGCTGTCCGAGCGCGTCGCCGCCGTCGGAGGCGTCGTGTCGGCGGGCCCGGGACGCCCAGGCTGGCGGCTGCAGGTCGACGTGCCCGTCGCGTCCGAGACCGCCGAGCCGGACGCGACCGTTGTCCACCCCGCGGGTGCCGCGCAGTGATCAAGCTGCTCGTCGCGGACGATCAGTCGCTGATCCGTTCCGCACTCGTCGCCCTGCTGGAGCTCGAGGACGACTTCGAGGTCGTGGCCCAGGTCGGCCGCGGCGACGAGGTGGTTGCTGCCGCTCTCGCGTCCGGTCCGGACATCGCGTTGATCGACATCGAGATGCCCGGCATGGACGGGCTCGCGGCCGCGTCCGCGCTCGCGCACGAGCTGCCCGCCTGCCGGGTGCTGATCCTCACCGCTTTCGGCCGCGCCGGGTACCTGCGCCGCGCGATGGAGTCCGGCGCGCTCGGCTTCGTCGTCAAGGACGCGCCCGCCGAGCAGCTGGCCGACGCGGTGCGGCGCGTGGCACGTGGCGATCGCGTGGTGGACCCGGCGCTGGCCGCGGCCACGCTCGCGGGCGGTCAGTCGCCGCTCACCGGGCGGGAGCGGGACGTGCTCGTCGCCGCGCGCGACGGCGCGACCGTGGCCGATGTCGCGGCGAAGCTGTTCCTGTCCGAGGGCACCGTGCGCAACTACCTGTCCGCGGCGATCGCGAAGACCGGCGTCCGCAACCGCATCGAAGCGATCAAGGTCGCCGACGAGCGCGGCTGGCTCTGACTGTTGGCCCCGTAGCAGCGCTTTTCACGGCGTGTCGCCCTGCTGCGGGGCCAGCAGTCAGACGTGCGGGAGGATTTCGCTGGCTACCAGCTCTAGGTGGTCGAGGTCGGCGACATCGAGCACCTGCAGGTAGAGGCGGGACGCGCCCATCTCGGTGAACTTGCCGATCTCGTTCACGACCTCGTCCGGGGTGCCGGCCAGGCCGTTCTCGCGCAGTTCGGCCACGTCGCGCCCGATCGCGTCCGCGCGACGCTTGAGTTCGGCCTCGTCGCGTCCGACGCACAGCACCTGCGCGGCGGAGTAGACCAGTTCGCGGCCGGTCTTGTCGGCCGCGGCGCGCACCCGGGCGATGATCTCGGCGGTGCCGGCCTTGTCGAATGAGACGTTGAACTCGTCGGCGTACTTTGCGGCCAGCGCGGCACCGCGCGACTTGCCGGCGCCGCCGAGGATCAGCGGCGGACGCGGCGACTGCACGGGCTTGGGCAGCGCCGGCGAGTCGGTGACCTGGTAGTGCTTGCCGTGGAACGAGTAGGTCTGGCCCGCGGGCGTGCGCAGCAGGCCGTCGATGATCTCGACCTGCTCGGCGAACAGGTCGAACCGCTCCCGCATCTCCGGGAACGGGATGCCGTACGCGGTGTGCTCGGCGCCGTACCAGCCCGCACCGATACCGAGCTCGACGCGTCCACCGCTCATCGCGTCGACCTGCGCGACGGTGATCGCCAGCGGGCCAGGCAGCCGGAACGTGGCCGGGCTGACCAGCGTGCCGAGCCGGATGCGCGACGTCTCGCGGGCAAGCGCGGCCAACGTCACCCACGCGTCGGTCGGGCCGGGCAGCCCGGACGCAGACCCCATCGACAGGTAGTGGTCGGAACGGAAGAACGCGCTGAAGCCGCACTCCTCGGCCTTGGTCGCGACGCGGAGCAGGTCGTCGTACGACGCGCCCTGCTGGGGCTCGGTGAAGATCCGCAAATCCATACCGCGAACCCTAGCGAGCGCAACAGGGACGCCTCACGGGCCTGCTGGAGGCGCCGAGGTGCTCACGCTTCTCGCAATTCCTGGCGAGTGGCGCCTCCGGGTGCCGAGTGGCGCGTTATTTCGCGCCACTCGAAGGACGGATGCGCCACTCGCGTGGGCAGTTGCCTGCTGGACCGGCGGACGCGGTCGGGTGCACGATTGCGGCATGGACGGCCGGCGCGTAGGGCAGGTGCGCGATTGGCTGCGCCAGTACTGGTTGCTGGCGCCCTTCGTCCGACGGCAGCACCGCTGGACGCTGCATCCGCTCAAGACGGTGCGCCAGATCGTGCTGTTCGCCGTCGTCTGCCTGGGCCTGGACGCGCTCGGAGCCGTAGCGCTGCCGTCATGGGGTTCGATGCTGGCCGACGCCTTCTCGTTGGTCGTGGCGTTCGCCGTCGTGGAGATCGCCTACCGGCGCTGGTGGCAGCCCGCGGACCAGCCCGTCGCGGTCGGTCAGACGTTGCGCTCGTAGATCAGGCGCAGGCCGAGCAGGGTCAGGTCGGGCTCGTGCCGGGTGACCGTCTCGCAATGCTCGATGACGAGCGTCGCGAGGCCGCCGGTCGCGATCACCTGGACGGCCGACGGGTCCTCCGGGTGCAGCGCCTCGGACAGTCGCCGGACGAGTCCGTCCACCTGGCCGGCGAAGCCGTAGAGGATGCCGGACTGCAACGCCTCGACGGTGCTCTTGCCAATCGGTCCGCGCGGCGCGACGAGCTCGACCTTGCGCAGCTGCGCGGCGCGGGCGGCGAGCGCGTCCAGGCTGATCTCGATCCCGGGCGCGAGCGCGCCGCCGAGGAAGTCGCCGTTCTCGTTGACCACGTCGAAGTTCGTCGTCGTGCCGAAGTCGACGACGATGGCGGGCTGCCCGTCGACGAGGTGGTGCGCGGCCAGCGTGTTGACGATGCGGTCCGCGCCGACCTCCTTCGGGTTCTCGTACTTGAGGCTGACGCCCGTGCGGATGCCCGGCTCGACCAACACGGTCGGCACGTCCGGATAGTAGTTGGCGAGCATGGTGCGCAGTTCGCGCAGCGCGGCGGGGACGGTCGAGCACGCGGCCGTGCCGGTGATCTTGTGGTCGGCGAGCAGGCCGCGGAACGTCAGAGCCAACTCGTCGGCGGTGTGCCGCGCGTCGGTCTTGATCCGCCACGATCGTTCGAGCCGGTCGTCGTCGAAGACACCGAGCACGGTGTTGGTGTTGCCGATGTCGATCGCGAGCAGCATGCGTCCCCCTAGCCGACCGTGATGTCGAGGCCGATGTCCAGCTGTGGCGCCGAGTGCGTGAGCGCGCCGATGGAAAGGTAGTCGACGCCTGTCTCAGCCACCGCGCGCGCGTTGTCCAGCTGCAGTCCCCCGGACGCCTCAAGGCGGCAGCGTCCGGCCGCGAACGCGACCACCTCGCGCATGTCGTCCGGGCTCATGTTGTCCAGCAGGACAAGCTCGGCGCCGGCGTCGATGACCTCGCGCGCCTGCTGGACGGTGTCGACCTCGATCTCCAGCGGCAGCCCCGGATAGGCCGCGCGGACCAGGTCGAACGCGGCCACGACGCCACCGGCCGCGGCCACGTGGTTGTCCTTGACCAGGGCCGCGTCCGACAGCGACATGCGGTGGTTCACGCCGCCGCCCGCGCGCACCGCGTACTTCTCCAGCGCGCGAAGGCCGGGCAGCGTCTTGCGGGTGTCGCGGATCTGCGCGCGCGTGCCATCGATCGCGTCCACCCAGCGGCGGGTGAGCGTGGCGATGCCGGACAGGTGGCCGATCAGGTTGAGTGCGGTGCGCTCGGCGGTGAGCAGGTCGCGCACCGGGCCGTGCACGGTCGCGAGCACCTCGCCGGCCGTGACGCGCGCGCCGTCCGCAGAACCGAACTCGACGCGCACGCGGCCCTGCCCGACGGCTTCGAACACGTACGCGGCGACGGGCAGCCCGGCCACCACGCCGTCCTGGCGCGGGACCAGGTCGGCGGACGCGATCGCGGTCGCGGCGATGGTGGCCGTCGTGGTCACGTCCCCGGCTGCCCCGAGGTCCTCGGCGAGCGCGCGCTCGACCACGTCGGCCACCACGTGCCGTGCCAGTCCCGGCGCCAGCTCGTCGCTGTTCATCGCTTTCCACCTTTCAGCGGCGTGATTGGGCCCGAGAAATCCCGCTCAAAGGTGGAAAGCGGGGAACCGGACTCGTCGAGGGTGATGTTCAGGTGGCCGCGCCAGGCGTTGTCGTCGCGGTCGGGGAAGTCCTCGCGCCAGTGCGAACCTCGGGTCTCCTCGCGGCGCTGGGCGGCTAGCACGAGCGCGGACGCGACCGTGAGCAGGTTCGTCGCCTCCCAGTTCTCGGTGGCAGGTGCGGGCGCCGCGGACGGAGCGGACGGGCCATCGGCTGCGGCGACCAGGTCGGCCTGGCCGTCGGCTGCGGCGACCAGGTCGGCCAGGCCCTCGGCGGCCGCGGCGAGCCCCTTGGCCTCGCGCAGGACACCCACGTGCTCACTCATCAGCTGCTGCAGGCGCGGACGGAGCGCGTCGTCCAGCAGCGGACCGGTGGCAACCGGGGCACCGGGCACGGGCGGGGCCTGCGGGTCGCCGAGACGGCGCACGATCGCGTCTGCGATGCGATGACCGAAGACGAGCCCCTCCAGCAGCGAGTTGGATGCGAGCCGGTTCGCGCCGTGCACGCCGGTGCATGCCGTCTCGCCGCACGCGAACAGGCCGGGCAGCGACGTCTCGCCGGACAGGTCGGTGCGCACGCCGCCGCTGGCGAAGTGGCACGCGGGCACCACCGGAATCAGTTCGCGCACCGGGTCGATCCCGTGCCCGCGCAGCGACGCGAGGACCGTCGGGAACCGGACGCGCCACTTCTCCTCGCCGAACGCGCGCGCGTCCAGCCACATGTTCTCCGCGTCGCGCTCGCGCATGCGCCGCACGATCGCCTTGGCCACGACGTCGCGCGGCGCGAGGTCCGCGAGTTCGTGCACGCCCTGCATGAACCGCGTGCCCGAATCGTCGACCAGGAACGCGCCCTCGCCGCGCACCGCCTCGCTGACGAGCGGTTGCTGCCCGCGCGACCGCGCGCCGAGCCAGGTCACCGTCGGGTGGAACTGGACGAACTCCAGGTCGCGCACGACCGCGCCCGCACGCAGCGCGGCGGCGACGCCATCACCCGTCGAAACCGAGGGATTCGTGCTGGACGCGTACACCTGGCCGATGCCGCCGGTGGCCAGCACGACCGCGCGCGCGTGTACCGCGCCGACGCCGTCGCGCGCGCCCTCGCCCATCACGTGCAGGGTCAGCCCGGCGACCTCGCCGGCAGGTGTGGTCAGCAGGTCGAGTACG
>DASRSS010000301.1:0-3717 GCA_035656335.1 Jatrophihabitantaceae bacterium | reverse complement strand
GCGGGCCTGGACGCCGTGCGCGCCGAGCGCGCGCAGCCGGGTGCGCAGCTCGCCGGCCGCGCGGGCGGTGAACGTCACCGCGAGCAGCTGGCCGGCTGGGACCGCGCCGGAGCGGACGGCGTACGCGATGCGGTGCGTGATGGCGCGTGTCTTGCCGGTTCCGGCGCCGGCCAGGATGCAGACCGGGCCGCGCACCGCGACAGCGGCGGCCCGCTGTTCCGGGTCCAGCCCGGCCAGTACCGCGTCCGCATCGCTCACGTCCGTCGATCCTGCCAGCGCCCGCCGACAGTCCCGCACCCGCCCGGAACCCCGACCCGGCCGCGTCCACCCGCGATGATCATGGGCGGAACCCCGGGATCCGGGGGTTGCGCCCATGATCATCGGGAAGAGGCGGGCGGGTCCGGGCGTTGTGACGGCATGCTGACCATGTACACGACCACCTGGTGCGGTTACTGCAGCCGGCTGAAGGCGATGCTGCAGCGCGAGGGCATCCAGTTCCAGGAAGTCAACATCGAGACCGACGACGCGGCCGCCGAGCTGGTCATGTCGGTCAACGGCGGCAACCGCACCGTCCCCACGGTCGTGTTCCCGAACGGCACCGCGCTCACCAACCCGTCGCTGGCGCAGGTCAAGGCCGAACTCGCCGCGTGAACGCGCACACTTTGCCCCCGCAGTGGCTGTGAATCCGCCCGATCAGCAGCCACGGCGGGGGCAAGGTCGGTATGTGGCGGTCACGCCGGAGCGGCTGACCGAGCTGCTGGCCGCGCGGATCGCGGACGAGCCCGGGATCGTGCGCGTCGCGATCGACGGGCCGCCCTGCTCGCCGGCGCACGAGCTGGCCGGCTCGCTCGCCGAACCGCTGCGGGTGCTCGGGCGGCCGACGCATCTCGTCCGGGCTGAGACGTTCTGGCACGACGCGTCGCTGCGCCTGGAGTACGGGCGCGAGGACGTCGACTCCTACCTCACCTGGCTGGACGCCGGGTCGCTGCGCCGCGAGGTCCTGGACGCGGCCGTGCACACCGGGTCGATCCTGCCGTCGCTGCGCGATCCAGCCGCCAACCGCTCGACGCACGAGGCGGCGCGCCCTGTGACGCCGGACGCGGTGGTGATCGTCAGCGGGCCGCTGCTGCTCGGGCTGGGCCTGCCGTTCGAGCTGACCGTGCACCTGGCCGTCTCGCCCGCGGCCCGCGTGCGCCGCACCGACAGCGCGGACGCGTGGACGCTGCCCGCCTACGACCGGTACGACGCCGAGGTGGCGCCGTCCGAACTGGCCGACGTCGTGGTCCGCTGGGACGACCCGGTCCGGCCCGCCGTCCGGATGAACCGTTAGCCGAGCGAACGGTTCGAGACCCTAACCACTTTGCGCTACCGTGGGCACGTGGGCAAAACGCAGGACCTGATCGACGCGGCCAGGGCGGTCATCCGGCTGTCGCGCATGTTCGAACGATCATTCGCCGACCTGAGCCTCGCGCACTACCGCGTGCTCGCGTCGGTCGCGGCCGGCGACGAGCAGGCCTCCCGCGTCGCCGCGCGGCTGGCGCTCGCGAAGCCGACGATCTCGGCGTCCGTCGAGGCGCTGTGCCAGCGCGGCCTGCTGGTGCGCGACCAGCGCAGCGGCGACCAGCGCGCCGTGCGGCTGCGCGTGACGCCGGCCGGCGAGCAAGTGCTGGCCGACACCGAGGCGGCGATGCTCGCCCGCTTCGCGAAGGTGCTCGAGCGGCTGGACGATCCCGAGGCGACCGTGCGCGGGCTCGCCGAGCTCGGCCCGGTGCTGGACGCGCTGGCCGACGAGCGCCTCGCCTCCCGGCTCGGCACCCGCGCCGCCCAGGACGCGCGATGAGAGATCAACCGGGCTGGATCCGGCGGCTGCTGCACTACGTGCTGCGGCACCGCACCGACGTGGTGCTCGCGCTCGCCGCGGCCGTGCTGGGCAGCGCCTGCCAGACCGTCGTCCCGCTCATCGCGCGGCAGATCGTCGACAACGTGATCGTCGCGCACAACTCCGCGCTGTGGCCGTGGCTCGTCCTGCTCATCGCACTGGCAGCACTCACGTTCGGGCTGGCCTACCTGCGCAGGTACCGCGGTGGACGAGTGGCACTGAGCGTGCAGTACGACCTGCGCAACGCGATGCACGACCACCTGCTCGCGATGGACCTGGAGAACCTGAGCCGGATGCCGACCGGCCAGCTGGTCTCGCGCGCGAACTCGGATTCCACGCTGGTGCAGGGCCTGCTCAGCTTCCTGCCGATCATGAGCGGCAACGTGCTGCTGATGCTGCTCTCGCTCGCGGTGATGCTCTACCTGTCGCCGCTGCTCGCGATCGTCAGCGTGATCGTGTTCCCGACGCTGGTGTTCGTCTCGTACCGCATGCGCTGGCGGGTCTTCCCGGCATCCTGGGACGGACAGCAGCGCGAGGGCGACGTCGCGCAGATCGTCGACGAGGCGGTCAACGGCGTGCGCATCGTCAAGGCGTTCGGCCAGGAGCGCCGGGAGCTGGAGCGACTGGCCGACACCGCAGGCGTGCTGTACGGCTCGCGGATGCGCGCGGTGCGGCTGCAGGCGCGGTACCGCCCGCTGCTGGAGACGATCCCGGCGCTCGCGCAGGTCGCCATCCTCGCGCTCGGCGGCTGGTTGGCGCTGCGCGGGACGATCAGCATCGGCACGTTCCTCGCGTTCTCGACGTACGTCGCGCAGTTCGTCGCGCCCGCGCGGATGCTCGCCGGCATCCTCACCATCGGCCAGCAGGCACGCGCGGGCGTCGAGCGCATCTTCCAGCTGCTCGACCTCGTCCCCGCCGTGCGCGACGAACCGGACGCCACCGCGCTGGACGACGTGCGCGGCGAGATCGAGTTCCGCGGCGTCACGTTCGGCTACGCGGACGGGCCCGAGGTGCTGCGCGAGCTCGACGTGCGCATCGCACCCGGCGAGCGCGTCGCGTTCGTCGGCTCGAGCGGCAGCGGCAAGTCCACGCTGGCCGCGCTCGTCTCCCGCTTCCACGACCCGGACCGCGGCGCCGTGCTGGTCGACGGCCACGACGTCCGCACCCTGCAGCTGCACTCGCTGCGCCGGCAGGTCGGCGTCGCCTTCGAGGACAGCTTCCTGTTCTCGGACACGGTGCGCGCGAACATCGCGTACGGCCGTCCGTCCGCGTCCGACGCCGAGATCGAGGCGGCGGCACGCGCGGCGCAGGCGCACGACTTCGTGACCGCCCTCCCCCGCGGCTACGAAACCCCAATCGGGGAAAGGGGTTTGACGCTGTCCGGCGGGCAGCGGCAGCGCATCGCGCTGGCTCGCGCGATCCTGGCCGACCCCGCGATCTTGATCCTGGACGACGCCACCAGCGCGGTCGATGCCGCCACTGAAGAGTCGATCCACGACGCGCTGCGCAGCGTGCTCGCCGGCCGCACCACGTTGCTGATCGCGCACCGGATGTCCTCGTTGCGCCTGGCCGACCGCATCGTCGTGCTGGAGGCCGGCCGGATCCTCGACCAGGGCACGCACGACGAGCTCGCCGAGCGCGGCGCCACCTACCGCGAGCTGCTGTCCGGGCTGACCGAGGAGCAGGCCGAGCAGGCGGCCGGACGCATCGAGGCGCTGGCGGTGGCGGCGAACGAGGTCACCGCCTCGGCGTGGACGGCCGCCGCCCCGGCCAACGGCGCGAGGGGTTCGGCCGCCGCGGCGCGCCTGGCCACGCCCGGTCTCGGCCCCGGTCTGGGC
>DASRSS010000300.1:0-3733 GCA_035656335.1 Jatrophihabitantaceae bacterium | reverse complement strand
CAGCCCGTCCATCATCCCGAAGACGGTCGGACGCAGCCAGCCACCGCTCACGTCCCGGTGATCGTGGTGGATCTCCGGGTCGGGCAGGTGCGGCAGGTCAGTCGTCGGATCCACCGGTGCGCACCTCCTCCGGAGCCGGGTCGGCCTCCGGTTCCTCGGTCGGGTACGGGCTCGGTTCGCGGCGGGCGCGGAAGCCGTCGTGACGGACGAACCAGGCCAGGCCGAGCAGGAACACCACGATGCAGGTCCAGATGTTCAGCCGCAGGCCGAGGATGTGGTTGGCGTGGTCCTCGCGCAGCGCCTCGATCCACACCCGACCGAGCGTGTAGCCCATGACGTACAGGGCCATCACGTTGCCGCGGCCGAGCCGCAGCCGGCGGTCGAGGTAGATCAGCGCGAGGCCGAGCGCGACGTCCCAGATGCACTCGTACAGGAACGTGGGCTGGAACGTGCCGGGCACCAGCGCCGAGCCGTGGCAGACCTGGCCGCCGTCGGCGGTGCCGTACGGCGCCAGGTGCCCGGTGACGATGTCCATGCAGTGGACCTTCAGGCCCCACGGCAGGCTGGTCGGCCCGCCGTAGAGCTCGTTGTTGAACCAGTTGCCCCAGCGCCCCATCGCCTGCGCGATCACGACACCGGGCACCGCCGCGTCCGCGAACACCGCGAGCGACGCGCCCTTGCGCCGGCAGCCGATCCATGCGCCGACCGCGCCGAGGGCGACCGCGCCCCAGATGCCGAGCCCGCCGTCCCAGATCTTGAACGCGTCGATCGGACTCGTTCCGGGCTTGCCCTCGAAGTACAGCTCGGGGTCGGTGATCACGTGGTAGAGCCGGCCACCGACAATGCCGAACAGGATCGCCCAGCCGCCGATGTCCCAGATCTCCTCGGCCCGCCCGCCGCGTTCCTGCCAGCGCCGGTTGGCCAACCACAGCGCGAACAGGATCCCGGCGATGATGCACAGCGCGTAGGCGTGGATGGGCAGCGGGCCGAGATCCCAGACGCTCTGCGTCGGGCTCGGGATGGCGGCGAGCGGTTGCACGCGTTCACCCTATTGCGCGGCGGCTGGATACGGTGGGCCGGTGACTAGTGAGACGATGCGGGCCCTGGTCGTGCCGGCCACCGGAGGCCCGGATGTGCTGGAGGTGCGGACGCTTCCCGTCCCCGAGCCGGCGCCCGACGAGCTGCTGATCGAGGTCGCCGCCTCGGGCGTGAACTTCATCGACGTGTACCGGCGCGAGGGCGTGTACGCCGCCTCGACGCCGTTCGTGCTGGGGCAGGAGTGCGCCGGCCGTGTTGTCGCCGTCGGCTCGGACGTGCGCAACGTGTCGCTCGGGGACGTGGTCGCGACCGCCGAGGCGCACTCCGGCAGCCACGCGACGTACGCCGCGATCCCCGCCGAGCAGTCGGTGCCGGTGCCGGCCGCGGTGGCTCCGGACGTCGCCGCGGCCGCGCTGCTGCAGGGCATGACCGCGCATTACCTGGTCAACTCGACGTACAAGGTCGTGGCCGGCGTCGAAGTGCTCGTGCACGCGGCCGCCGGCGGCGTCGGCCAGCTGCTCGTCCAGCTGGCCAAGGCCAAGGGCGCGCACGTGATCGCGACCGTCGGCAGCGACGAGAAGGCCGCGATCGCCGCGGACGCCGGAGCCGACGAGGTGATCCGCTACGACGCCGTGAGCGATCTCGCCGAAGCGGTGCGGTCCGCGTCCGGCGGCGGGGTGCACGTGGTCTACGACGGCGTCGGCCAGGCGACGTTCGAGGCGTCGCTCGCCTCGCTGCGGCCGCGCGGTCTGCTCGCACTGTTCGGCGCCGCGAGCGGGCAGGTGCCGCCGTTCGACCTGCAGCGGCTGAACCGCGCGGGGTCGCTGTTCGTCACCCGCCCCACGCTCGCGCACTACACCGCGACGCGGGCCGAGCTGCTGCAGCGCTCCGGCGAGGTGTTCGACGCGATCGCTGCCGGTTCGCTGCGGGTCGCGATCGGCGGGCGCTACTCGCTGGACGAGGCCGCTGACGCCTATCGCGCCCTGGAATCGCGCCGCACCACCGGCAAGCTGCTCATCACGCCGTAGTCCCAACGAGCCCTGGCCCGTGGGCCCTGGCTCAGCGGGCGGGAGCGAGTTCTTGGGCGAGGGCGCGGATCGCGTCCACTCCGGTGGCGTCGGGGTGGTCGAGCAGCTTGCGGACGAACGCCGACGCGACGATCACGCCGTCGGCGTACGCGCCGATGGTCGCGGCCTGCTCGCGGTTGCTCACGCCGAGGCCGACGCACACCGGGATGTCGACGCCGGATTCGCGCGTGCGGCGGACCAGGATCTCGGCCGCGTCGCTGACGGTCTCCCGCGGGCCGGTCACGCCCATGACCGCCGTCGCGTAGACGAAGCCGCGCGACGCCACGGCGGTGCTGGCGATCCGCGCGTCGGTGGACGACGGCGCTACCAGGAAGATCTTGTCGAGGTCGTGCTTGTCCGCGGCCGCGGTCCACTCCGCTGCCTCTTCCGGAATGAGGTCGGGGGTGATCACGCCCGAGCATCCGGTGGCTGCGAGGTCCGCGGCGAAGCGCTCCACGCCGTACCGCTCGACCATGTTCCAGTAGGTCATCAGCACGACCGCGGCGCCCGCGTCGCTCGCCGCCTTCGCCGCGCGCAGGGCGTCGGTCATGCTCACGCCGTTGCGCAGCGCGATCTCGTCGGCCGCCTGGATCGTCGGACCGTCCATCACCGGGTCGGAGTACGGGACGCACACCTCGATCACGTCGCAGCCGCCCTCGACCATCGCCAGCATCGCGTCGATCGAGAGATCAACCGACGGGCAGCCGACCGTCAGCCCACCGATCAACGCGAACCTGTCGTCGCGCTTCGCCGCGGCGAGCACGTCGCTGAGCGCGGTCACGCCTGCACCAGCCCGAAGTACTTCGACGCGGTCTCGACGTCCTTGTCGCCGCGGCCGGACAGCGACACGAGGATCACGGCGCCCGGACCGAGTTCGGCGCCGAGTTGCATGGCACCGGCGAGCGCGTGCGCGGAC
The DNA here is from genome assembly GCA_035656335.1 of Jatrophihabitantaceae bacterium. Classification (GTDB taxonomy): domain Bacteria; phylum Actinomycetota; class Actinomycetes; order Mycobacteriales; family Jatrophihabitantaceae; genus DASRSS01. Next base: position 712 of record DASRSS010000300.1, on the reverse strand, counting down.
TCGATGGCCGGAATGATGCCCTCGGTCTTGGACAGCAGCGAAAACGCCTCCATGGCCTGCGCGTCGGTGATCGGCCGGTACTCGGCGCGTCCGATGTCGTGCAGGTACGCGTGCTCGGGACCGACGCCGGGATAGTCCAGGCCGGCGGAGATCGAGTGCGACTCGATGGTCTGGCCGTTCTCGTCCTGCAGCAGGTACGACCGGGTGCCGTGCAGGACGCCGGGTGCGCCGCCGGTGATCGTCGCCGCGTGCCGTCCGGTCTCGACGCCGTCGCCGCCGGCCTCGAAGCCGACCAGCCGGACGTCCTTGTCGGGGACGAACGCGGTGAAGATGCCAATCGCGTTCGAGCCGCCGCCGACGCACGCCGCGACGGCGTCCGGCAGCCGTCCGACGCGCTCGAGCACCTGCGCGCGCGCCTCGTCGCCGATGACCCGCTGGTACTCGCGCACCATGAGCGGGAACGGATGCGGTCCGGCGACGGTGCCGAAGACGTAGTTGGTCGTCTCGACGTTCGTCACCCAGTCGCGCATCGCCTCGTTGATCGCGTCCTTGAGGGTGCGCGAACCGGTGGTCACCGGGACGACCGTCGCGCCGAGCAGCTGCATGCGCGCGACGTTCAGGGCCTGCCGGCGGGTGTCCTCCTCGCCCATGTAGATGACGCACTCCAGACCGAGCAGCGCGGCCGCGGTCGCGGTGGCGACGCCGTGCTGGC
>DASRSS010000299.1:0-15652 GCA_035656335.1 Jatrophihabitantaceae bacterium | reverse complement strand
TGGATGGCGCCGACGATCGTCTCGACCGAGGCGTGGACGATCTCGCCGAGCGGCCCGGGCAGCGGCCGGCGCAGCACCTCGCTGTCCAGGTCTCCGGTCGCGACGGCGCTGGCCTGCGCCTCGATGTTGCGCAGGTTGGCGACCGCGGCGGCCAGGCCGCGGGCGGCCGTGCGGACCTCGCGCGGGCCGTCCACCACGACGTCGTCCAGCACGCCCTCGCTGACCTTGTTCGCGCTGGCCGCCAGGTCGCGCAGCGGCCGCGCGACCGACAGGAACACCCGCCAGCCGATCACAAGCGAGGCGATGAGCACGGCGGCGACGACCACGGCGAGCGCGATCAACGAGTCGACGGACGCGCGGCGCTGCGCCGCGACGGCGGACATCGTGCGCTCGACGGCGAGGTCGAGCACCTTGCCGAGCGCGGCGCTGCGCTGCTCGCCGGACCTGTACAGCTCGACGAGGACGGCCGGCCCGATGCTGCTGGGGTGCGCCGCGAGCTGCGAGATCGTGTTGTCGAACGCGCGGGCGGACGCGGTGCCGGTGGCCCGCTTCAGCGCGTCGGCGAGCGGGTCGGCGGCCTGCTCGGCGAGGTCGTCGTACGCGGCCCGGTAGCCGCCCCAGACGGACAGGAACTCGGCGACCGAGCTCTGCGCCGCCTGCGCGCCGCTGCCGCCCAGTACCGGGAACAGGCTGCCGGCCAGCAGCGGCAGCTCCTGGTCGCCGAGCTGCACGACGAGCGTGGCGCGCTCGAGGTCGCGGGCCGCGACATTCGCCGCCCCGACCAGGTTGGCCCGGTCCGCGCCGGCGATGTCGGCGTTCTGGGCAGCGGTGAGCCGGCCGATCACGGTGTCGGCGATGTCGTAGCCGGCCTGGATGCCGATGCCCGAGTCCACGTCTTTGCGCAGCTGCTGAACCGACGCCCGGACCGATCCCGCGAGCCGGCGCGAGCGGTCGTCGCGGGCGAGCGTGGCGATGGCGCGATCGGTCTGCCCGCGCAGCGCGCCCACCTTGGCGGCCGACAGTCCCAGGTCGTCCACCGAGACCGCGGAGACGCCGATCGACTGGGCCAGCGCGGGGTTCTGCACGATCGTGAACGCCATGCTCGGGACGAGTTCGCGCAGCAGGTCGCCGCGCACGTCCGACAGCCGTGCCGCGCCGGTCAGCAGGTTTTCGGCGCGCTGGGCGTCGGCCGCGCTGCCCGCCCGCTGCGCTATCGCCGCGCCCGCGAAGCCACCGAGCCCGATCAGCGGGATCAGCGCCAGCGCCGCCAACCGGGTACGCAGCGTGCTCGCACGACCGCGAGAGCCCGGGAACTTCATCACATATCTGAACTTCGGCACGCGGCAGCAGAAGCTGAAAGCTCCGTGGCTCGGGTCTCTCAGCTCACAGCCCGCCGAAGGCGGGGAGCGCGGGCAGCCGCATCAGGGCCAGGGCGTCGTCGGCCGCCTGCGGGCGGGCGAAGTGGAAGCCCTGCGCCGCCTCGACCGCGCAGTTGGCCAGGTTGCCCAACTGGGTGGCGTCCTCGACACCCTCGGCGATCACGTGCAGGCCGAACGCGTGCGCGGCACGGGCCATCAGCTGCACCAGCTCCTGATGCGCCGGGTCGGTCGACGCCACGAAGCTGCGGTCGATCTTGAGCGTGTCGATCGGCAGCCGCAGCAGCTGGCCGATGGACGTGAAGCCGGTGCCGAAGTCGTCGATCGCCACCTGCACGCCGAGTTCACGCAGCGCCATCAGGTTGCTGGCCGCGGACATGTTCTCGACGAGCACGGTCTCGGTCAGCTCGACGATCAGCCGGTTCGGGGCCAGTCCGGCCGCGTCCAGGGCGTTCTTGACGTCGTTGAGCAGGTCGTCGCTGCACAGGTGCCGTCCGGAGATGTTCACGCCGACGGTCAGGTTGTTGGTGCCGATCGCCTGGTCCCACCTGGTGAGCTGCGCGGTCGCCTCGAACAGGGTCCACCGGCCGATGTCGTTGATCAGGGCGGACGTCTCGGCCGAGGGGATGAATTCGTTCGGCGGCACCAGCCCGTGGCCGGGACGGTTCCAGCGGATCAGCGCCTCGACGCCCTGCGGCTGGCCGGTGCGCAGGTCCACCACCGGCTGGTAGTACAGCACGAACTCGCCGCGGGTCAGGCCGTCCGCGATCGCCAGGTCCAGCGCGGCACGGCGCGCCATCTCCTCGCGCAGGGCGTCGTTGAAGATGCTGTAGCGGCCGCGCCCGTCCTTCTTCGCCTGGTACGCGGCCGCGTCCGCCTCGCTGAGCAGGCGGCCGGCGTCGATGTAGCCGTCGGTGCAGATCGCCACGCCCACGCTGGCGCCGACGTGCAGCTGCCGGTGGCCGAGCTGGATCGGCGCGGCGAGGGTGCGGACGACCCGCTCGGCGAGCTTGACGACGTCGGTCTCGTCGGTGATGTCCTCCAGCAGGATCACGAACTCGTCGCCGCCCAGTCGCGCCACGGTGTCCCCGCCGCGCACGACGTCGGTCATCCGCCGGGCGCACCGGACCAGCACCGCGTCGCCGGCCTCGTGGCCGAGCGTGTCGTTCACGGTCTTGAAGTGGTCCAGGTCGACGAACATCAGGCCGGTTCCGGTGCCGTTGCGCTGGGCCCGGTGCAGCGAGCGCTCGATCGCCACCATCGCCTGCGCGCGGTTGGTCAGCTCGGTGAGCGGGTCGTGTGCCGCGCGGTACGCGAGGTCGGTCTGCGCCGCGTCGCGCTCGTGGATCGCGCCAACGATCGTCTCGACGGAGGCGTGGACGACCTCGCCCAGCGGGCCGGGCAGCGGGCGGCGCACCACGTCGCTGTCGAGCTCGCCGGCGGCGACGGCGGCCGCCTGTGCCTCGATGTTCCGCAGGTTGGCGACCGCGGCGGCCAGGCCGCGGGCCGCGGTGCGGACCTCGTGCGGGCCGTCCACCGGGACGTCGTCCAGCACGCCCTCGCTGACCTTGCGCGCGCTGTTGGCGAGGTTCTGCAGCGGTCGGGCGAGCGAGCGCAGCATCCACCAGCCGATGAGCACGGACGCGAGGAACACGGCGAGCACGATCGCGGCGATCGTCCAGAGCGCGACGACCGCGGAGTGCCGCTGCGCGGCCGCGGCCGACAGCGCGTTGTTCACGGCGAGGTCGAGCACCTTGCCGAGCGCGACGCTGCGCGCCTGCCCGGCGCGGTACAGCTGGATCAGCGTGTCGACCTGGACGATCGACGGGTTCTTCGCGGCCGCGGCGGCCGTCCGGTCGAAGAACTTCGCCTCGGGGGTCGAGGTCGCCGTGCGCAGTGCCGCCACCATCGACTTCGAGCCCTGTGTGAGCAGCGTGGAGTAGGCGGTGGTGTAGCCGCCCCACACCTGCAGCCACTCCTGCACGACGACCGCGGACTCCGACGGCGGTGCGAGTTCGGGGAAGAGCACCGCGGCGAGGCGCGGCAGCTCCAGCTCGGCCAGCTGGATCACCTGGGTGGCGCGGTCGAGATCGCGCGCGGCCGTGCTCGCGGCGTCCACGACGCCGGTGCCGGTCGCGTCCGCGACGATGTTGTTCTGCGCGGTGGTGAGCCGGTTGATCAGCTTCAGCGCCAGGTCGAAGGCGGCGGGGATCGCCACGCCCGAGTCGATCTGGCGGCGCATCAGCGTGATCTGCGGCTCCAGCTGGGCGGCGAGCTGGTGCGTCCGCCGATCCTTCTCCAGCGCGGTCATCGCGGTGTCGGTGCGCTCACGCAGCGCGACCACCTGCGCGTCGGAGAGCCCCAGCTGCGCGATGCTCACCGAGGTGATGTGCAGCTTCGCGGCGACGATCGGCACCTGCAGGATCGCGCGCGCCAGGCTGGGCACCAACTCCTGCATCAGGCCGGTGCGTGCCTTGGACGCGTGCGCGGCGGTGGTGAGCAGGTTCTCGACCTGGCGGGCGTTCTGCGCACTCGAGCTGCGCGAGTTGATCTCGGCCGCGGCGAAGGCCGCGACACCGAGCAACGGGACCAGCACGAGAACCAGCAGCCGCGTACGCAAGCGGCCGCCATCGCGACGAGTCCCTGGAAGCGCCATGGTGGTCATTTCGTCCACCGGTCGTGAATGTTGAGGCGCGAACTGAATCTCGTTCTAGCTTTTCGCTTTTTACGTCAGGCCAAAATGGTCAATTCCGCTCAGTGCGCGATTGTCGCGACGACTTTCGCGGGCGCGCCGACCGCGACCGTGAATTCGGGCAGGTCGGTGGTGACGACCGAATTGGCGCCGATCACGCATCTGCGCCCGATGTTCACGCCGCTGGTCACCACGACGTTGGCGCCCAGCCAGGCGTTGTCGCCGATGACCGTCGCGCCCTTGCTGGTGAAGCCCTGCCACGGGACGGGACGGACCGGGTCGTCGTAGCGGTGGTTGGCGTCGGTGACCAGGCAGCCGTTCGCGAGCATGCAGTGCGCGCCGATCTCGACGCGCTCGAGCGCCGCAACCATCACGTTCAGGTTCAGCAGCGAACCGGCGCCGATGCTGATCTGCCCGGTGTCCGACGTCAGCCAGACGCCCGGTTCGAAATACGCCTGCGGGCCGATCCGCAGCCGTCCCTCGCGCAGCATTTCCAGCACGTTCCCGTGCATCGGCCCGCGCGCGAATGCGTGCCGCCGGGCGAGTTCGGCGTGCAGCGCGATCCGGTTCCACGGCAGCCGCGAGCGCTGGTACCAGCGCCATTTGCGCGTCCATTCCAGCAGCGCGGCGGCGTCGAGGCGCCCGGGCGCGTATGCGTGATCGCAAGTGTCGCTGTCGGCACCCTCGGCGCGCGCGGTCATGCGACGATCCTAGGAAGGGCGCCGCTCAGATCCAGCTACCGGCGACCATGACCTTGTCCACGGCGAGCCGGTCGTCCAGCAGCACGAGGTCGGCGCGCAGCCCGGACGCGATCGCGCCGCGGTCGCCGGACAGGCCCAGCAGCGCCGCCGGGTTCGTCGCCGCCGCGGCCGCGGCCAGTTCGATCGGCAGCCCGACGCCGTCGACGGCGTGCCGGACCGCAGCCGCCATGGTCAGCGTGCTGCCGGCCAGCGCGCCGCCGGGCTCGAGCTGGGCCCGGCCGCCGGTGACGTGCACGTCGCGGTCGCCGAGCCGGTAGTGCCCGTCGGTCATCCCTGCCGCGCTGATCGAGTCGGTGATCAGCACCAGCCGGTCGGGCGCCAGCCGGGCCACCAGCCGCACGAGCGACTCGTGCACGTGCACGCCGTCGTTGATCAACTCCAGGTACCCGCCGGCGTCGAGGGCGGCGATCGCGGGGCCCGGCGCCCGCTGGCTGATCGGGCCCATCGCGTTGAACAGGTGCGTGGCCAGGTTCGCGCCGGCGTCGAAGCCGGCTCGCGCCTGCTCGTACGTGGCCGTGGTGTGCCCGATCGCTGCGATCACGCCCGCCCGAATCGCCTCGCCGATGAGCGCGCCGGCGCCGTCCAATTCGGGCGCGACGGTCATGGTGCGGACGAATCCCTGGCCGGCGTCGAGCAGCTTGCCGAGCATCGGCAGGTCGGGGGCGAGCAGGTGCGCGGGGTTCTGCGCGCCGCACCGTCCCGGCGCAAGGAACGGTCCCTCGAGGTGCGCGCCGAGCACCGCGCCGTCGCGCGCCAGTTCGGTCACCCAGCCGAGCTGCTCGCACATGGCGTCGACGGGTCCGGCCATCAGCGAGACCACCGTGCCGGTCGTCCCGTGCCTGCGGTGGAACGCGACGCCGCCGGCGAGATCGTCCGCCGACGCGGTGAAGTCGTACCCGCCGCCGCCGTGCACGTGCACGTCGATGAAGCCGGGCAGCAGCCAGCCGGAGACCGGCTGCCGTTCGCCCGCGGGCAGTGCGCCGCTGCATACCGCGTCGATGCGCCCGGTCGACGCGTCGACCCGCACCCAGCCGTCGTCGAGCACCCCGGACGGTGTGACCACCCGGGCTCCGGTGAGGACCGTCATCAGCCCTTCACCGCACCCGACGTGAGACCGGCCGAGATGCGCCGCTGGAACACGATGAACAGCACGACCACGGGCAGCGACGTCAGCGTCGCGGCGGCCATCATGCCGCCGTAGTCGGCGCCGTGCGTCGAGCTGGTCTGGAACTGCAGCAGGTACACCATCAACGTCTGCTTGTTGTTGTCCAGCAGCAGCGTGTTCGCGACGACGAACTCGTTCCAGGCGAGGATCCAGCAGTAGACGCCGGTGGCGATCAGTCCCGGGCCGGTGAGCGGCAGGATCACCTTGTAGAACGTCTGCCAGCGCGTGCAGCCGTCGACCATCGCGGCCTCGTCCAGCTCCTTGGGGATCCCCGCGATGAACGCGCGCAGCGTCCACACGGTGTACGGCATCGAGAAGATCAGGTACGACAGGATGACGCCGATCAGGCTGTTCTTCAGGTGGAACTGGTCGAGCAGCAGGCTCAGCGGGATCGTCAACGCCAGCAGCGGGATCATCTGCACGACCAGGATCGTCAGCACGAATACCTTGCGGCCGGCGAAGCGGAAGCGGGCGATGGCCAGCGCGCCGAAGAAGCCGACGACCAGGCTGATCACGACCGCCGACAGCGTGATGATCAACGTGTTCAGCAGGTTCTGCCGGAAGACGGGATCGCTGAGGATCTCGCGGAACGCGCGCAGCGTCGGGTGCATCGGGACGAACTGCGGCGTGGTCTTGCTGAGGTCGGCGCCGGTCATGAACGCGGTGATGATCATCCAGTAGATCGGCAGGCCGAAGATCACCGACAGGGCGACCGCGAGCGTGTTCCAGCCCCAGACCGAGCGGCCGCGGCGCGCGCGTCGCGGGCGCTGCTTCGTGTCAGTGCCCTCGGTATCGGTGACGGCCGCGGGCGCGCCGAGCGTCGTCGCGCTCATTCGGCATCCCCCATCCGGATCAGTTGCCGGATATAGACGGCCATCATCGCGAACACGCAGACCATCATCAGCACCGCGATCGTGGAGCCGAGGTTGTAGTGGCTGCTGCCCACGCCCTCGGCGTACATGTAGACGCCGATCGTCTGGTAGCCGGGTTCGGGATGCCCGTTGCGCATGAAGAAGATTTGGTTGAACACGCCGAAGTCCCAGATGATCGACAGCGTTGTCAGGATGACGAGCAGCGGCCGCAGGTGGGGGAGCGTGACGCTGCGGAACGCCTGCCAGGAGGACGCGCCGTCGACGCGGGCGGCGTCCAGGAGTTCGCCCGGGACCTGGGTCAGGCCGGCGTGCAGCGAGATCGCGAGCAGCGGCAGCGCGCCCCAGACGACGACGAGCGTGATCACGCCGAAGCCCTGGATCGGGTCGGCGAACCAGTCGTGCCCGCGCATGTTCACGCCGGGCAGCTTGTCGAGCAGCCAGTTCACCAGGCCGAACTGGTTGTTGAACAGCCAGTAGAAGACCTGGCTGGACACGGTTGTCGGCACGGCCCAGACGAACAGCAGGACGCCGGTGAGCAGCAGCCGCGCCCAGTTCGACACCCGGTTCAGCAACAGCGCGATGCCGATGCCGAGCAACAGGCTCAGCCCGACGTTGACGGCCGTGAACACGATCGTGCGGAACACGACCGTCCAGAACGTGGAGTCCCCGAGGACGTTCGCGAAGTTGTGAAAGCCGGTGAACGGCGTCGTGCCGCGGTTGTGGAACAGCGCGTACTTGCCGCTCTCCTGCTTGGACAGCGACAGCAGGATGATCTTTACCAGTGGCCAGCCGGCGACGGCCAGCACGATCGCGGTGGCCGGGACGATCAACAGGTACGGCAGCCCGGCGGCCCGGTAACCACCGACCCGGCGGCGCCGCCGCGGCCGATTGCCACTGGACGGCTCGGTCGGGTCCTGGGCCACCGGTGGTGCGTGTCCCGCTGCGGTCATTGCGGATCGCCGCCTCTCGTGGAACGGGCCGGTGCCGGATGTCGATCCGGCACCGGCCCTGAAAGACCTACGCCTTGTTGCGGGCGTCAGCCAGTGGCGTTGAGCGTGCTGTCGATCTTCTGATCGGCTGCCTTCGTCGCGTCGGCGATGCTGCTCTTGCCGGTGACGATGTCCTGCAGCATGTTCTGCAGCACGCTCGCGCTCTCCACGTTCGCCCAGTTCGGCGAGGTGGGCGTGACCCACGTGTTCTCCGCGGCCTGCCCGGTGACCACGTTCGCGGCGGACTGCGCCTTGTACGCGCTGAGCAGGTTGGTGTTGTTCGGGATCGCGTACTTGGCCAGCTGGGTCTGGCTCTTGTTGTCGGTGAAGATCTGGATCCACTCCGCACCGAGGCCCGCGTTGCTCGACTTGGCCGGCACCGCCAGGTCCGATCCGCCGAAGAAGCTCGGCATGTACTTGCCGTCGGTCTGGCTCGGCATCGCGAACGTCGCCAGCTGGTCCTTCAGCTTCGGGTCACCGGTCTTCGGGTCGGCCACCACGCCCATCTCCCAGCCGCTGCCGAAGATCGTCGCGACGTGGCCCTTGGCCATCACGGCGTCCTGGTTGGCCTCGTTCGTGGTCGCGCCGCCGACCGAGTAGTCCGTCGCCAGCTTCTTCCAGTTCTCCAGGCCCTGCTGCGCCTGCGAGCTCTCCAGCTGCGCCGTCCACTTGCCGTCCTTCTCGGTGGCGATCGTGCCGCCGGCGTCGTGGACGAAGGTCATCGCCGCGTACCAGTACTGCCCGGGCATGTAGAACGCCGAGAAGCTCGAGTCGCCCGCGTGCGCCGCCTTGAGCTTGTCCAGGTCGCTGTACAGCTGGGCCAGCGAGGTGGGCGGGGTGGTGATGCCGGCCGCGCTCCACAGGTCCTTGCGGTAGATGACGGTGCGGACGCCGCCGTAGTAGGGGATCGCGTAGAGCTTGCCGTTGTAGTTCGCGGTGTCCGCCAGGCCCTGCATCCACGCGGAGCTGTTGTCGAACTTGCTCTTCAGCGAGGTCAGGTCGGCCAGCGCACCGGCCGCCATGTACGACGCGGTCTGGGTGTTGCCGAACTCGACCACGTCCGGGATGCCGGTGCTTCCGGAGAACATCGAGTCGAGCTTCGTCGTGTAGTTGGTCCAGTTCTGCCACTCGATGTTGACCTTGGCGCCGGTCGCCTGCTCGAAGCGCTGGTTGGTCTCGTCGACCACGTCCTGCCAGCCCTTCGCGTCGCCCTGCAGCCAGACCGTGATCGTCTTGCCCGCACCGTCGGTGCTCAGGCTGATGCCGCCGCTCTTCGAGGACGAGTTGCCGCCCGAACTGCTGCAGGCGGCGAGGGAGAGTGCCATCGCGGCGGCTGCCACGAGTGCGCCGATCGCTTTGCGCTTCAAGCTTGCCTCCATGGGGTGAGGAACACCGTGCCGAACGGCACCGTGCCAGTGCGTCGGATGGAGCGGACAAGAATTGATGTAGACGAATTTGGATATTTGCCTAGACCATTTCTGTTGTCAAGGCTTTCCGGTGCGGTGATCGAACCGTTACCCGACCGAGACGTGCCGAGCGCGTCGCGGAATCGTCAGGCGCGCGCGGTGAGTGCGTCGCGCAGGCTGCGATGTTGAGCCGCTTGTGCCACCGCCTCGGACGCGGGCAGGCCGAGCATCAGGTGCAGCACCGCGGCCCGCGCGTTGCCCGCGCAGTCGGCGAGCGCACGCGTCGCGTCCTCCGCCGAGCAGCCGGCGATCTCCGCGACGATGCCGGCCGATCGCGCGCGCAGCTTCGCGTTCGCGGCGACGACGTCGATCATCAGGTCGCCGTGCACGCGTCCGAGCCGCACCATCGCGGCCGTGGTCAGCGCGTCCATCGCGACCTTCTGCGCGCTGCCGGCGGACAGCCGGGTCGACCCGTGCAGCACCTCGGGCCCGACGTCCACCGCGATCGCGATGTCCGCCAGCTCGGCGAGCGGCGACCGTGCCGCGTTGACGACCGCGACCACGGCCGCTCCCGCGGTGCGCGCCGCGCTCGCCACTGCCAGCGTGTACGGCGTGCGGCCGCTCGCCGCGACGGCGATCACGGTGTCGCGCGCGGTGATCGCGAGATCGGCGAGGTCCTGTTCGGCGAGCGAGACGTCGTCCTCGGCGCAGTCGGTACTCGCCGCGCCACCGGCCATCCGCGCGCGCACGACGGCCGGATCGAGCCCGAACGTGCCGGGCAGCTCGGCCGCCTCGCCGAGCGCCAGTCGCCCGGACGTTCCCGCGCCGACGAACACCAGCCGCCCGCCGTCGCCGAGCCGTCGCGCGATCAGCTCGGCGCCGGCGACCAACGCCGGGAGCTGCGCGCGCACCGCCGGGACCACGCGGTCCTCGCCGTCCAGAAGCAGGCCGATCACCTCGGCGGTCGGCAGCAGGTCGAGCTCGGGTCGACCGCTCACCACGTGCGGGTGACCTTCGACAGGCCGCGCGGACGGTCCGGGTCCTCGCCCCGCGCGACGGCGAGGTGCCAGGCCAGCTGCTGCAGCGGCAGGATCTCCAGTACCGGCAGCAGTTCCTCGGCGATGCCGTCCGCCGCGATCGACAGGCCGCTGTGCTCGGCGCCGTCCGCGGCGACCGGGATCACGCGGGCGTCGACGGAGCGGAGGCGGTCCATGACCGGAATCATCGCCTGCCCGCCGCGGCCGGGCGAGGTGATCGCGACGACGGGCACGGTGTCGTCGATCAACGCGAGTGGCCCGTGCAGCAGGTCCGCGCCCGAGAACGCCTGCGCGGACAGGTAGCTGGTCTCCATCAGCTTCAGCGCTGCTTCGCGCGCGGTGGGGTACGAGTAGCCGCGCGCGGTGACGACCAGCCGCGACACGTCGCGCAGCGTGGCCGCGACCGCCGCCGCGCCGCCGGGACCGTCCGGTGCGTTCAGCGCGAGCGTGCGCGCCGCGGCCTCGGGCAGCGCGGCAGCGTGCCCGGACGCGTCCGCGCCGGACAGCAGCAGGTAGAGCGCGAGCAGCTCGGCCGTGTACGTCTTGGTCGCGGCGACCGCGAGCTCGGCGCCGGCGCGCACGTCCACGTGCAGCTGCGACGCGGCGGCCAGCGGCGAGTCGGCCGCGTTGGTCACCGCGACCGTCAGCGCGCCGAGTTCGCGAGCCGCCGCCGTCGAGTCGACGAGGTCCGGCGAGCCGCCGGACTGGCTGACCGCGACGAACAGCACGTCGGTCAGGTCCGGGCGCGAGCCGTACACGGTCAGCGTCGACGGCGACGCGAGCCCGGCGGGCAGGCCGAGCCGGATCTCGGTCAGGTATTTCGCGTACAACGCCGCGTGATCACTCGTGCCGCGCGCCGCGATGAGCACGAACCGCGGACGGGTCCGGCGAACCTGCTCGGCGACGTCCGCGATCTCGCCGGCGCTCGCGAGCAGTCGGGCGAGCACCTCGGGCTGCTCGGCGACCTCGGTCGCCATCCGCTCACCGGTCACGCAGATCCTCCTTGGGCCAGTGCCGCCGCCGCGGCATGGAGCAGTTCGGGCGCGACGCCCCGCGTGCGCACGACCGGCGTGCGCCCGGTCAGCAGTGCGGGCCAGCCGACGTCCACGATCACTGACCCGGGACGGGCATCGGCCAGCGCCACGGCGGCGTCCTGCCAGGCGTGCCGGTCCGGATCGCGCACGACCACGACCAGGGATCGCTCGCCGGCTCGTGCCGCGACCGCGTCCAGGTCGCCGGCCGATGCCGCGGTCACCGCCTCGGTGCCGTCGACCAGTCGTGCGAGCGGCTCGGCGAGCGACCACGGCAGCGCGCCGGAGGCCATGCCGTCCGGCGGCCGGCACTCGACGACGAGCGGCGCGTGCAGTCGCGGCAGCGGCCCACCCACCTCGACGCAGCGCGCCGCGACGCCGGTGACCACGTCCGCGTCGTACGGCACCTGCGGATCGCCGGCCCGGGCCAGCGCGGCGGTGCGCCGGGACGCGTCCCGCAACCGCTCGAGCGTCAGCCGGCCGTCGGCGAGCGCCGCGGTGACCGCGTCCGGGATCGCGTCGACCAGCTCGGGGTAGTCGAGCGCGCCGGTCTCGATCGCGTCCGCCCCGGCGGCGAGGGCCCGGACGAATCCCTCGACCATCCCGATCGTGTCCGCGACCGCGCGCATCTCCAACGCATCGGTCACCACCGTCCCGCCGAAGCCCAGCTCGTCGCGCAGCAGCGTCCGCGTGATGGGCGCGCTGACCGTGGCGAGCACGTCGGCATCCAGCGCGGGCGCGAGCAGGTGGCCGGTCATCACGGCGCGGCTTCCGGCCGCGATGCCCGCGGCGAACGGTACGAACTCGACCGAGCGCAGCTGATCGGCGCCGCGGTCGAGCACGGCGACCTGGTGGTGCGAGTCCGACCGGGTGGCGCCGTGGCCGGGGAAGTGCTTGAGGCAGGCCGCCGTCCCGCCACGCTGGATGCCGCGCACAGCCGCGGCGACGTGCCGCGCGACCAGCTCGCCGTCCGCGCCGAACGACCGCACGCCGACCACCGGGTTCAGCGGCTCGACGTTGACGTCCGCCACCGGGGCCAGGTCGAGCGTGACGCCGGCCTCGGCCAGCCGCGCGCCGATCGCCGCGTAGACCTCCTCGGTCGCGGCCGGATCGTCCAGCGCGCCGAGCGCGGCGGCACCGGGACTCGCGCTGCCGCGCACGGTGTCCAGCCGGGTGACGTCGCCGCCCTCCTCGTCGAGCGCCACCACGACATCGCGTCCGGCAGCCGACCGCAGCCGGTCGGTCAGCTCGCGCACCTGCCCCGAGCCGTCGCCCACGTTGGAGCCGAACAGGACGACGCCGCCGAGGCCCGCTCCGAGCGCGTCCAGCAACCACCCGGGCGGGGTAGGGCCGACGAAGCCCAGCAGCAGGCAGGACAGCGCCAGCCGGCGCACCTCGCTGTCGTCGGGCACCGCGACTCGCCTCCGGCTGCTCGTGCGGCGCCGGTCCCGGCGACGCGCAAATGGACTAGACCACTTTGGGCCAGCCTGCCTGCTCAGGCAGGTACTGTCAATGGTGTAGACATACTTGTCGTCCGTGGAATGAACAGGAGCACCGCGTGGTCGTCGCAGTGTCCGAGCGCGCGCCCCGCGAGCCGAAGTACTACCTCGTCAAGCGGCACCTGCTCGACCTCATCGGTTCGCTGCCACCCGGGAGCCTGGTGCCCACCGAGCGGATCCTGACGCTGGAGCTCGGCACGTCGCGCACCACCGTGCGCCGCGCGCTCAGCGAACTGGTCGGCGAGGGACGGCTGGTGCGCCGGCAGGGCTCGGGCACGTACGTCGCCGAACCGAAGATCAGCTGGCCGCTGCGGATGACCAGCTTCACCGAGCAGGCGGCGGAGGCCGGCTACACGGTGACCACGAAGCTGCTGGACGCGGGCCGCCAGCGTGCCGACGAGGAGGTCGCGGCGCGGCTGAACCTCAAGGTCGGCGCGTCGGTGTTCGTGATCGAGCGGCTGCGGCTGGTCAACGGCGCGGCCATGGCGGTCGAACTCTCGCAGCTGTCCGCCGCGCGCTTCCCCGGCCTGGTCACCAAGCTCAAGCGCGAGCCGTCGCTGTACCGCGTGCTCGCCGAGTTCTACGACAGCGCGCCGGTCGAGGCGGATGAGACGATCGAGACGGCCGCGGCCTCGCCGCGCAAGGCGGAGCTGCTGGACACCGACACCGGCGCGCCGATGCTGGTGCTCAGCCGGCACAGCTTCGACGCGTCCGGTGCGCCGATCGAATGGGTCCGCAGCTGGTACCGCGGCGACCGGTACACGTTCGTGGCGCGGCTGACCGCGCGGTGAGTGCCGCGGTGACGCCTCAGCGGTACTGACGCTGCTCGTCGCGCCGGTAGCCGAACACGGCGAGCGCGGCGAACAGCGCGCCGTAGCCCGCCAGCGCGAGCACGGCGTGCACGGGCACCTGGCCGCCCAGGCCGAACCCGATCAGCAGCTCGCCCCACTGCCGGGTCGGCAGCCACGGGGCGACGCGCTGCGCCAGCGCGGGCAGGTCGTCCGGGCGCGCCGTGAACAGCCCGCCGAGGTACGACAGCGGCAGGTACAGCAGGTTGGTGATCGGCAGCGCGCCGCGCTCGTTCAGCAGGTAGCCGAGCATGATGCCGAGCAGCCCGAGCGGTACGGCGCCGGCGAGCAACGAGACCAGCACGCGCACCCAGGTCAGCGCGTCGAGATGCAGCGGCGTGGCGAGCACGGCACAGCAGGTGACCGGGATCAGCGCGAGCGCACCGAACACGAGCGCGACAAGCAGCCGCGCCACGAACCGCTCGGCCGCCGACGACGGCAGGGTGCGCACGAACCGCTCCCACGCGGACGCGCGATCGGCGGCGATGCCCACGCCGAACTGGAACATCACGATGCCCAGCAGCGCGAACGCGCCGAAGCCGACGAACACGCCCGCCGCCGTGCGCGGATCGCCGTGGACGTCGGGCAGCCCGAAGATCAGGTAGGTGATCAGCGGCAGGCCGAGCGACGGAACGGTGAACGCCGGGATGTGCGCGAGCTCGTCCAGCTGGAGGCGCGCGTTCAGCAACACCGCACTCATCGGGTCGTTCCCTTCGCGAGTTCGTCCAGCAGCTCACCGAGCGGGATCGGGCGCACCAGCAGGTCGGTGGCGCACGGTGCGGCGCGGGCGATCGCGGCGACCAGCGGCAGCGGGTTTGCGGTGCGCCACTGGACGCGCACGAACTCGCGGTCGCGGCGGCCGGACATTGCGGCCGGGGCGGGGTCGGGCATTGCGGCCGGGACGGAATCGGACGCGACGGCACTGGGCACCGCGGCGGCGATCTCGGCGGTGATCCGCGCGATCGCCCGGTGCGCGTGCCCGGCCGGTAACCGCACCGAGACTGCGCTGCCGCCGAGCCGCTGCCGGACCTCGTCCAGCGGGCGCTCCAGCACCACCTCGCCCGCGTTCAGCGCGACCAGCCGGTCCGCGTGCGACTCGATGTCGGCCAGGATGTGGCTGGTCACCAGCGCGGCACCGCCGCGGTCCACGTACTCGCGCACCATCGCCCAGGTGGTCGCCCGGCTGGACTCGTCCAGGCTGGTCGTCGCCTCGTCCAGGATCAGCAGGCCGGGCGCGCGCAGCAGGCCGAGCGCCACCGCCACCTTGCGCTGCTGCCCGCCACTGAGCCCGCCGGCGCGGCGCCGCAGCAGCGGGCCGATGCCGAGCCGCTCGCACAGCTCCTCGACCGGCGGGGCGAACGGGCTCTCGGCGCGCTGCGCGGACACGAAGTGCAGCAGGTGCCACACGGTCACCGCCGCGGGCAGGCCGATCTCCTGCGGCACCAGGCTGAGCCGGCGCAGTGCGGCGCGGGACGGCAGCCGTCGGCCGAAGACCTCGACCGTGCCGGTGTCGGCGCGGCGCAGCCCGGTCGCGATCGCGACCGAGGTCGTCTTGCCCGCGCCGTTCGGGCCGAGCAGCGCGGTGATCGCACCGGCCGGGCAGGTGAACCCGACGTCGCGCAGCACCGGCGTGCCCGCGAGCGTCTTGTGCACGCCGTCCAGCCGCAGCGGAACGCCGGCGCCCGCGACAGTGTTCATGAACGATCCGTGCCCCTGTCGCGGAGGCTGATCGCGGCGAGGTTGTAGCCGGCGTGGGCGAGCACCGGCCAGCGCAACTGCCGGGCGAGCAGGGCGGACGCGGTCCACGACGTGGTCGTGGTCAGGTGCACCGGCAGGCTGCGCGCACCGTCCCGCCGTAGGTGCAGCGCCAGGAACCCGGCGCCGCTCAGCACCGCCCAACCGGCTAGCGCGCGATCGCCGGTACGCCCGTCGAGCAGGATCAGCGGCGCGCGCCACAGCACCTCTTCCAGCAGCGC
>DASRSS010000298.1:0-17425 GCA_035656335.1 Jatrophihabitantaceae bacterium | reverse complement strand
TGCCTGAAGGCCGGCAAGGTCACCCGCGGCTGAACCCAGTCGACGCAAACGGCCCGCCTCGCAGCAGCGAGGCGGGCCGTTTCGCGTTCGGGGTGAGCTACTGCAGCGCGGGGTCGCGCAGGAGCTTGCCGTAGAACAGCGCGCCCGGCGTGCACGCGTAGTGCCCGAAGCCCGGCACCACCTCGTAGCCGGACGACTCGTACAGCGCCACTGCCTCCGGCTGCTCCCGGCCGGTGTTGAGCACGATGCGTGACACACCCGCTGCTGCCGCCGTGGCCTCGAGTTCGGCGAGCATCCGGCGCGCGAGGTTGCGCCGGCGCGCGGCGGGCCGCACGTACATGCGCTTGATCTCGACGACCCCGGGCTCGATCTCGCGCCAGCCGCCGGTGACGCTCGGGACGCCGTCCAGCAGGCCGACGAGGAACAGCCCGTGGGGCGGGGCGAACTCGTCCGGCTCGACGGCCGCGGCGTCGACGCTCCCGTAGCGCGTCACGTACTCGGCCTGAACCTCGGCGACCAGGCGGACGACGTCGGCGTCGTCGTAGGGCCGCTGCTCGATCACGAACTCCACCGGCACAACCTAACGGAAGTGTTCGTGTCCCCCGGACGGCCAGCGGCGCCCGTCCACCCGCACGCCGTCGCCCTCGATCACGGCGCCGATCACCGGCCACTCGGCCGGCAGGTCCGTGCCGCGCGGGAACGTCGCGACGAGCGCGTAGTCGTCGCCGCCGGTCAGCACCCACACCAGCGGGTCGACGTTCAGCGCCGCGCCGACCTCGGCGAGCTTGGCGGTCACCTCGATCGTCTGGGCCCGCAGTTCGATGCGCACGCCGCTGGCCTCGGCGATGTGTTCCAGGTCCGCGATCAGCCCGTCGCTGACGTCCGTCATCGCGGTCGCGCCGAGTTGCGCGGCACGCAGCCCCTCGAGGTAGGGCGGTTCCGGGCGGCGATGGGCGTTGACCACCTGCACCGGTGATCGGAAACCGCGGCCCAGCACGGCAAGGCCCGCGGCCGCCCAGCCGAGCCGCCCGCACACGGCGACCACGTCGCCGACCCGCGCGCCGGACAGAGTGACCGGCGCGCGTCCCTCCAGGTCACCGAGCGCGGTCACCGCGAGCGTGATCGTGTCCGCGGCGGTGACGTCTCCCCCGACAACGGCCGCGCCGACCTGCCCGCACTCCTCGCGCAGCCCGGCCACCAGCCCGTCCACCCAGTCCAGTTCGAGGCTGCCGGGCGCGGCGAAGCCGACGAGCAGCGCGGTCGGCAGCGCCCCCATCGCGGCGATGTCGGACAGGCTGCGCGCGGCCGCCTTGTGCCCGATGTCGTTGGCGGTGGACCAGTCGCGGCGGAAGTGCCGGTTCTCGATCAGCAGGTCGGTGGACGTCACCACCCGGCCGTCCGGTGCGGCGACGACAGCGGCGTCGTCCCCCGGGCCGAGCAGGGTCGAGTCGGCCGGCGAGAGCCCGGCGGTGATCCGGCTGATCAGGCCGAACTCGCCCAGATCGGAAACGGTGATGACGACACTCCCTGCTCGTTGCTGCGCGCGCGGCCCGCGCTACGTTCATACCGTCTGCGCGGATGCCACGACGAGAGGACACGCACTCCAATGTCCGTTAGCGCCTACATATTGATCCAGACCGAGGTCGGCCGGGCCGCAGCCGTGGCCGCCGAGATCGGTCAGCTGGCCGGCGTGACCCTCGCCGAGGACGTCACCGGCCCCTACGACGTGATCGTGCGCGCCGAGGCGGAGACGGTGGACGACCTCGGCAAGCTCGTGGTCGCCAAGGTGCAGGGCGTCGCGGGCATCACCCGCACGCTGACCTGCCCCGTCGTGCACCTGTAGAGCGGGGGCCGCGATCTCACCGGAGACCCGGCGGGCCGCGCTGATCGCGACGGCCGTCACGCTGCCGATCGTGGTCGTGCTGGCACTGCTGATCGGCACGACCGGCGGCTCGGACAACCCGCCGAAGGCGCTGCCCGCCTTGACGCCGAGCGCGCCGCCGTCCAACGCCGCCACGGCCGCACCGTGCACGAAGCTGTTGCAGAACCTGCCGGTGCGGCTGAACGGCCTCGCGCCGCGCACCGTCCACCCCGTCCCGGACACGCCGTTCGTGGTCGCCTGGGGCGATCCGGCGGTGATCGTGCGCTGCGGCGTCGCGCGGCCGAAGGACCTGCACCCCGGCAGCAGCACGCTGTTCCAGGGGTTCGGCGACAGCACCGGCAAGGGCACCGTCTACTTCGACGTCACCAGTTCCGGCAGCGACGAGATCTACACGTCCGTCGACCGCGCCGTGTACGTCGAGATCACGCTGCCGTCGAAGTACCCGGGCAGCACGTACGTGACGGACCTGGCCGGCGCGATCGCCAAGGCGATGCCCGCGGTGTGCGTCGGCGGCCAGCCGGGCGCAGGTCCGTTGCCGCCGACAAGCAAGCTGTGCAGCAGGCGGCCCTAGGACAGGTTGCGCCGCGCCGCGTAGTCGGCGGCCCGGACGAAGGCGCTGACCAGCCCCTGCACGGCCAACGGACGCAGCCGCGACAGCATCGCGACCACCTGCTCGTCGTCGAGTTCGCCGCGCTGGTACGGCCCCCAGATGCCTTTGACGAACACGTCGGTCAGGCCGTCGGCGACCGCGGTGGCGTGCGCGCCGATGATCTCGGCCGAGTCGTGCAGGACGCTCGCGGGCACCGGCAGCCGCATCAGCTCCACCGCGTGTCCGAGCAGCGCGGGTGACGTCCGGTAGCGGTCCTCGCCGCACGCCTCGAGCGCGCCGATCGTGGCCAGGTAGCTGAGCTCGTCGTCGTCCAGGCGCCGTCCCACCCGCCGTTCGAGCCCGGCCCGGTCCAGCTCCTCGACCTGCGCGGGCAGCCACGGCGCGAGCACGGCCGAGTGCACCGCGTACTCCGACGGCTCGGCGTCCTCGGGAATGCGCGCCAGCACGCGGTCGATCGCCGCCAGCGTGTACCCGTGTTCCTGCAACGTCCGGATGAGGTCGAGCCGGAGCCGGTGCCGGGCGTCGTAGTAGGCGACGCGGCCGCGGCGCTCCGGCGGGGGCAGCAGTCCTTCGGCGGCGTAGAAGCGCACGGTCCGCACCGTCATGCCGGTGCGCGCCGCCAGCTCGTCGATCGTGAACTCCTCGGCGGACACCGCGGCCGTGGTCTCGACGGTGTCGGGACCGGCAGCCTGATCCGCCGCAGTCGTCGCCATATCCGGCAGCGTAGACCAATCACACAGTCACTGGCACTTGACAACTGTGACAGTGGTACTGACAGGATCAGGGGATCAGCCCACCTTTTGGTTGGAGCACGTCATGAGCACCGAGCGACACTTGTGGAGCGAGACATGAGCACTGAGGCGTACGTCTACGACGCGATCCGCACGCCGCGCGGACGCGGCAAGGACACCGGATCGCTGCACAGCATCAAGCCGATCTCGCTGGTCACCGGCCTGATCGACGAGGTCCTGTCCCGCAACCCCGGCCTGGATCCGGCGCGCGTCGAGGACATCATCCTGGGCGTGGTGTCGCCGGTCGGCGAGCAGGGCGCGGACATCGCGCGCACCGCCGCCATCGCCGCCGGCTTCGTCAACTCCGGCGCGGGCTTCCAGCTGAACCGGTTCTGCGCGTCCGGCCTGGAGGCCTGCAACATCGCCGCGCAGAAGGTGCGCTCCGGCTGGGAGGACCTGATCTTCGCCGGCGGCGTCGAGTCGATGTCGCGTGTGCCGATGGGCTCGGACGGCGGCCCCTGGGCGATGGACCCGGAGACGGCGTACGACGTCAGCTTCGTCCCGCAGGGCATCGGCGCGGACCTGATCGCCACCATGGAGGGCTTCAGCCGGCTCGACGTCGACACGTTCGCCGCCGAGTCGCAGACCCGCGCCGCGAAGGCGATCGCCGACGGCGCGTTCTCCCGCTCGGTCATCCCGGTGAAGGACATCAACGGCACGATCGTGCTCGACCACGACGAGTTCCCGCGCCCGGGCAGCACGCCCGAGTCGCTCGGCGCCCTGAAGCCGTCGTTCGCCGCGATCGGCGAGATGGGCGGCTTCGACGCCGTGACGCTGCAGAAGTACCACTGGGTCGAGAAGATCAACCACGTGCACTCGCCGGGCAACTCGTCCGGCATCGTCGACGGCGCATCGCTCGTCGTGATCGGCAGCGAGCAGGCCGGCAGCGACCTGGGCCTCACCCCGCGCGCCCGCATCGTGGCGACCGGCGTCGTCGGCTCCGAGCCGACGATCATGCTCACCGGTCCGGCGCCATCCGCGCAGAAGGCACTGGCCAAGGCCGGGCTGACCGTCGACGACATCGACCTGTTCGAGGTCAACGAGGCGTTCGCCGCGGTCGTCATGAAGTTCATGAAGGACCTCAAGGTTCCGCACGAGAAGGTCAACGTAAACGGCGGCGCGATTGCGCTCGGCCACCCGCTCGGCGCGACCGGCGCGATGATCCTCGGCACCCTGATCGACGAATTGGAGCGCCGCGACCAGCGCTACGGCCTGGCGACATTGTGCGTCGGCGGCGGCATGGGAGTTGCGACGATTGTGGAGCGAATCTGATGACTGAGAGCACCATCCGCTGGGACCAGGACGCGGACGGCATCGTCACGCTGACCCTCGACGACCCGACCCAGCGCGCGAACACGATGAGCGGCGCCTACCAGGCGTCGATGAAGGCGGCGGTCGACCGGCTGTACGCGGAGAAGGACTCGATCACCGGCGTGATCATCACGTCCGGCAAGGACACCTTCTTCGCCGGCGGTGACCTCAACCTGCTCGCGCAGGTGGACGACGACAACGCCGAGCAGTTCCTCGCGGGCGTCACCGAGATCAAGGCGGACCTGCGCCGGCTGGAGACGCAGGGCCGGCCGGTCGTCGCCGCGCTGAACGGCGCGGCGCTCGGCGGCGGGCTGGAGATCGCGCTGGCCTGCCACCGCCGCGTGGCGCTCGACAACCCGAAGGCGCAGTTCGGCCTGCCGGAGGTCACGCTCGGCCTGCTGCCCGGCGGCGGCGGTGTCACCCGCATCGTCCGGCTGCTCGGCCTGGCCGACGGGCTGATGAAGGTGCTGCTGCAAGGAAATCGGTTCAAGCCGGCGCAGGCCGTCGAGGTCGGCATCGTGGACGAGCTGGCCGCCACGCCCGAGGCGATGTTCGAGGCGGCCCGCGCCTGGATCAAGGCCAACCCCGAGGCGGTCCAGCCGTGGGACGCGAAGGGTTACCGGATGCCGGGCGGCGCGCCGTCCAGCCCGAAGCTCGCCGGGATGCTGCCCGCGTTCCCCGCCAACCTGCGCAAGCAGCTCAAGGGCGCGCCGATGCCCGCGCCGCACCACATCATGTGCGCGGCCGTCGAGGGCGCGCAGGTCGACATCGACACCGCGCTGACCATCGAGGGCCGCTACTTCGTCAACCTCGCCAAGGGCCAGGTCGCGAAGAACATGATCCAGGCGTTCTGGTTCGACCTGAACTCGATCAACGCCGGCGGGTCGCGTCCGGACGGCTACGAGCCGCGCCCGGCGAAGAAGGTCGCGGTGCTCGGCGCCGGCATGATGGGAGCGGGCATCGCGTACGTCAGCGCCCGCAACGGCATCGAGGTCGTGCTCAAGGACGTCTCCCTCGAGGCGGCCGAGAAGGGCAAGGGCTACTCGAAGAAGCTGCTGGACAAGGCCGTGTCCCGCGGCAAGACCACCCAGGAGAAGGCGGACGAGGTGCTGGCGCGCATTACGCCGACCGCCGACTACGCCGACCTGGCCGGCTGCGACCTGATCGTCGAGGCCGTGTTCGAGAACGTCGAGCTCAAGCACCAGGTGTTCAGCGAGGCCGAGCCGGTCGTGAACGCCGACGCACTGCTCGGTTCGAACACGTCGACGCTCCCGATCACCGGGCTGGCCGAGGGCGTGCAGCGCAAGGGGGACTTCATCGGCCTGCACTTCTTCTCCCCCGTCGACAAGATGCCGCTGCTGGAGATCATCCGCGGCGAGCAGACGTCCGACGCGGCGCTGGCGCGTGCGCTGGACTACGCGAAGCAGATCAAGAAGACGCCGATCGTCGTCAACGACAGCCGCGGCTTCTTCACCTCGCGCGTGATCGGCACGTTCGTCAACGAGGCGATCGCGATGCTCGGCGAGGGCATCGCACCGTCGTCCATCGAGCAGGCGACCACGCAGGCCGGGTACCCGGTCGGCGCGCTGCAGCTGGCGGACGAGCTGAATATGGAGCTGTTCCTCAAGATCCGCAACGAGACGCGCAAGGCCGCCGAGGCCGAGGGCCGCACCTACCCGGCGCACCCGGCGGAGCAGGTCGTCGAGAAGATGGTCGAGCTGGGCCGTCCGGGTCGCCTGCGCGGCGCCGGCTTCTTCGACTACGACGAGAATGGCAAGCGCCTGGGCCTGTGGTCGGGTCTCGCCGAGCACTTCCCGGTCACCGCCGACCCGTCCGAGGTCGACCTGCACGAGCTGTCCGAGCGCATGCTGGTGATCGAGGCCGTCGAGTCGGCGCGCTGCGTCGAGGAGGGCGTGATCGAGCAGACCGCGGACGCGAACATCGGCTCGATCATGGGCATCGGCTTCCCGGCCTGGACCGGAGGCGTGCTGCAGTACATCAACGGCTTCCAGCGGCTGGACGGCCTGGGCGAAACGGGCGTGCGCGGGCTGGTCGTCCGCGCGGACGAGTTCGCCAAGAAGTACGGCGACCGGTTCGAGCCCAACGCGCTGCTGCGCTCAAAGGCCGAGTCGAACGAGAAGTTCTGAACGGGGAGAGGGGACGGGCATGACCGGTCCGCTGAGCGGCGTCCGCGTGCTGGAGCTGCCGGCGATCGGACCCGTCCCCTTCCTCGGCATGCTGCTGGCCGACCTGGGCGCGGAGGTTCTCCGCGTCGACAAGATCGGCACGAGCGACCTCGGCAGCACGCTGGCCGCCGGTCCACTCGGGCGCGGCCGGCGCTCGATCGAGCTCGATCTGCGCAAGCCCGGCGCGGCCGAGGTCGTGCTGCGCCTGAGCGAGCGCTGCGACGTGCTGATCGAGGGCTTCCGTCCGGGTGTGGCCGAACGGCTCGGCATCGGCCCGGACGCCGTCCGCGCCCGCAACCCGAAGCTCGTCTACGGCCGGATGACCGGCTGGGGGCAGCACGGACCGCTGGCACAGACGGCCGGGCACGACATCACCTACCTGGCCATCACCGGCCTGCTGCACGGCATCGGCCCGAAGGACGGTCCGCCGGTGCCGCCGATCAACTACGTCGCGGACTTCGGCGGCGGCTCCATGTTCCTCGCCACCGGGCTGCTGGCCGCGTTGCTGCACGCGCGCGCGACCGGTGAGGGCCAGGTGATCGACGCGGCGATGACCGAGGGCGCCGGCTATCTCGGCTCGATGACTCGCACCTTCCTCGGCAACGGCGGTTGGCGTGACGAGCGCGCGGCGAACATGCTCGACGGGGGCGCACCGAACTACCGCTGCTACGAGTGCGCGGACGGCCGGTTCGTCGCGGTCGGCGCGCTCGAGCCGCAGTTCTGGGCGGCGCTCGTCGAGGGCCTCGGGCTGGACCCGGCCACCACGGCCTCGCCGTACGACCCGGCGCAGTGGGACGAGTGCGAGAAGACGCTCAGCGAGGTATTCCGCACCCGCACCCGCGACGAGTGGGCCGATCTGTTCGCGCCGCTGGACGCGTGCGTGGCACCGGTGCTGACCCTGCAGGAGGCACCGCACCATCCGCACAACGTCGAGCGCGCGAGCTACGTCCAGGTCGGCAACGCGACGGTCGCCGGGCCCGCGCCGAGGTTTTCCGCCACGCCGGGCGCAACACGCGAGCTCACCGCGGTCGGCGCCGATTCGGCCGCGCTGCTCGCCGAGGCGGGCTACTCCGAGCAGGAGTTGAACGAACTGCGCGAAACGGGCGCGATCCGCTGACGGTCTCATAGACTGTTGCCGTGGCCAAGCGTCCAGTCCCCCAGGTCGAGGTCAAGCTGACCCACAACGGCACCGTGTCGTGGCCCGCCGCGCTGCGTCACCGCTGGGACGCGAAGTACCTGATGGTCGAGGACCACGGCACGTACGCCGTGGTCCGCCCGATGACCACCGACGACCCGGACGCGCCGACGCGACAGCGCCCGGTCCGCGACCGCTAGCCGCCCAGCTCGGCGCGGAAACCCTCCCGCCACGAGGCGTACTTCGGCGCCCAGCCCAGCTCACGCTTGGCCGCCGCGTTGGACGCGGCCGGCGCGCTCGTCATCAGCCACGCACCGCCCGGGCCTGCGGCCAGCCGTCCCAGCCATTCCGGCACGTGCCGCGGCGGCTTCGCGCCGAGCACCTCGGCCAGGTACGGCAACCACACCTTCGTCTGCGCCGGCTCGTCGTCCACGACCGTGTACACGCCCTCGCCTTGCGTGAGCGCGGCCATCGCGGCGCTCGCCGCGTCGTAGGTGTGCACGAACGTCCAGTACCCGTCGCCGGAGCCGATGATCGGGATCATGCGCTTGCGGATCGCGGTGATCTGCGGTCCTTCCTCGGCCAGCGACGTCCCCGGGCCGTAGAAGCCGCCGTAGCGCAGCGCGACAGCGCCCGGCGTCTCGCGCACCAGTTGCTCGAGCCGCCGCAGCGCCGCCGCGGACTCGCGGAACGCCTTCGGCGGGTTGGCGTCGATCACGCCGTCGGCGTCGGTGAATCCCCAGCGGTAGCTCTGCACGACGTACCGCTGCACGCCCGCTTCGCGCCCGGCGGTGAGCAGGTTCTCGGTGCCTTCGGTGCGCAACCGGTTGGTGCCGGCGAAAAGCTTGTCGAAATGCCGGAAGTCGTTGCCGAGCGCGGACAGGTCGGTCGCCTGGTGCACGATCGCGTCCGGCTTCGCCTCGGCCACGGCGCGGCGCACGGCCGCGGCATCGAGCACGTCCAGCCGCAACGGCGTGCCGCCCAGTTGGGCGACGGTGGCCAGGCCGCTCTCGCTGCGGCTGGTGCCGATCACGTCGTGCCCGCTGCTGCGCAGCATCGGGACGAGTTGCCGTCCGACCACGCCGGTCGCGCCGGCCACGAGTACTCGCATGATGAATCCCCTTCGCTGTTCGGTCCTGCCCAGTGGACGGCGCACCCCCGGCGGCTGTGACATCCTGCGAGGTGTGAGCGTCGCCACCGCCGACCTGTACGCCGAGCTGCGTCCGCTGCTGTTCTCGATCGCGTACCGCATGCTCGGCACCGTCACCGAGGCCGAGGACGCGCTGCAGGAGGCGTTCCTGCGCTACCACCGGGCGCTGCGCGACGGCACCGTGGTCGACAACCCGAAGGCGTACCTGACGACCACGGTCACCCGGCTGTCGCTGGACGTGCTCAGCTCGGCGCGGCGGCGGCGCGAGTCGTACGTCGGCGAGTGGCTGCCCGAGCCGGTGCTGGACGACAGCCTGCCGGCCAACCTGGGTCCCGCTCGGAGCGCCGAGCTGGCCGAGTCGCTGTCGATGGCGTTCCTGGTGCTGCTGGAAAGCCTCAACCCGATCGAGCGCGCCGTGTTCCTGCTGCGGGACGTGTTCGGCTACGAGTTCGCCGAGGTCGCCGACTTCGTCGACCGCACCGAGGACAACTGCCGACAGATCCTCGTGCGTGCCCGGGCGAAGGTCGACGAGCGCCGCCCGCGCTACGAGTCCTCGCCGCAGCGGCGCGCCGAACTGGCCGAGCGGTTCTTCGCCGCGTCAAACCGCGGTGACCTGGCTGCGCTGAAGCAGCTGCTCGCCGCGGACGTCGAATGGCACGCCGACGGCGGCGGCAAGGCACCGGCGGTCGCGCGCACCCTGGTCGGCGTCGACCGGGTGCTGCGCCTGTTCGTCGGCCTGCTCGGCCAGGCGGACCAGTTCGGCGTGCGACTCGAGCCGACGCTGCTCAACGGCCAGCCGGCGGCGCTGACCCGCACCGCCGACGGCAAGATCGCGAGCGTGTTCGTGCTGCAGATCGCGGACGACCGCATCGTCGCCGTCCACGCCGTCGTGAACCCGGACAAGCTGCGCCACCTGGGTGACGTCGCCGACGTCCGGGCGATGGTCGGCCAGGTCCGCGGCACCCGGTCGCATACCGTGTCCGGGTGACGCACGACGTTCCCCCGCCGGACGCGCCCGGTCTCGATCCCGACGAGCTGGCCGTCTGCCTGAAGGTGCTCGCCGCGAGCGAGTCGCTTCCGCCGGACCATCCGGACGCGCTGGCGATCCGCCGCGCGACCGCCCGAGTGTTCAAGCAGGTCAAGCGCGCCCGCCGCATCGAGCGCCGCGACGCGATCACCGCGAACGACCGCGCCGTCGTCGCCGCCACCGCGACCGGTTCGCCGCACCGCATCGACGACGAGACCGAGGGCCTGCCGCTCGTGTCGTCCGCCGCGGGAGCGAGCGCCGGCACCTATTTGCGGCCACGGCACTGCTACATCTGCAAGGAGGACTACACCCGCGTCGACGCGTTCTACCACCAGCTGTGCCCGGACTGCGCCGCGACCAGCCACGCGAAGCGCGATGCCCGGACGGACCTGACCGGACGCCGCGCGCTGCTGACCGGTGGGCGCGCGAAGATCGGTATGTACATCGCCCTGCGGCTGCTGCGGGACGGCGCGCACCTGACGATCACGACGCGTTTCCCGAACGACGCCGTCCGGCGGTTCACCGCGCTGGACGACTCGGCTGACTGGCTGCACCGGCTGCGCATCGTCGGCATCGACCTGCGCGACCCGGCGCAGGTGGTCACGCTCGCCGACACCGTCGCGGCGGCCGGCCCGCTGGACATCCTGATCAACAACGCGGCGCAGACCGTCCGCCGCTCTCCCGGCGCGTACGCACCGCTGGCCGCGGCGGAGTCCGACCCCCTTCCGGGCGGCGAACTGCCCGAGGTGCTCACGTTCGACCACGTCTCGGACGCGCACCCGGCGGCGCTCGCGGGCGCCCTCGCCGAGCATCCGCTGCCCCACCTGACCGGCGAGGTGACCGGCGAGCAGCTCTCGCGGCTGGCGATGGTGGCCGGATCGGCGTCCCTGCAACGGCACCTGGACAACAGCGCGGTCGATGCGGGCGGTCTCGTCCCGGACCTCAACACGGTGAACAGCTGGACGCAGCACGTCGGCACCATCGACCCGCTGGAGCTGCTCGAGGTGCAGCTGTGCAACACGATCGCGCCGTTCATCCTCGTCGACCGGCTGCGTCCGGCGCTGGCCGCAAGCCCGGCGCGGCGCAAGTACATCGTCAACGTCTCGGCGATGGAGGGCGTGTTCGGACGCGGCTACAAGGGCGCCGGGCACCCGCACACGAACATGGCCAAGGCCGCGCTGAACATGCTGACCCGCACCAGCGCCGGCGAGCTGTTCGAGACCGACCGGATCCTGATGACGTCCGTCGACACCGGCTGGATCACCGACGAGCGCCCGCACTACACCAAGATCCGCCTTGCGCAGGAAGGGTTTCACGCGCCGCTGGACCTCGTCGACGGCGCGGCCCGCGTCTACGACCCGATCGTCCAGGGCGAGGCCGGCGTGGATCTATACGGCTGCTTCCTCAAGGACTACCGCCGCGCCAACTGGTGAAACCGTAGGCTCGGGCGCGTGCTTCCCGCCGCCACCGGCCTGCCCAGCGTCACCGCGCTGCGATATGTGACCCCGCTGCGCGAGGGAGGTTCGCTGCCCGGGCTCATGGAGGCGGACGACTTCGGCACCTACGTGGTCAAGTTCTCCGGCGCCGGCCAGGGCCGCAAGGCGCTGATCGCCGAGATCGTGTGCGCCGGCCTCGGCACTGCGCTGGGCCTGCCGGTGCCGCGGCTGGTGACGGTCGATGTCGACCCGGTGCTGGCCGCGAACGAGCCGGACGAGGAGGTGCAGGACCTGTTGCGCGCGAGCCCGGGCCTGAACCTCGGCGTCGACTTCCTGCCGGGCGCGCTCGACCTGGACGTATCCGCCTTCCCGCTCGACGCGGGGTTCGCGAGCCGCGTGCTGTGGTTCGACGCGCTGATCGGCAACGTCGACCGGTCGTGGCGGAACCCGAACATGCTGTTCTGGCACGGGGCGCCGTACCTGATCGACCATGGCGCGGCGCTGACGTTCCATCACCGGTGGCCGGCACGCGCGACGGCGTGGACGTTCGACGCCCGCGAGCACGCGCTGCTCGGCTGCGCCGATGACCTCGACACCGCGGATGCCGCCCTCGCGCCGCTGGTGACACCCGAGGTGCTCGCGGCGGCGGTGGCTGACGTCCCGGAGGTCTGGCTGGCCGACGAGCCCGGCTTCGACGGCCCGGACGCGGTGCGCGCCGCGTACGTCGAGGAGTTGTCGGCGCGCCTCGACGCCCGGGCGGGCTGGCTCGGGGGTGGGTCGTGACGGGCCGCGTGCCGTTCGAGTACGCGGTGCTGCGGGTCGTCCCGCGCGTCGAACGCGGTGAGTTCATCAATGCCGGCGTGATCGTCTACTGCCGCGACCGCGACTATCTCGGCGCACGCGTTCGGTTGGACGCCGACCGGCTGCGCGCGCTGGATCCCACGGCAGACGCGGACGCGATCTCGGCCGCGCTGGCGGCGGCGGCGGACACCTGCGCCGGCGAGGGACCGGCCGGGGACGAACAGATCGGGCGCCGGTTCCGCTGGCTGACCGCGCCGCGAAGCACCGTGGTGCAGCCGGGTCCCGTCCACACCGGACTCACCGCCGACCCGGCCGCCGAGCTGGACCGGCTGCTGGACCTGCTCGTCTGACCACCCGCCTACGAGGCCCGGCCCACCTTCGGGTCCGGCTTCGGACGGCGCGGCTCGCGCACCCCTGCCGAGCCGCCGTCGCCGTAGTACAGCCAGAGCCGCACCGAGGATCCCCGCGGGACTTTCGCGCCGGACTCGGGTGACTGGTCGGTGACGACGCCGCTCGGTGCCGCGTCGTCCAGCGGCAGGCCGTCCGTGTCCCACCCGACGGCCAGCAGCCCGACCTCGCGCAGCGCGCCGTTGGCGTCCGCCCAGGTCATGCCGACCACGGCCGGGACGCGCACGCTGGACCGCCGGCGGAAGTCGCGGGCGGACGGGTCGAGGTCCGCGACGAGTTCCTCGGTGGCGCCCGCGACGGCGCGTTTTACGACGAGGTCCACGCGGTCCTCAGGCGTGTCTGACGTCTCGGTGTTCTCGGCGGTCTCGTCCAGGTCACGCCAGCGCTCCCAGGCCGACTGCCGGGTGACGCCGAGCTGGGTCGCGATCTCCGCCCAGGACTTGCCGTGCCTGCGCGCCGAGCGGACGGCGAACAGTTCGGCCCGGTCCAGCAGGCGACGCAGCGTGCCGATGTCCTCGAGCGCGGCGAGTGCGCCCTCGCCCGGCTCTTCGGTGTCGCCGTACGGCTCGCCGTGGCGCCAGCCGGCCAGCCGGTTCCAAACCTGCCGTCCCTGGTGCCACGTCTCGTCGCCTGCCATGGCGTCAGGGTAGCCTGACAATCGCCGCCGCGCACCCCGCTCGAGCTGGGGTTCAGGTCGAGTCGGTCAGGCCCGCCTTCAGCGCGGCCAGCCGGTCGGCGTCCAGGTGGCGGTCACAGCCGACGAACCAGTCCCACCGCTCGTCGGACCATCGATAGGTGTGCGGCCAGTTCTGGCCGTCCAGCTCCGGCCACGGCTCCTCGTTGCGGGGTCGGCGAATCAGGCTGCCGTAGGCGTTCGTCGAGAAGCTCGCCTCGAACGCTCCTGTCGCGTCGTCCCACACATGCGGCATCAGTTCCGGGACGAACGCCAGCGGCAGGTCGGTGATGCCGCGCGATGCCAGCCAGGCGCGCCGGTTCGCCATATCGCGCTCGTGCTCGGCTTCCCGGTTTATCGGCTGGCGCGTCGGGCCGTCCCACACGAACAACTCGTCCGGCAACTCGGCGTCGAGCTGCAACGAGACGAGCTCGGTATACGTGCCGAAGCCTGCGTTGGCCTGCCGCAGCACCAGGCCGGTCTCGGCGTCGACGACGAGCTGGATCGGATGCGGCTTATGCGCCGGCGGCGCGAGCTCGACTGACCAGGCGGGCCGTTCCAGGAACTCGACGGGCTCGGCCGGACCGGTCGGTCTGGTGAAGTCATTGCCGTCCCAGCGGCTCAGGCTCGGCCGGTCGCCACCGACGCTCAAACCGCCGATCGGTGACGCGAATACGTGACGCTCACGCGGAAAGGCCGTGAACTCCTCGTCACCGACGTATCGCATCCACCGGTAGTCCTCGCCGTCGATGAAGTGAACTTGCCCGTCCAGGCCTTCACGGCGGGCCAGCGTGCCGCGTCGGAACACCCGATAGCCGTACTCGTCCGCCTCCCGTTCGTCGCGGGCACGCACCTCCGCGACGAACGAGTCCTCCGCACCGGTGCCGAACACCATGAGCATGATCAACTCCGGCCAGGTGATCGTGCGTGGCATCAGGCTGCTCCGCGGCGCAGGGCGGCGGCGATCAGCCGGTCGACGAGCGCCGGATAGTCGACGCCGGTCGCGGCCCACATCCGCGGGAACATCGAGATCGGCGTGAAGCCGGGCATCGTGTTCACCTCGTTCACGATCACCGCGCCGGCATCGGTCACGAAGAAGTCGACGCGCGCGAGGCCGGCGCAGTCCAGCGCGGTGAACGCGCGGCAGGCGACGTCCCGCACGCTCGCGATCAGCTCGTCCGGCAGCTGCGCGGGGATGTCGAACTCGCAGGCGTCGTCGAGGTATTTGGCCTCGAAGTCATACCAGTCGTGTCCGCGGACCAGGCGGATCTCGGCGGGCAGGCTGGCCTGCGGACGGCCGTGCTCGTCCTCGAGCACCCCGCACTCAATCTCGCGGCCGACCACCGCGGCCTCGACCAGCGCCTTGCCGTCGTGCTCGAACGCCGCGGCGAGCGCGTCCGGCAGGTCGGCCCAGTCCGTCACGCGGGTGATGCCGACGCTGGATCCGGCGCGGGCCGGTTTGACGAAGACCGGCAGGCCGAGGTGCTGCAGGTCCAGCGTCGAGACGTCCTCGCCGCGGCGCACGACGGCGAACTGCCCGACGTCCAACCCGTCCGCGCGCAGCAGCTGCTTGGTGAACTCCTTGTCCATCGCCGCCGCGCTGGCGAACACGCCGGGCCCGACGTACGGCACGCCGGCCATCTCGAGCAGCCCCTGGATCGTGCCGTCCTCGCCGAACCGGCCGTGCAGGACGGGGAACACGACGTCCACACCGGCCAGGGCACGGACGCCCTCGGCCGGGTCGAGGGCCACCAGCTCGGGCGTGGTCGGGTCGCCGGCCAGCACGACCGACGTCCCCTTGCTGACCTCGGGCACCTGGCGGTCGACGATCCGCATCGCTGCCGGGTCGCCGTCGGTCAGCAGCCAGGCACCGTCGGGCGTGATGCCGACAGGGATCACCTCGTAACGTGCCGGGTCGAGCGCGTTGATCACGCTGCCCGCGGACACGACCGAGATGCCGTGCTCGCTGCTGCGCCCGCCGTACACGACCGCGACCCGGATTCGTCCCACGCCGAACGACACTAGCCGCTCAGACCTCGCTCTTGACCGACCGGGACATCAGCAGCTCCAGCATCGCGGGCGGCTTCATGCCGCGGAAGCAGACCGCCTCGACGGCCGCCGTGATCGGGACGTCCACCCCGTGCCGCTGTGCCAGCTCCAGCAGCGGACGGCAGGACTTGGCACCCTCGGCCACCTGACCGTGCGTGGCCTCCTGCGCCTGCTCGAGCGACTCGCCGCGCCCCAGTCGCTCGCCGAACGTGCGGTTGCGCGACAGCGGCGAGGAGCAGGTGGCGACCAGATCACCGAGCCCGGCGAGGCCGGCGAACGTCATCGGGTCGGCGCCGAGCTCGATGCCGAGCCGGGACGTCTCGGCCAGGCCGCGCGTGATCAGCGAGGCGCTGGTGTTGTCGCCGAAACCCATCCCCTGCGCGATGCCCACCGCGAGCGCGATCACGTTCTTCACCGCGCCGCCGAGCTCGCAGCCGATCACGTCGTTGTTGGTGTACGGCCGGAAGTACGCGGTGCTGCACGCCAGCTGCAACGCCTCGGCACGCTGCGGGTCGGTGCACGCGATGACCGTCGCGGTGGGTTGCTCGCGGGCGATCTCCAGCGCCAGGTTCGGACCGGACACCACGGCGATCCGGTCGTCGCTCGCCCCGGTCAGCTCGGCGATCACCTCGGTCATCAGGCGCGTAGTGCCGAGCTCCACGCCCTTCATCAGGCTGGCGAGCGTGGCATCGTCCGGCAGCAGGGACGCCCATTCGCTCAGGTTTGCGCGCAGCGACTGCGACGGGATGGCGAACGCGACCAGCTCTGCGCCGTCCAGCGCGGCGGCCGCGTCATGCGTGGCGCGCAGCGATCGCGGCAGCACGATTCCCGGCAGGTAGTCGGCGTTGACGTGCTCGCTGTCGATCCGCTCGGCGAGTTCGGGACGCCGAGCCCACAGCGTCACCTGATTGCCCGCGTCGGACAGCACCTTCGCGAACGCCGTCCCCCAGTTGCCCGCTCCGAAAACGGCGGCCCTCATGAAGGTCGGACCCAGCGGAACAGCTCACCCTCCGGGGCCGGCAGCTCGCGCAGCTCGGCGACGTCCGAACGCAGCCGGCGCATGATCACGTCCGTCATCTCGCGCAGCGTCGCGGCGTCCGGGGTCCTGTCCGCGAACGCCGACAGGTCGATCGGCTCGCCGACCGAGATCGTGTGCCGCGGGCGCGGAATGAGCCGGAACCGCTTGTGATACAGGTCGATCGAGTCCTGCACGCCCCACTGCGCGAGCGGGATCACCTGGACGCCGGGCACCAGCGTAGCCAGCCGGGCCGCGCCGGTCTTGCCGCTCATCGGCCAGCCCTGCGGGTCGCGCGTGACGGTGCCCTCCGGGTGCATGACGATCAGCCCGCCGGCCTTGAGCGCCTCGACGGCCGCCTGCAGCGACTGCACCGCGTCGGCCGTGCCGCGACGCACCGGGATGTGCCCCATCGCGCGCATCGCGGCGCCGACCACGGGCACCTCGAAGATCGTCTCCTTGGCGAGGAACCGGGGGCGGCGGGCGGCGTCCAGGATGAACTTCGACACCAGGAACGGGTCGACGTGCGAGACGTGGTTGGTGACCACGATCGCCGGGCCCTCCTGCGGCACCCGCTCGATGTTCCGGTACCGCAGCTTGAAGGCCATCGAGAACGGCACGTAGAGAATCGCCATCACGATTCCCCAGCCGGCCCCGACCTTCTCGCCGTATCCCGGCCGGCGCAGCTTGCGCGTCATCGGCACTGCAGCGTCTCCTGTCGTACGTGTTCCGGACGTGGTCGCGTTCCGGCGTCCGTGTGCAGTCTGCCGCATCGCCGTCGGCCCACCGCACATTCCTAGACTCTTGTGCGTGCGGTGGACGGTGCTGATCCCGGTGAAGTCACTGCCGGAGGCCAAGTCACGGCTGACCGGCGCCTCTGCCGACCCCGCGGCGCACGCCCGGCTGGTACGTGCGATCCGCGCGGACACGATCGCGGCGGCCCGGGCGGCC
>DASRSS010000297.1:0-14324 GCA_035656335.1 Jatrophihabitantaceae bacterium | reverse complement strand
CCGGGCGATCCCGCGGTCCTGGTCGCGGACGGCGCCGCCGCCGAGCGGGAGCTGGGCTGGCGCCCGACCCGCGGCCTGCGCGAGATGGTCGCGGACGCGGCCGCCTTCGCCGCGCGCGCCTGACGACGCTGCGAGCCGGCTACTGCCCCGTCCGCGCGGGACGGTCGCGCAGCGGATGGCCGCTGGCCAGGATCGCGGACGTGAGCGCCTCGGTCGCCTCGGTGGCCGAGCGCGGATTGCTCAGCAGCACCAGGTCGATCTCGCCGAGTTCGGGCAGCCCGCTGGACGCCGGCAGCTCGGCCAGCTCCTCGGGCACCAGGCTGCGCGCGAAGATCGCCAGCCCGAGGCCGGCGCGCGCGGCGGCCACCACGCCGAGCACGCCGCGCGCGACGCACGTGATCCGGTAGTCGCGCCCGGCGGCCTCGAGCCCCTGCACGGCCAGCGACCGGCTCAGGCTGGGCGC
Source organism: Jatrophihabitantaceae bacterium (assembly GCA_035656335.1). Classification (GTDB taxonomy): domain Bacteria; phylum Actinomycetota; class Actinomycetes; order Mycobacteriales; family Jatrophihabitantaceae; genus DASRSS01. Next base: position 13,861 of record DASRSS010000297.1, on the reverse strand, counting down.
CTGGTAGACGACCAGCCGCAGCCGCTGCTCGTCGATCAGCCGGCTGCCCGGCACGCCGGCCCAGACCAGCCGGTCGCGGCGCACCAGCCGGCCGCGTCCCTCGCCGGCGGTCTGCTTGACGAACGCCACGTCCAGGTGGCCGGACTCGACCCGGCGCTGCAGCAGCCCGCTCTGCGACACGGTGAGCTCCAGGTCGATGCCCGGGTGCAGCTGCCGGAACCCGCGCAGGATGCGGGGCACCGGGGTCAGCGCGAGGTCGTCGGTCACGCCGAACCGGAGCCGGCCGCGCGGGCCCGTGCCGGAGAAGTACTGCACCGCCTGGTCGTGTGCGGCCAGGATCGTGCGCGCGAATCCGGTCAGCGCCTCGCCGTCGGCCGTCAGCGTCACCCGGCGGGTGTCGCGCACGAACAGGGGCCGTCCGACCGCCTGCTCCAGCTTGCGGACGTGCTGGCTGACCGTCGGCTGGCGCAGGCCGAGAACCGTCGCCGCCTGCGTGAAGCTCAGTGACTGCGCGACGGCGAGGAACGTCCGCAGCTGCTCCGGGTCGTACATCCCGGTGTCCCTTCATTGCGATTTGCGATAACACTAATTCAATCAATTCGCTTTGAGAATGACCGGCACTTGACGATGATCAATAGGCCGAGTCCGCCACGACATGATGTGGATCAACGTTGACCACCGCAGTGCGCACCGCCGATTCCTTCGTCGCGGTCAGCCCGCCCGTCCGCCGCAGCTCCACCTTCGCTTCCCTGCACGTCCGCAACTTCCGGTTGTTCGCCACCGGGCAGGTCGTCTCGAACACCGGGTCGTGGGTGCAGCGCATCGCCCAGGACTGGCTCGTGCTCACCCTGACCGGCAGCACGACCGCGGTCGGGATCACCACCGCGCTGCAGTTCGTGCCCATGCTGCTGCTCTGCCTGGTCGGCGGCCTGGTGGCCGACCGCTACCCCAAGCGCCGGATCCTGATGTTCACCCAGGTGGGCATGGCCGCGATGGCCGCGCTGCTCGCCTACCTGGCGCTGAGCGGTCAGGTCGCCGTCTGGCACGTGTACGTGATCGCGTTCGGGCTCGGCATCGTGACGGCCGTCGACAATCCGGCGCGGCAGGCGTTCGTCAACGAGATGGTCGGCCCGGACCAGTTGCGCAACGCGGTCAGCATCAACTCCTCGGTCTTCCAGCTGGGCGGCCTGATCGGGCCGGCCGTCAGCGGCGTGCTGATCAGCGCGGTCGGCTGTGGGTACGCGTTCGCGATCAATGCGGTGACCTACTCCGCGCCGTTCATCGCGCTCGCGCTCATGCGCGACGACGAACTCAACGTGCTGGCCCGCGCCGCGTCCCGCGGTGGCCAGCTCCGCGCCGGCGTCCGCTACGCGGTGCACTCCCCGGACGTCCTCTGGCCGACGGTGCTGGTCGGGATCCTCGGGTTGTTCACCGCCAACCTGCCGGTGACGCTGTCGGCCTTCGCGAAGTACGTGTTCCACGCCGGCGCCGGCGGGTACGGCCTGCTCAGCGCCGTCGTCGCGGTCGGCTCGCTGTGCGGGGCGCTGATCTCCGCGCGGCAACCCCCGGGACGCCCGCGCACCCTGGCGATCCTCGGCGGGCTGCTCGCGGTGGCCGAGCTGCTGTCCGCGGCGGCGCCGAACGAGGCCAGCTTCTGCGTCGTGCTGGTGGCGCTCGGTACCTGCACGCTGCTGATGTTCACCTCCGCCAACGCGACCGTGCAGCTGGCTGCGCACGACGCGATCCGCGGCCGGGTGATGGGCCTCTACCTCGTCGCGTTCGTCGGCGGTGCCGCGATCGGCGGCCCGCTGCTCGGCAGCGCCGACCAGCACCTCGGGCCGCGTGCGGGCATGCTGCTGGCCGGCGTGGTGTCCGCACTGGCCGTGGCGCTCGTAACTCCGAAGCTGGGTGGAACCAAGCCGCGGGCGAAAGCTACTTGCGGCGGGTGATCGTCCGGCCGAGGCGCACCAGCGGGTCGTACTTGCGGTCGACCACGCGCTCCTTCATCGGGATGATCCCGTTGTCGGTGATCTTGATGTGCTCGGGGCAGACCTCGGTGCAGCACTTGGTGATGTTGCACAGCCCGATGCCCTGCTCCTCGCGGGCGAACTGGGCGCGGTCGTCGCGCGCGTCCAGCGGATGCATGTCCAACTCGGCGGCACGGATCAGGAACCGCGGGCCGGAGAACGCCTCCTTGTTGTCCTCGTGGTCGCGAACGACGTGGCAGACGTTCTGGCACAGGAAGCACTCGATGCACTTGCGGAACTCCTGCGAGCGCTGGACGTCCACCTGCGCCATCCGGTACTCGCCCGGCGCGACGCCGGCCGGCGGCTCGAACGCCGGGATCTGCTCGGCCTTGCGGTAGTTGAACGAGACGTCCGTGACCAGGTCCTTGATCACCGGGAAGGTGCGCATCGGCGTGACGGTGACGGTCTCGTCCTCGGTGAACGTGGACATCCGCGTCATGCACATCAGCCGCGGCCGGCCGTTGATCTCCGCGCTGCACGAACCGCACTTGCCGGCCTTGCAGTTCCAGCGCACGGCGAGGTCTCCGGCCTGGGTCGCCTGCAGCCGGTGGATGACGTCGAGCACGACCTCGCCCTCGTTCACCTCCACCGTGTAGTCGCCGAGCTCGCCGCCGTCCGCGTCGCCGCGCCATACCCGGAAGTGGGCCTGGTAGCTCATGCGTGCGCCTCCTCGGGGACGTCGACCAGCTCTTCCTCGGTGAAGTACTTCTTCAGCTCGTCCTTGCCGAACAGGGCTAGCAGGTCGGGGCGCATCGGGATCATCGGTTGCTCGGCGACATCGATGTCCCGGCCGCTGTCCGCGAGCGAGCAGATGAGGTTGACCTTGCGCCACTGGGCGGACATCGCCGGGAAGTCGTCGCGGGTGTGGCCACCGCGGGACTCCTCGCGCAGCAGCGCGGCGCGTCCGATGCACTCGCAGATCAGCAGCATGTTGCGCAGGTCGAGCGCGAGGTGCCAGCCGGGGTTGAACTGCCGCGGCCCGCTGACGCTGATGTGCTGGGCCCGCTGCTTGAGCTCGGCCAGCTTGTCCAGCGCCTGCTGCATCTCGTCGGCCTTGCGGATGATCCCGACGAGTTCGTTCATGACGTCCTGCAGCTCGTGGTGCACCTCGTACGGGTTCTCGCCGCCGTCCCGCTCGAACGGGGCCAGGGCGACGCGCATGACGTCCTCGAGCTGCGCGTCGGTGATCGCCGGGTACTGGCCGCGCAGCGACTTGACGTACTCGGCCGCGCCCTCGCCGGAGCGGCGGCCGAAGACGAGCAGGTCCGACAGCGAGTTGCCGCCGAGCCGGTTCGAGCCGTGCATGCCGCCGGCGACCTCGCCGGACGCGAACAGGCCCGGCACTCGCGCGGCAGCAGCTGTGTCCGCGTCGACCTCGATGCCGCCCATCACGTAGTGACAGGTAGGCCCGACCTCCATCGGCTCGCTGGTGATGTCGACGTCCGCCAGCTCCTTGAACTGGTGCGCCATCGACGGCAGCCGCCGCAGGATCTCCTCCCGCGGCAGGCGCGAGGCGATGTCGAGGTAGACGCCGCCGTGCGGCGAGCCGCGGCCCGCCTTCACCTCCGAGTTGATCGCGCGCGCCACCTCGTCGCGGGGCAGCAGGTCCGGCGTGCGCTTGTTGTGGTCCGGGTCCTTGTACCAGGCGTCGGCCTCGGCCTCGTTGTCCGCGTACTGCGCGCGGAACACGTCCGGCACGTAGTCGAACATGAACCGCTTGCCGTCGGAGTTCTTCAGGACGCCGCCGTCGCCACGCACGCCCTCGGTGACCAGGATGCCCTTGACCGACGGTGGCCAGACCATGCCCGTCGGGTGGAACTGGACGAACTCCATGTTCATCAAGGTCGAGCCGGCGCGCAGGGCCAGGCCCATGCCGTCGCCCGTGCATTCCCACGAGTTGGACGTGGTCTTGAACGACTTGCCGATCCCGCCGGTCGCGAGCACCACGGCCGGTGTCTTGAACAGGATGAAGTTGCCGGTCTCGCGCCAGTAACCGAACGCGCCGGCGATCGCGCCGGAGCCGTCCTTGATCAGCTCGGTGATCGTGCACTCGGCGAACACCTTCAGCCGCGCGTCGTCCGCGCCCGCGTTGCCCTTCGCACGGGCGTCCGCCTGCTGCAGCGACACGATCTTCTGCTGCATGGTGCGGATCAGTTCCAGGCCGGTGCGGTCGCCGACGTGGGCCAGCCGCGGGTACTCGTGGCCGCCGAAGTTGCGCTGGCTGATCTTGCCGTCCGGCGTCCGGTCGAACAGCGCCCCGTAGGTTTCCAGCTCCCAGACCCGGTCGGGCGCCTCCTTGGCGTGCAGCTCGGCCATCCGCCAGTTGTTGAGGAACTTGCCGCCGCGCATGGTGTCGCGGAAGTGCACCATCCAGTTGTCGTTGCTGTTCACGTTGCCCATCGACGCCGCGCAGCCGCCCTCGGCCATCACGGTGTGCGCCTTCCCGAACAGCGACTTGCAGACCACCGCCACGCGCAGCCCGGCCTCGTGCGCCGCGATCGCGGCACGCAGACCGGCGCCCCCGGCACCGATGATCACGACGTCATAGCTGTGCTTTTCGATCTTCTCTGACAAGGTGCGACTCGTTTCAGAAGGAGACGTGCGGGTCGGTGAACACGTTGGCCGCGACCAGCGCGATGTAGCCGTCGGTGATCGCGAGCGTGGCCAGCGTGGCCCAGGCGAACTGCATGTGCCGGGCGTTGAGCCAGGAGACGCCGGTCCAGGCGCGGTACCTGATCGGGTGCTTGGAGAAGTGCCGCAGCCGTCCGCCGGTGATGTGCCGGCAGGAGTGGCAGCCGAGCGTGTACCCCCACAGCAGCAGGACGTTCACCAGCATGATGAACGTGCCGACGCCGAACCCGAATGCGTGCCCCTTCGGACGGAACGCCTGGATCAGGTCCCACGAGTTGATCAGCGAGATGAGCATGGCCGCGACCCAGAAGTACCGGTGCGCGTTCTGGATGATCAGCGGGAAACGCGTCTCGCCGCTGTAGGACGCGTGCGGCTCGGCGACCGCGCATGCCGGCGGCGACAGCCAGAACGCCCGGTAGTAGGCGCGGCGGTAGTAGTAGCAGCTCATCCGGAAGCCGAGCAGCAGCGGCAGGGTGACGATCGCGAACGGCAGGATGATCGGGAAGTGGCCGAACCAGGTGCCGAACTCGTGCGAGCCGGACTGGCAGCTCGCGGTCACGCACGGTGAGTAGAACGGCGAGAGGTAGTGCTCCTTCGGCGCGAAGTACGCCGCCTGCCAGCACACCCGGACCGTCGCGTAGACCACCCACGCGGACAGCAGCACGAACGTGAGAAGCGGTGCCTTGCGCCAGTTGTCGGTGCGCAGCGTGCGCACGCCGATGCTGGCGCGGCCGGGTGCCTCGGTGCCGCGCTCCATGCTCCGAGTCATCGGCGGTCCCCGTGGTAGCCGCCGAGACCCTCGTCGTCCGCGTCCGCCCACAGCGCCGGGTCGGGCTGGCTGTCGTCGATGAGCTGGATCGGCTCGGCGACCGTGGGCGGTGGCGGCACGTCGTCCAGGTCCGCCGCGTCCAGCAGGATCCGGTCGACATCTCCCAGCAGCCGTCGGACCGCGGGAATGTCGCCGTACCTGCTGCGCACCGAACCCACGACGGAGTTGAGTTCCTCGATCGCTCGGTGCAGGACAGTGAGCTCGGACGTGACGGCCATGGGCAGCTCCCGGAACATGCGCGACAGGTGGATAAGGCTCGTCCTGCGAGTCTGTCGCCTGAATGATCTGTTGCCAACATCACAAGCGCATCGGCGAGCCGCGGGAGCCTCGCCGGGTGGATTTGCCGCGCTCTGCGGTCGTGTAGACTCGTCGCTTGGCGCGAGCACCCGCGCGGAACCGGTTCGCCGGGGTCGACGTCGGGGGCGAGCGACTGCCCCCTTAGCTCAGTCGGCAGAGCGTCTCCATGGTAAGGAGAAGGTCTACGGTTCGATTCCGTAAGGGGGCTCGGGCAGCCCCAGCTCACCGGCGGGGCGGCACCATCCAAACAGGGCGGGGTAGCTCAGTCTGGTAGAGCAAGCGGCTCATAATCGCTGTGTCGCCGGTTCAAGTCCGGCCCTCGCTACAACCCGGCAGCAGCTTCTCGCGCCGGTCCTACAGAGCAAGTACCGCAGTACCCGATCGTGAAGGGCATAAAGCCGTGGCAGCCACCGACGTCCGTCCGAAGATCACCTTGGCGTGCCAGGAGTGCAAGCACCGCAACTACATCACCAAGAAGAACCGGCGCAACGACCCGGATCGTCTGTCGATGAACAAGTTCTGCCCGAACTGCGGCAAGCACACCGAGCACCGCGAGACGCGCTGACACCAGCGCCCACAGACGCCACGAAGGCCCCGCTCCGGATTCGGAGCGGGGCCTTCGTCGTGCGTGGACGCGGCGCCTCAGGCCATCAGGTTCGCGCGCCGGTAGATCGCGCGCGCGGTGCGGTTGGTCATGCCCACGTCCTCGAGGAACGGGATGATCTTCTCGCCCATCCAGCGCGCGGTGTCGCGGTAGTTCGGGTTCGCCAGCGCGGCCTTGCGCGCCGCCTTCGCGTCCAGGCCGACGGACGCGTATACCTTGGGGCTGATCAGGCCGCGGACGATGAAGCCGGCGGCGGCCGCGGCGAGGACGCGGTGGAAGTACCGCTTCGGGCCCCAGTGTGCCGTCGCCATCTCGCGGACGAGCTCCTCGCGGGCGAACCGGACGTGCCGCGCCTCCTCGATCACGTGGATGCGCGAGACCATGCGGGTCATCGGCTGGATGCGGTCGTCGCTCATCGCGTCCCGCTGCAGCCGATCGAGCAGCTCCTCGGCGACCAGCGTGCCCGCCCACATCGAGGGGCCGGTGGGCGCGACCAGGCGGAACACCTTGCCGAGCGTGTGGACGACCGGGTGCACCTTGTAGTCCGAGCCGCCGAATTTGTCGGCCCAGCGGGCGAACATCACCGAGTGCCGGGTCTCGTCGCCGATCTCCGTGAGCGCGTACTGGGTGTGCGGCGACGCCGGGTCCTGGTCGTACGCGTGGGCCGCGAGCATGCCCATCAGCAGCACCTCGAACCAGAGCCCCACGCGCGCGATCGAGAGGACCTCGTGCTTGGACAGCTCGATGCGCTGCTGCTCGCTCAGGGAATCCCACAGCGCGGTGCCGTACAGGGACATCCGCTCGGGCTGCATGTGCCACAGGCCCTCGACCGGCTCGGCGTCCCAGTCGATGTCCAGCGCCGGGTCGAAGGAGTTCTTCGCCGACGAGCCCAGCAGCCGGGTCGCGGTCTTGTCCCGGTCGTTCACCTGCGGCCGGCCGGCCTTGGCCTTGCCGGCGCGCTTGTTGTCCAGAACGGCGGTCATCGTCCGCACCTCCAGGATCTCAATCTGCTGTAACGGCGTGTTGCGCTAACTACTGCAAGCATTGCACGGGAAGGATGCTGTGACAAGCCGTCGCGCACAATTTCCGGACGGGGTAGCGTTCCAGGCGATAGATCACGGGGAGAGGGAAGCGCGTGGTGCAGCAGGGCGCGGCCGACGGGTCGCCGGACGGGGCCGCCGACGGCCGCCGGCTGCGCTGGGCCGAGCACCGCGTCACCCGGCGGGCGGCGTTCGTGGCCGCCGGTGCCGCGGCGATCGACGAGTACGGCCCGGAGGCCAGTGCCGAGCAGATCGCGGCCGCGGCCGGGGTCAGCCGCACCGTCCTGTACCGCTACTTCCGCGACCGGGAGGATCTGCGCCAGGCGATCGCGGACCACGTGGTCAACGCCGTCGTCGTCAGCGTGACGCCGCACATCGCGCTGACCCCGACCGCGACCCCGCGCGCCATCATCAGCTCGGCCGTCGAGGTGATCTTCGGCTGGTTCGACGAGCACCCGAACCTCTACTTCTTCCTGCGCAGCCGCCGCAACGGTCCCGGCCTGGACGCGGTCGAGAACACGCTGGCCGACCGGGTGTCCCAGCTGCTGAAGCTGGTCCTCGTGCTCTTCGGCCTGGACGGTGAGCAGGCCGAGCCGGGCGCGTTCGGCATCGTCGGGCTGGTCGAGTCGATCGGGTCGTGGTGGCTCGCGCGCCGCACCCTGTCGCGCGAGACGGTTACGGCCGTGGTCTGCGAGGCGATCTGGCACCTGCTGGAGGGCACGGCGCGGGCCAACGGGCTGACCATCGGCTACGACGAGCCGCTGCCCTGGAACCGACTGGCGACTGGAGCGAGGACATGAGGCAACCCGGCATGAACCAGCACGAGCAAGCCGCCGGCGTCCCGGACGAGGACGGCTACCGCGGGCCCGCCGAGCTGGTCGACGGGGAGACCGTGGTCGCGGTCCAGGTCGACCTGGCCGGGCACTTCGACCCGATCAGCGGCAAGTACAGCTGGTACGGCCGGGTGGCGGCGTCCCCCGAGGTGGCCGCGCTGGTCGACAGCGGCGCGCGGACCGTCACCCTGCGCACGCCGCACGGCGAGGTGCCGACCGCGCTGAGCGACGTCGACCCGTGGGGCCGGCCACGCGTCGAGGGCTTCGGGCCGGCCCCGTTCGAGGTGCTCACCGAGTTGCCCTGACCCGCGCCGGGACAGGGCGCTCCGTGCGTTACCGTGCTTCGCATGCCTGTACCGGAGTCGATCGTCGGCCGGGTGTACCCGCCCACCGAGCCGTACCTCGTCAGCCGCGAGAAGATCCGCGAGTTCGCCGACGCGATCAACGACAGCAACGCGTGCTACCGCTCGCCGGAGGCCGCGCGGGCACTCGGCCACCCGGACGTGGTCGCGCCACCGACGTTCCCGATCGTGTTGACGATCCCTGCCGGGCACCAGCTGATCTTCGATCCCGAGGTGGACATCGACTACGGCCGGGTCGTCCACGGCGAGCAGCGGTTCGAGCACGCGCGCCCGGTGCACGCGGGCGACCGGCTGCAGGTCGTGGTCGCGGTCGACGGCGTTCGCGTCGCCGCGGGCAACGAGTTGATCACCACGCGCAGCGAGGTGCGCACGACCGAGGGCGAGCTGGTCGTCACCGCGTTCGCGACCATCGTCGTGAGGGGGCCGGAGAAGTGATCAAGGTCGGCGACGAGCTTCCCGCCCAGGACTTCCCGGTCACCCGCGCGGACCTGGTGCGCTACGCCGGCGCGTCCGGCGACTTCAACCCGATCCACTGGAACGAGCGGTTCGCCAAGTCCGTCGGCCTGCCGGACGTGATCGCGCACGGCATGTTCACGATGGCGACCGCGATCCGGGTGGTGACCGACTGGATCGGCGACCCGGGCGCCGTGGTCGAGTACGGGGTGCGGTTCACCCGGCCGGTCGTCGTCCCGTACCCGGGCGAGGCCGTCATCACCGTGTCCGGGACCGTCCGCGACGTCCGCGCCGACGGGCTGGCCGAGGTCGACCTCACCGCCACCGTCGACGGCCAGACCGTCCTCGCGAAGGCCAAGGCCGTAGTACGCCCGCCCATCTGACCGGGTTCCGCGCGCCGTGTCCCTCCCGTCGAGTGGGCAGTTACGCGTCGAGTGGGCAGTTATTGCTGCCCCTCGCGCGCTAAGTGCCCACTCGCGGAAGCGGGTCAGGGGTCAGGAGTCGGCGACCAGCTTGGCCAGGCGCGCTACGCCTTCGGCGAGGTCGTCGTCGCCGAGCGCGTAGGACATCCGGACGTAGCCGGGCGTGCCGAACGCCTCGCCGGGGACGACCGCGACCTCGGCCTCGTCCAGGATCAGGCCGGCCAGCTCGGCCGAGGTGGTCGACACCTTGCCGCGCAGCGGCTTGCCCAGCAGGCCCTTGACGGACGGGTAGACGTAGAACGCGCCCAGCGGCTCGGGGCACACGATCCCGGGGATCTCCGAGAGCATGCCGACGATGGTCTTGCGGCGCCGGTCGAACGCGGCGCGCATCTCGGCGACCGCGGACAGGTCACCGGTGACCGCGGCGAGCGCGGCCCGCTGCGCCACGTTGTTCACGTTCGAGGTGGCGTGCGACTGCAGGTTGCTCGCCGCCTTGATCACGTCGGACGGCCCGATCATCCAGCCGACCCGCCAGCCGGTCATCGCGTAGGTCTTCGCGACGCCGTTGAGCACGACCACCTTCTCGCCGGCGCTGAGCGCGATCGAGATGTTCTCCGCGTCGCCGTAGACGAGGTGCTCGTAGATCTCGTCGGTCACCACCCACAGGTCGTGCTCGGCGGCCCAGCGGCCGATCGCCTCGACCTGTGCCCGCGGGTACACGGCACCGGTGGGGTTGGACGGCGAGACGAACAGCAGCACCTTGGTCCGGTCCGTGCGGGCGGCCTCGAGCTGCTCGACGGTGGCCAGGTATCCGGACGTCTCGTCGGTGACGACCTCGACGGGGACGCCGCCGGCGAGCTTGATCGCCTCGGGGTAGGTCGTCCAGTACGGGGCGATCAGGAGCACCTCGTCGCCCGGGTCCAGCAGCGCCGCGAACGTGTTGTAGACGGCCTGCTTGCCGCCGTTGGTGACCAACACCTGGGTGGGCTCGACCTGGTAGCCGGTGTCGCGCAGCGTCTTGGCCGCGATCGCCTCGCGCAGCTCGGGCAGGCCGGCGACCGGGGTGTACCGGTGATTCTTGGGGTCGCGGCACGCGGCCACGGCCGCCTCGACGATGTAGTCGGGCGTCGGGAAGTCCGGCTCGCCGGCGCCGAAACCGATGACCGGGCGCCCGGCGGCCTTGAGGGCTTTGGCCTTGGCGTCCACGGCCAGGGTGGCGGACTCGGCGATGGCGGCGATGCGGTCGGATACCCGGTTTCCCATGCCGACATCGTCCCAGACGCGCCGAATCGGAAATTCACCGCGCTCAGCTGCGTCGAACCCCTGCGGCGGCCCGGCCCGACGCGGAATTGGAGAGCGGGGCCGCGACCCGTAGACTAGGCCGTCGGGGTCCACGTGGCTCTGCGCCAGCATGCTCGCGAGCCGCCGGTGCAGGCTGTTTCGGCCCCGAGCAGGTACCCCTAGGGGCGTGGCGCAATTGGTAGCGCACCGGTCTCCAAAACCGGCGGTTGCAGGTTCAAGTCCTGTCGCCCCTGCGTCGTCAGAACCTGCGCGGCCACACGGCTTCGCAGCAACGTTCCGAGAGGAGAACTCGTTGACCGAGCTTGCGAGGTCACCAGAAAGCACAGTGACCTGCACGAGGGCGACGAGCGCCAGCGAGGAGGCATCGTGACCGCGACTCGCACCGAGTCCGTGACACCCCGTCCGTCGGGTGGTCGCGGTGGTCGGCCGACGCGCTTCGCCCGCGAGAGCGTCTCGGAGCTGCGCAAGGTGCTGTGGCCCTCGCGCAACGAGCTGGTGACCTACTCGATCGTGGTGATCATCTTCATCGCGATCCTGGTGGCCATCGTCGCCGGCCTGGACGTCGGGTTCGCCAAGCTGATCCTGCAGATCTTCGGCTGAGCGAACGAGACCGAAACAACGAGCAAGGAAAGAGTCACTGTGTCCGAGCACGACGACGTCACCCCCTCGAGTGACGAAGCCGCCGAGGCGCTCGCGCCGACGGACGGTGCCGCGACCGCGGAGCACCCCGAACTCGACGACCCGTTCGGCAACAGCCGGGCCGAGGCCGCGGGCGAGTCGGGCGACGCCCCGGCTCCGTCCGACGACGAGCCGAGTGACCTGGAGTCGGCCGCGCGCCTGCTCGGCGCCGGGGAGGGCGACCCGGTCACCAGCGACGACGACGCCGACCTGACGGCGGACGTCCTCGGCGGCGGCGACGAGGCGACCGGCGAGGCTGCGGCCAGCGACGACTCCGGCGCCGAGACCGGCGATCCGGCCGCCGCGGACGCGTCCTCCGACGAGGACGAGGACCCGATCGAGACGCTGCGCCGCGAGCTGCGCACCCAGTTCGGCGACTGGTACGTCGTGCACTCCTACGCCGGCTACGAGAACAAGGTGAAGACCAACCTCGAGAGCCGCATCCAGTCGCTGGACATGGAGGACTACATCTTCCAGGTCGAGGTGCCGACCGAAGAGGTCGTCGAGATCAAGAACGGCAAGCGCCAGCAGGTGCAGCGCAAGGTCTTCCCCGGCTACATCCTCGTGCGCATGGATCTCAACGACGAGTCGTGGGGCGCCGTTCGCAACACCCCGGGCGTCACCGGCTTCGTCGGCGCCACGTCCCGTCCGTCCCCGCTGACGCTGGACGAGGTCGTCAACATCCTCGCGCCGGCCACGCAGAAGGCGGCCGCGGTCGCGACCGGCAAGACCGGTGCCGCCGCCGCGGACAAGCCGCAGATCACCGAGGTCGAGTACGAGATCGGCGAGTCCGTCACCGTCATGGACGGCCCGTTCGCCACCCTGCCGGCGACGATCAGCGAGATCGACCCGGTGCACCAGAAGCTGCACGTCCTGGTCTCGATCTTCGGCCGCGAGACTCCGGTCGAGCTGTCGTTCAGCCAGGTTTCCAAGATCTAACACCGTGGGAGGGCCGGGAAGGACCCGGTCTGCCTGACCACTTGTAGAGAAAGAGAAAGCAATGCCTCCGAAGAAGAAGCTCGCCGCGATCATCAAGCTGCAGATCCAGGCCGGCGCCGCGAACCCGGCTCCGCCGGTCGGCCCCGCGCTGGGCCAGCACGGCGTGAACATCATGGAGTTCTGCAAGGCGTACAACGCGGCCACCGAGTCGCAGCGCGGGCAGATCGTCCCGGTCGAGATCTCGGTCTACGAGGACCGCTCGTTCACGTTCATCACCAAGACGCCGCCGGCCGCGCGCCTGCTGCTGAAGGCCGCCGGCGTGGACAAGGGCAGCGGCGAGCCGCACAAGACCAAGGTCGCCAAGGTCTCGATGGACCAGGTTCGCGAGATCGCGCAGACCAAGATGGAAGATCTCAACGCCAACGACATCGACCAGGCGGCGAAGATCATCGCCGGCACCGCCCGCTCCATGGGCATCACAGTCGAATAACCCCACGAAGTTCTTCTCGCAAAAGTTCGCTCGAACAACTTCGCGGGGACCCCGACAATCCCAAGCGTGGAAGGGCTGCCTGAAGGGCTGCCCGCCTGACCACTAGAGAAAGAGAAACGCAATGCAGCGCAGCAAGGCATATCGCAAGGCAGCCGAGCTCATCGAGCCGGACAAGATCTACAGCCCCCTCGAGGCGGCGACCATCGCCAAGCAGGCGTCCCCGACCAAGTTCGACGGCACCGTCGAGGTCGCCATGCGACTGGGTGTCGACCCGCGCAAGGCCGACCAGATGGTCCGCGGCACCGTCAGCCTGCCGCACGGCACCGGCAAGACGGCCCGCGTGATCGTGTTCGCGACCGGCGACAAGGCCGAGGAGGCCCGCGCGGCCGGCGCCGACAAGGTCGGCAGCGACGACCTGATCCAGGAGATCACCGACGGCTTCCTGGACTTCGACGCCGCGATCGCGACGCCGGACCAGATGGCCAAGGTCGGCCGCATCGCGCGCGTGCTCGGCCCGCGCGGCCTGATGCCGAACCCGAAGACCGGCACGGTCACCCCGGACGTCGCGAAGGCCGTCACCGACATCAAGGGCGGCAAGATCAACTTCCGGGTGGACAAGCAGTCCAACCTGCACCTGATCATCGGCAAGGCGTCCTTCACCGTCGAGCAGCTGGTGGAGAACTATGCCGCCGCGCTGGACGAGGTGCTGCGCGCCAAGCCGTCCTCGTCCAAGGGCAAGTTCCTCAAGAAGGTCACCTTTACCACGACGATGGGCCCCGGCATCCCGGTGGACGCCAACCGGACCCGCAACCTGCTCGAGGACACCGCCCCCACCGCTTGATCGTTCCGCGGCCGGGCCGGCGATTTGGATCCGCCGGCCCGCATCGCGTAACGTAAGGCCCGATCCACCGAAGACCGCTGGTCGTCGCGTGCGCGCACGCGAACGAAAGCCTC
>DASRSS010000296.1:0-5008 GCA_035656335.1 Jatrophihabitantaceae bacterium | reverse complement strand
CGCAAGGCCGGGTAGTTAAGGTCCTGGGCTGGTTGTCAAGCGGGGTGTGGTGTGGTGGTGCGCGTGGAACGAGGCCTCTGATATACCGGGAGGTCTTCCACAACCACCGGTGAATCAGGGGCCTCGTTGTCCGTCAAGTCTGCCATATCCGGCGCCGCGCGCGCCGTCGGGGTTTTCGCGCCCGGGCATCTCGGGGAGTTGTCGCGGGTGATCCCGCACGAACTGGTGGACGCGGTGTTGGCCGAGTGCGGGTGCAGGGATCGGCGGCTGCGCGTGTTGCCGGTGCGCGTCGGGGTGTACTTCGTCTTGGCGTTGTGCCTGTTCCCCGAGGTCGGTTACCTCCAGGTGTGGATGAAGATGGCCGGTGGCGTGGCGGGGGCGGCGGCCCCGACCGCGAAGGCGTTGCGGGATGTGCGTCGCCGGGTTGGGGCCGCGCCGCTCAAGGCCCTGTTCGAGGTGCTGGCAGGGCCGGTGGCCTGGCCCCGCACCCCGGGGGTGTCCTACCGCGGGTACCGCACGGTCTCCTTCGACGGGTGCAGTTCGCAGAAGGCGGCCGACAGCGCGCGCAACCGCGCGTGGCTCGGTGAGCACGCCACGGCGGGCTACCCGATGCTGATGTTGATGACGCTGGTCGAGACCGGGACCCGGGCACTGATCGGGGCGGTGTTCGGTTCGCGCGAGACCGGCGAGACCGCGTACGCGGCCCGGCTGCTGCACCTGCTGCGCCCGGACATGCTGGTGTTGTGGGACAGGGGCTTCGACGGCAACAGGTTCCTCGCCGAGGTGGACGCCACCGGGGCGAAGGTGCTCGGCCGCATGCGCTCGCACCGACGCCCAGCGATCTTGACTCGCATCGGCGACGGCTCCTATCTGTCGCGGCTCGGCCGGGTCCCGGTGCGCGTGATCGACGCGCGCGTCGCCCTGTCCTTGGCCGACGGGTCCAGCCTCACCGGGCACTACCTGCTGGTGACCACCCTGACCGACCACCGCGCTCACCCCGCGGCCGACCTGATCACGCTGTACCACGAGCGCTGGGAACACGAGTCCGCGTACTACGCGCTGTGCCACACGCTGATCGCCGACCACGTACTGCGCTCGGGCGACCCGGCCGGGCTGGAGCAGGAACTGTGGGCGCTGCTGTGCGTCTACCAGGCGCTGCGCACCGTCATGGCCGACGCCGCGCAAAGCACGGGGGGCATCGACCCGGACCGGGTCTGCTTCACCACCACCTACCAGGCCGCCCGCGACCAGCTGATCAGGGCCGCCATCGACGGCGACACGATCACCGCCAAGATCCTCGACACGCTGCTGCCGGCCCGCCGCGCCCGGCTAAGCTCCCGCAAGGTCAAGTCCAGCAACTGCCCCTACCAGGCCATCCCCCGTGACGGGCGACCCGCCGCCGGCGTGGCCGTCACCGCCCTGACCATCCGCATCCAACCCCCGCCCCCGGCCCCGGCCCACTACGGCGAGCCCCACACACCGGGCACCGGGCTGATCAACCGAGTCCTGGACCTGATGCGCACACACCCCGACCGGCACTGGCACGCCCAGCAGATCGCCGAACTGATCGGCCACCCCAACCTCACCAGCCTCCGAGTCCAACTATCCAAGCACGCCCAAAACGCAACTCTGCGGAAAACCGCCCCCGCCACCTACACCCTCAACCCCACTTGACAACCACCCACCCACCTTAACTACCCGGCCTTGCACTCTGCCGCCACCACCACCGGCTCAAGCACCAAGCCGGCTGGAACGTCCAGCGCAACGAGACAGGCGAAACCATCTAGACCTCGCCTATCGGGCGCTGATACAGCACGGTCGCCGAGAGGAGCGGGGTCCCCGTCCACGTGTGACGGAGAACCCGCTGTGCTCGACCTGCTTCAACAACTCACGAAACGCGCCGCATGACTCAGGTTCTCAAGCGTTCGCTATCGGCGTCAGCGCGCTGATCGCGGCCATACCGGGCTCTGCCAGTGCACTGTCTGACGCTCGCCTCCGGCGGTACTGGCACAGGTCACCGTCCCGCTGGACTACATCACCGACACCGACACCGACACCGACACTGTCGGATCAGGCGGTGCGCAGGATCGCTACCGACTCTGCGGGCAGTCGCACGGTATCGCCTGGCGACGTCGACATCTTTTCCTCGTCCGACTCTGCGGCCGAGGTGAGTACGACCTCTGCGACTGCGGTGTCGAGCGGGACGGTTTGCTCGTGGTCGGCGAGATTCACCGCGACCCGAAGCCGTCCGCGCCGGACGACGAGCCAGTTTGCGGAGTCGTCGAAGTCGGCGTGGACTTCGGTCAGGCGTGGGTCGGACAGGTCGGGGTCGCTGTGCCGTAGCGCTATGAGTCGGCGGTACCAGGCGAGCAGGTCGGCGTGGTCTTGCTTGGTGATCTCGTCCCAGTCCAGCTTCGAGGCACCGAACGTCGCAGGGTCCTGCGGGTCGGGCACCTCGTCGGCGGACCAGCCGTGCTCGGCGAACTCGTTGCGGCGGCCCTCGCGTACGGCCTCGCCCAGGTCGCGGTCCGGGTGGTCGGTGAAGTACTGCCACGGGGTGGCCGCGCCCCACTCCTCGCCCATGAACAGCATCGGGGTGAACGGCGAGGTCAGCAGCAGCGCGGCACCGATCCGGGCGCGGCCGGGGGACAGGGTCGCGCCGATGCGGTCGCCCTGGGCGCGGTTGCCGATCTGGTCGTGGTCCTGCAGGAACGCGACGAAGCGGTCGCCGCCGAGCAGGGCGGTGTCGACCGGGCGGCCGTGGGTGCGGCCGCGGAACGAGGACCAGGTGCCGTCGTGGAAATAGGCCCCTGTTAGCGTCTTGACGAGCGCGGCGATCGAGCCGAAGTCGGCGTAGTACGCCTGGCGTTCGCCGGTCAGCAGGCTGTGCAGCGCGTGGTGGAAGTCGTCGCTCCACTGTGCGTGCACGCCGTAGCCGTGGTGCGTCCGCGGCGTGATGATGCGCGGGTCGTTCAGGTCCGTCTCGGCGATCAGTGTCAGGTTCCTGTTTTGCTGCACCGCCAGATCGTCCACGGCCGCGGCGAGCTGTTCGAGGATGTGCACGGCGCGGGTGTCGGCCAGCGCGTGCACCGCGTCCAGGCGCAGCCCGTCGAGATGGTAGTCGCGCAGCCAGCTCAGCGCGTTCTCGACGATGAAGGCGCGCACCTGGTCCGAGCCGGCGTCGTCGAGGTTGACCGCCCAGCCCCACGGCGTGTGGTGCTTCTCGGTGAAGTAGGGCCCGAACTCGGCCAGGTAGTTGCCGCTCGGCCCTAGGTGGTTGTACACCACGTCCAGCAGCACACTGATACCGCGCGCGTGGCAGGCGTCGACGAAGCGCGCCAGTCCTTCCGGGCCGCCGTACGGGTCGTGCACCGCCCACAGCGCCACGCCGTCGTAGCCCCAGCCGTGCTCGCCCGGGAACGCGGCGACCGGCATGATCTCGACCACGTCGACACCGAGCTGCGCGAGGTGGTCGAGCCGGCCGATCGCGGCGTCGAAGGTGCCCTCGGGCGTGAACGTGCCGATGTGCAGCTCATAGACGACGGCGCCGGCCGGCGTCTGTCCCGTCCAGCCGTCGTCGGTCCACGCGAACCGCTGCGGATCGACCAGCCTGCTGGCCCCGTGCACGCCGCCCGGCTGATGCCGCGAACGCGGGTCTGGACGCGGCGGCCCGTCGTCGAGACAGAACGCGTAGTCGGTGCCGGGCACGGCCGCCTCGGTGTCCGCCTCCCACCAGCCCTCGTCCGGCGGCGGCGCGTCCACCCGGCGCATCGGCAGCCGCTCGTCGCCGAGGGCCAGCTCGACCTTCTTCGCGCGCGGCGCCCACACCCTGATCGTCGTCATGCGCTCGTCCCTCGTCCCCGCCCGATTACCGCTCGTCCTGGAGCACCAGCAGCGCGACCGGCAGCACCCGCGTGAGCTGCTCCAGCCGCACCTCGTCGCCGAGTTCGGTGCCCATCTCGTACACGCGGCCGGTCAACTCACAGCGCCACGTACCGGCCGGCAGGTTGAGCGCGGTGCCGCGCCAGCCGCCGGCGCGCTTGAGCCCGACCGGAAGCCTCGTGCCGACCACCGCGACCCGGCGGCCGCGCAGGAACGACACCGCGTGCTCGGCGGCCGGCCCGGCCGGGAACAGCGGCGTCTGGCCCGCCCGCGCGTCGAACCAGTCCGGATGCTCACGACGCAGCCGCAGCGCCTTGGCGACCACCAGCATCTTGGCCTCGGACAGCACCGGGCGGGCCGGCAGGTCCGTCGGGTCCGGCGAGACCGAGCCGGCCGTGAACCGTCCGCCGGCCACCGCGTCCAGGCGGCCGGCCAGCGCCGCGAAGTCGACCGGACGGCGGTTGTCCGGGTCTACGAGCGCCTGGAAGTCGATCTCGCTGCCCTGATACACGTCCGGCACGCCGGTCATCGTCAGCTGCAGCAGCTTCTGCGTCAGACTGTTGATGGTCGCGTACTTGGCGACGCGCTCGGAGAACTTCTCGATCGCGGCGCGCAACTGCTCGTCGGACAGCGCGAGCCGGGCGAAGTCGAGCACTGACTTCTCGTACGCCTCGTCCGGCGCGGTCCACGACGTGTGCACCTTCGCCTCGCGCAACGCCTTCGTCAGATACGGCAGCAGCCGGTCCTCACCGATCGGCCAGCAGCTGATCACGGTCTGCCACAACAGATACAGCGCCGCCGCATCAGGCCACTGACCCTCCGGGCTGGACGCGGCGTGCTGCGGCTCGGTGCGCTGCTCGCGCAGCAGCGAGGTCGCGCGCGCCTGCCAGATCGCCACCGCCGCCGACCACTCCTCGGGCAGCTCGGACAGCACGCACAGCCGCGCCCGCACGTCCTCGGAGCGCTTCGTGTCGTGCGTCGTCAGGGTCGTCATCGCGTCGGGACGGCGCGCCTGCCGCAGCGCGCAGAACAGGTGGAAGTCGGCCGGGGACATCGTCGGCGCGGCCGGGTCGCCGCCCACGTCGCCGGCCATCGGCAGCGCGCTCCACCGGTAGGTCGCGGTGTC
>DASRSS010000295.1:0-6264 GCA_035656335.1 Jatrophihabitantaceae bacterium | reverse complement strand
CGAGAGCAGGTAGGGCAGGCTGCGGCCGAGGTCGTAGGAGCTCTGCGGATGCAGCCGGGTCACGGCCGCGGCCGTCGCGTCCTGGGCGTGCCGCGCCCGCGCCGCGGTGGTGTGCAGCGCGGACACCGGCACGTACCAGGTGGTGTCGAGCATGGTGCTCGCCGACCGGATCGTCGCGACGTCCGTCAGCAGCATCGGTGGCGGCCGGTTCTCGAGCGTCGGCACGAGCGCATCCGACCAGGTGCACCAGTAGCGCGGCAGCCGGAACATCGGCGCGAACGCCGACGGCGCGAGGTCGCGGAAGACGCCGGTCACCGGCGCACGCGACGAGCCCAGCACCACCGGGTCGCCCAGCCGCAGCCGGTGCGAGCGCGCAAAGCTCTGCGGCACCCAGACGCCGTTGCCCGGTACGGAGTCGATCACGTGGACGTGTGCCCGCGCGCCGCTGCGCGCGAACAGGCTCACCACGTCCGTCCGCACTCCCCCGACCGCCGCGAAGCCGGTGACGACGCGATCGGGGGCGGGCAGCCCGGCGGAGCGCAGCGCGGTGCGGACGGCTCGGTCACCGCTCGCGAAACCCACCGGAGTGCGGACGCTGGTCGTGAGCCGCAGCGGGTCCTGCGCGGTGGCGACCGACGGCTCGGCCGCCTGCGGGCAGCCCTGCGCGGCCTCGCTGTGCAGGGCGCCGGTGCCGGCGGACGCCGCGAACAGCACGCCGGACGACGCGGCGACCGCGAGCACGGTCGCGGCCAGCGCGCAGGCGGCGAACGCGGCGGGTGCGCGGAACAGCAGCCCCGGCGCGCGTCGCCACGGGGCCGACGTCAGCAGCACGCAGCGACGGTACCGCTACTTCTCGCGCGGGATCGGCTCCGGACGGCCGGGCTGCTCGCCGCCGCGGGCGTCGATGTACTCCTTCGTCGGCACCATCACCTTGCGCCGGAAGATGCACACGATCGTGCCGTCCTGCTTGTAGCCGATCGTCTCCACGTGCACGACCCCGCGGTCGGACTTCGACTTGGACGGCGTCTTGTCCAGCACCTTGGTCTCGCCGTAGATGGTGTCCCCGTGGAACGTAGGCGCGACGTGGCGCAGCGACTCGATCTCCAGGTTCGCAATGGCCTTGCCGCTCACATCCGGCACCGACATGCCCAGCAGCAGCGAGTAGATGTAGTTGCCGACCACGACGTTCTTGCCGAAGTCGGTGGTCTTCTCGGCGTAGTTGACGTCCATGTGCAGCGGGTGGTGGTTCATCGTCAGCAGGCAGAACAGGTGGTCGTCGTACTCGGTGACCGTCTTGCCGGGCCAGTGCTTGTAGACGGCTCCGACCTCGAACTCCTCGTAGTAGCGGCCGAACTGCACGGTGAACTCCCTCTGTACGCACCTCGGGCGACATGCCGTCGCGGTGAACTGAATCCTGCCGTGTCCGGCGTCCCGGCGGGGCAGAATGTGGCCGATGCCAAGTGTTCCCCGCCCGCGTTCGCTCGTCCCCGGCCGTCTGGTTCCCGGCCGGCGGGCGCGCTCGGACGCGTCCCTGGAGCCGGACGCCGAATATGGCTCGGCCATCGTCGACTGCGCGATGTACCGCGACGGGGCGCGGCTGCCGGGTCCGCTGTCGTGGCTGGACGCGATGGACGAGGTGGAGCGGACGGGCGACGGCTTCGTCTGGATCGGCCTGCACGAGCCGTCGGACGCGCAGTTCGAGGGGATCGCGGAGCGCTTCGGGCTGCACCCGCTGGCGGTGGAGGACGCTGTGCACGCGCACCAGCGGCCCAAGCTGGAGCAGTACGACAACCTGCTGTTCACGATCGTCAAGACCGTGCACTACGACGACACGATGCCTGCCGGGGCCGCGGAGGTGGTCGCGACCGGCGAGGTGATGGTGTTCCTCGGGCCGAACTTCGTGGTGACCGTCCGGCACGGCTCGCACGGCCACCTCAGCGACATCCGGCGACAGCTCGAAGCCGACCCGGACCTGCTCTGCCTCGGCCCGTCCGTCGTGTTGCACGCGATCCTGGACCACGTCGTCGACAAGTACGTCTCGGTCGCCGAGGCACTGCAGGACGACCTGGACGAGATCGAGACCGCCGTGTTCGCCGAGGGAAACACGCAGGCCGAGTCGAGCGTGATCTACGCGCTCAAGCGCGAGGTCGTCGCGCTGCGGCGCGCAACGGCACCGCTGCTCGTGCCGCTCCGGATCCTGTCCGGGCGTCCGCTCGAGCTGATCGCGCCGGAGGTGCGCAACTACTTCCGCGACGTGAACGACCACCTGTCCGAAGTGGTCGACCAGGTCGGCAGCTTCGACGAACTGCTGACCACGCTGGTGTCCGCGAACCTCGCGCAGGTGTCGGTGGTGCAGAACGAGGACATGCGCAAGATCTCGGCGTGGGTCGCGATCGCCGCCGTGCCGACGATGCTCGCCGGCATCTACGGCATGAACTTCAAGCACATGCCCGAGCTGAGCTGGACGTTCGGCTACCCGCTGGTGATCGCGGTGATGCTGGCCTGCTGCACCGGGCTGTTCGTCGCGTTCAAGCGCAACGGCTGGCTCTGACCCGTTCAGTCCAGCCTGGCCGCGGGGCGGGTGAGGTCGGTCAGGTCGCAGCCCTGCGCCGTCCACCGCTCGCGCAGCGCGGCGCTGCCCTGCACCCGGCACCAGGCGAGCTCGGTGGACGTGGCCGGCAGCAGTTGCAGCACGTCGACCGGGCCGGACGGCGTCGCGACCGAGCCGATCGGTGACTCGACCAGCACGCCGCCGGTGCAGCGCGTGCCGACAGCGATCGGCTGCCCGGTGTCGACGGTCATGCCCGGGCTGTAGACCACGCCTTCGACGACGGGCGCGGCGGCGAGCAGCGCGACGGTGCGCCACACGTCGGCGAACTCGTCGGCCGGGTCCTGCAGGTGCAGCATCAGCTCGGCCCGCGGGCCATCCTGCCGCTGGACGAACTCGTCCGCACCCGTCATCGCGCGCCGCGACATGCCCAGGCTGACGAACGCGCGCTCGCCGGGGATGGGCTCGAAGCGCAGCACCTCGATCGGTTCCACGCCGACGAAGGACACCGAGGCCCGCGCCGGCTGCTGCGCGAAGTGCTCGGTGAGGGCGGCGTCCACGAGCGCGAGCGGGTCGGGTGCATCCACGGCGGCCACGCTAGCCGAGTGGGTCAGCGGAAGGACGCGGCGATCTGCTGCTCGACGTCGGCGTACGCGGTGCCCGCGCGTGCGAGCAGTTGCCCGATCCCGTCCAGCGCGTCGGACATGCCGCGCGCGTGCAGGTCGAACTGCTCGTACAGCGCGGTGAACTGGGACGCGGCGGTGCCGGACCAGTCGGCGCCGAACAGCGGTGCGAGGCGGCCCTTCAGCGCCTGGTGCTCGCCGCGGACCTCGGCCGACACGCGCGACACCGCCCCGCCGAGCTCGGCGAGCTGGCTCGGCGTGACCTTGAGAACGGACATGAGAACTCCTTTCGGTCGCCAACCACGCTAGGGCCGCGTCCGACCGTTCCGCCGGCCGCGCGCGACGGCTGTGGACAACTGCGGGTTATCCACAGACGCCTCGCCGGCCGCTGCGGATCGTCGGTGGCGGGAGCGACAGTGCCCGCATGCGGACCGATCTGACGCTGCTCGACGCGGACGGCCTCGCTCGGGACGTCGCCGTGTTCGCGCCGCGCGGGACGACCTGGGGCGAGGTCGGTCCGCTGCTCGGCCATGCGCCGCGGTGGCACTGCGGCGGGCGCCCGCTCGGCGACGCCGAACCCCTCGGCGGGCTCCTGCTGCGCGACGGGGCTGTGTTGGAGGACGGCGCCGCGTCGTCGGCAGGCCTGGTGCGGTTGGATCACGCGCCGTCCGGTCACTGGCTGGACGTCGTGGGCGGCCCGGACGCGGGCCGGTCCGTTCCGCTCGGCCGGGCGCCGGTCACCGTCGGGCGCGCCGCGGACTGCACGCTGGTGCTGCGCGATCCCCGGGTGTCGCGGCGCCATGCCCAGCTGGCGCTCGGCGTGCGCGGCGCTTCCGTCCGCGACTGCGGCTCGGCCGGTGGAACGCGGGTCGACGGCGCCGCGGTGAGCGAGACCGCGGTCGCCGTGCCGGCCGGCGCGTACGTACGGGTGGGCGACACGTTCCTGCGCATGCGCGGCCCGGAGACGGTAATGCCCGATCCGTCGCCTGCCGGCGAGGACGAGATCGAGCTGCCGCCACCGCCGGTGTCCGCGGCCGGGGCGCGGATGCAGTGGGCTGGGGCCGCGCTACCCGCGCTGCTCGGCGTCGTTCTGGCTCTGGCGATGCACTCGGTGCAGTTCCTGCTGTTCGCGATCCTGTCGCCGGTGGCGCTGCTGGGTTCGGCGGTGTCCGACCGGATGCATCACCGTCGCGAACGGCGCCGATCGCGCCGCCACTACCGACGTCGGCTGGCCGAGGTGACCGCGTCCGTCGAGTCGCGGCTGGCCGCCGAGGTCGCGGCGCGGCGAGCTGCCGATCCCGAACCGACCACGGTGCTGCGCACGGCCCGCGATCCGCAACGGGTCGCGCGCGCACCGGCCGCTCAGGTGCTCAGCGTCCGGCTCGGGCTCGCGGACCTGCCGTCCCGGCTGCTCGTGCGCGACGGCGATGCGCGGCGGCCCGCGGGCATCGTGCGTGCGGTCCCGGTCCGGGTGGACCTGGCGCGCGGGCCGCTCGGGATCGACGCTCCGCCCGGTGTCGGCAGGGCGGTCGCGCGCTGGGTGGTCGGTCAACTCGTCACGCGGACGGATGCACGTGAGGTGCGCGCCCTGCTTGATCCCGGCGTCGAGACGCACTGGCGGTGGCTGCGCTGGCTGCCGCAGCTCTCGGCGCCCGCCGCGATCCACCCCGCCGAGCAGACCGACCTGGTGGCCGAGCTCGTCACCCTGTGCTCCCAGCGTCTCGCCTCGACGCGGCCCGGGGTGCGTTGGACGGGACCGTGGACCGTCGTGTTGGTCGACGGTCCGCCCGACGTTCCTGGGGTTGCCGAGCTGCTCGGCGACCTTGCGCTGCACGGCGAACGCGTCGGGATCACGGCCGTCTGCCTGAGCGTGGGCCGGCCGCCGCTGCCCGCGGGATGCGCGACGACCGCAGTCGCGATCGGCGAGACCGGCAGCACACTGCGGGTGAACGGGCCGGACGGTGATACGCACCTGATCGCCGACCAGGTCGACGAGGCCTGGTGCGACTCGCTGGCGCGAACGCTGGCACCGCGGCGACGCGAGCAGCGGGCCGCCGGCACGATGCCCGATACCTGCTCGCTGCTGGAACTGCTCGAGGTGGCAGAGCCGTCCGCCGAGGCGCTCTCGCAACGCTGGCGCGACGGCGGCGACGCGCTGAGCACGCTGCTCGGCGTCGCCCGGGACGGCCCGGTGCTGCTCGATCTGGTGCGCGACGGACCGCACGCGCTCGTCGCCGGCACGACCGGATCGGGCAAGTCCGAGTTGCTGCGCACAGTGATCGCCGGTCTGGCCGCGAACCACGCGCCGGACGACGTCGGCTTCGTACTGATCGACTACAAGGGCGGCTCCGCGTTCGCGGAGTGCGCCGAGCTCGCGCACGCGGTCGGCGTCGTCACGGACCTGGACGGGCACCTGGCGGCGCGCGCACTGGCATCGCTCGAGTGCGAGCTGCGGCGGCGCGAGCGGCTGTTCAACGCCGCGCAGGCGCGGGACTTCGCCGCCTACCGCGCTCGCGCCGGCGGGCTACCGCGGCTGGTGATCGTCGTGGATGAGTTCGCCGAGCTCGCCGCGGAGCTGCCGGAGTTCGTCAGCGGATTGGTCGGCGTCGCACGTCGCGGCAGGTCCCTCGGCGTGCACCTGATCCTCGCCACGCAGCGTCCCGCCGGGGTCGTCTCGGCCGAGATCCGCGCCAACACCGCCATCCGGGTGGCGCTGCGCATGACCGATGCCGGCGACTCGCAGGACGTGATCGATCTCCCGGACGCGGCGGCGCTCGACCGCCGGCACCCGGGACGCGCCTACCTGCGCCTACCCGGCTGCACTCCGGTGCTACTGCAGACCGCGCTCGTCGGCGGTGCGCCGGCCGGCCGGGATGATCAGGTCCGGGTGCTCGATCTCGACGGCTGGCGCCGTCTCGTGGGCCTGCCCGCTGCGGCGTCCGCGAGGTCCGGCTTGCGGCGGCTCGTCGACGCCGTGGCCGAGGCGGCGCGGCGCACCGGCCGCGATTGCGCCGCACGGCCGTGGTTGCCGCCGCTGCCGGACTGCATCGGTGTCGATTCGCTCGCCAGCGCCGGCGCTCGCGAG
Source organism: Jatrophihabitantaceae bacterium (assembly GCA_035656335.1). Lineage (GTDB taxonomy): Bacteria > Actinomycetota > Actinomycetes > Mycobacteriales > Jatrophihabitantaceae > DASRSS01. The sequence continues at coordinate 8 of DASRSS010000295.1, read as the reverse complement.
GTGCCGCT
>DASRSS010000294.1:0-6855 GCA_035656335.1 Jatrophihabitantaceae bacterium | reverse complement strand
CCTCGGCCGCGTACGAGCAGCGGATCGTGGCCGGCCACGACGGGATCAAGCCCGGCTGGATCCGGCTGAATCTCAACTACTTCCTCTCCGACACGGTCGCCGACTATCTGATCGAGGCGGTGAACATCGTGGCCAGCGACGGCTGGCGGTTCCTGCCCGAGTACGACTTCGACCTGCGCACCGGCAGCTGGCGGCACCGGGCCGCGCCGGACGACCTGGCGCCCAGCCTGTGGACGCTGCCGTTCCTCGACGCCCCGCCCGTGCCGCACGACAGCGTCCCGGAGTCGCACCTGGCCGACCATCTGGCGCAGGCACGCGCGCTGATCGCCGAGCGTCAGGACGTGACGCTCGAGTCGAGCAGCTGGGCGGCGGAAGATCCGCTGTGCTGGTTCGACGTGCCCGAGCAGTGCGTGACGGGCCCCGGCGCGAGATGACCGCCAGCAACGACTGCGCGTTCCCGTCGAGCGCACACATGCGCACGCGATGCTAATATGTGCGCATGACCACGGTGGCGGAGGTCCTGGCCGAGCATGCGCTCGCCTCGAGTGAGGAACAGGTCGCGGCCGAACTGCGGGTTCTGCTCGGTCCGGCACCGGCGGGACCCGGGCTGGCCCTCAGCGCGGCCGAGGACGCGTTCCTGGCTGAGCACGGCGGAGTGCGCGCCGTGACCGCGAAGCAGTTGGCGAACCTGGACGCTCGCTCGGTAGCGAGGTCGGTCGCTGAGGTGGCCGGCACGCTGTCGCGGCGCGAGGCGGCCGAGCTGCTCGGCATCGACCAGACCCGGCTGTCGCATCGGGTTCGCGACGGCGGCATCTACGCCTACCCGGGTGCCGGTGGCCGGCGTCGCTTCCCGGACTGGCAGTTCCGTCACGGGCGGGTGCTGCCGCACCTGGCCGAGGTGCTCGCCGCACTGCCGCAGGCTGCCCACCCGGTGACGGTTCGTTCTTTCATGACGACGCCGGACGATGCCCTGCTCCTGAACGATGAGCCGGTCAGCCCGGTCGATTGGCTGGACGCCGGCGGAGATCCCGCTCCGGTGCGCGCGCTCGCCGAGACGCTCGGCGAGCAGCAGTGATGCGGCACCCGGCCCGGCTCGGTCCTCGAGTCGACACCGGGCCGGCGCGGTGAGCAAGGTCCCGCACATCCCGCCACCCGACCTCGCGGACCGAACCCCGACCTGGACGCGGTACTCGCACTCCGATGTCCTGTGGAACATCGCGAGTGCAGCCGGAGCTCACGCGGTCGGCTTCGGCCAGCTGCGCTCCTACGGGCCACTGCCGTCGGCCCGCTTCGACCCGCACCCCGAGCCAGCGGGCAACCGTTCCGGAGAACTCGTGCTCTACGCCGCGGCCACGCTGCTCACCGCGCTCGCCGAACGCTTTCAGCACAACCGGGCGATCCGCCGCGACGATCCAACCAGCCCGATCGCCTACGCATGGCGTCCGATCCGCACGCTGACGTTGATCGACCTGCGTGGACCCGGCGCAGTCGCGCTCGGTGCTGCCCAGGCAATCGGCAGCTACCGAAAGGACATCACGCGCCGCTGGGCCCGCGCGTTGCGCACGGCGTGGCCGACGGCGGACGGGATCCTCTATTCCTCGGCGATGACGGGCCAGGACTGCCTCGCGCTCTGGGCGCCCGCCGCGGACAGCTTCCCGGCTGCTCCCGACTTCGCGCGCGCTGTCGACACGCCCGCCGCCAACTGGCAGCACACGCTGCGCGCCGCGGCCGCCCAGCTGGGCTACACCTCCGGTTGATCTCCGCTGTTCGCGAGGCGGGCCGTCAGCCCGCGAAGGTCGCGAAGGTCCAGTGGTTGCCGTCGGGATCGGCCACGGTGAAGTCGCGCGACGGATAGTCGGTCTGATCGGTGAGCTCGTGGATGACGGGCGCATTCAGGGTGCGTCGAGCTGACAGTGGTGGATCGTCCCGTCGCCTTCGCCGGGGATCAGCAGATCCTGGGTGAACCCGAGGGCGAGCAGCCAGTCCCGCAGCGCCGGGGCGTCGTCGCTGACGATGCTGGCCCAGATGCTCTGCTGGCGGATGCCGCTAGCTCGCACAGCCACGTGGTCCAGCGTAGCGGCCGGGTTCGCTGGTCCTCTCGATCGTCTTTCGTCGGTGCGATGAGATCGGGGCGGCCGCGACGTCTGAGCTACATGATCACATCAGTAGGGTGCGGCGCATGACCAACACGTGGGCCAAGGGGATCGCGGCGATCACCCTGTTCGTCGAGGACCTGCCGGCGGCGCGCGAGTTCTACCAGCGCGCGTTCGAGGCCCCGGTGCACTTCGAGGACGAGAGTTCCGTCGTGTTCGCGTTCGGCGGCACGTTGATCAACCTGCTGGACGTGCGCGAGGCCCCAGAGCTCGTCGCGCCTGCGCAGGTCGGTGGCCCGGACGAGGGCACGCGGTCACAGCTGACGGTCCAGGTCGAGGACGTCGACGCGCTGTGCGCGCAGCTGACCGAGCGCGGCGTCGAGCTGCTCAACGGCCCGATGGACCGTCCGTGGGGGATCCGCACCGCCAGCTTCCGCGACCCGGCCGGCCACGTCTGGGAACTCGCGCAGTAGCCGAAGTGCTTTCGCGCCAAGGTCGCGCACGGACCTTGACATTTCCGCGGCGACAGCGGACCTTACCTAATTGTGACCGCTTTACCTAATCGCGATAGGCGAGCCGAACGACGTGAGGCCACCCGGCTCGAGATCCTCGACGCCGCCTGGCAGATCGCTCGCCGCGACGGACTGGCGGCGGTCACGCTGCGCGAGGTCGGCGCGATCGTGGGCATGCGTCCGCCGTCGCTGTACTCGCACTTCGACTCCAAGAACGCCATCTACGACGGCATGTTCGCGCAGGCCTGGAACGCCGCGGGCGTCGTCCTGGCCGAGGTCACGGCCGACCCGAAGCAACCGCGGCGCACCCTGCTCAGAGGCGCCGAGGCGTTCTTCGACTTCTCGGTCGCGGACGTGGCGCGCTACCAGTTGATGAACCAGGCGGTGTTGCCGGCTTTCACGCCCAGCGCCGAGGCGTACGCCGAGTCCGAGCGCACCTTCGGCGTGATGGTCGCATTCATGCGCGAGGTGGGCGTGCGCGCGGCGGCCGATCTCGACCTGTGGACGGCGTTCGTCGCCGGCGCGATCAACCAGCAGCTCGCCAACGACCCCGGCGGCACCCGGTGGCGCCGCCAACTGCCACGCATCGTCGACGTGTACGCCGACGAGGTCGGACTGCCCGGCCCCAAGCTCAGGAGGATCCGATGACCATGACCGACACCCCACCGCAGGCCCCGGCGCTCGACAGAGCGACCGCGATGCGCCTCGCCGAGACCGAGTACCAACGCATGACCGACCTGCTGCGCGGCCTCCGTCCAGCCGACTGGGCGGCGCCGACCGACTGCGTCGGCTGGGACGTCCGCGCTCTGACGGCGCACCTGCTGGGGATGGTCGACTTCGCCCGATCCCTGCGCGACCAGCGCCGCCAGGTGAAGATCGCCGGCGCGCGCGGCGGCGTGTTTATCGACGCGCTCACCGGCCTGCAGGTCGAGGAACGGTCGGGTATGACGTCTACGCAGCTCGTCGAGCTGTACGCGGCACGGTCGCCCAAGGCTGCGCGAGCGCGGCGGCGCGTTCCGGGCATCGTCCGCCGCCGCCCGATGCCGGTGCCGCAAGCCGTCGGCGGTCGGATGGAGACGTGGACGATCGGCTACCTGGTCGACGTGATCTTCACCCGCGATCCGTGGATGCACCGCATCGACCTCGTCCGCGCCACCGGCGCCGAGCACGTGCTCACGCCGGAGCACGACGGCGCCATCGTCGCGGACGTCGTCGCCGAATGGGGCCGGCGCCACGGCCAGCCGTACACGCTGCATCTGACCGGTCCGGCCGGCGGCCGGTGGTCGAACGGCAGCGGCGGACCGGAACTCGAACTCGACGCGGTGGACTTCTGCCGCATCCTGTCCGGACGCGCTCACGGCGAGGGTCTGCTCGAGACCGAAGTTCCTTTCTGAGTCGCGTCAGTAGGCGTCGGGGGAGTCGATCGCCTCGGCGACGGTGATCTCCGGCTGCATGCTGGTGTTCGCGCCGACCGAACCGATGAACGTCTGCAGCTGCGGATCGCCGAAGAACGCCTGGAACGCGTCGACCGACTCCCACTCGTCGACGACCAGGACGTATCCGTCGCCCACGCCGAAGCGGTGGTGCAGGCCGCCCTTGCCACGGGCGCGCTGTGCGATGGCGGCGAAGTCGTCCTTGCGTTCGGTGAGGGACCGCCGGAACAGCGCGGTGTCGCCGGTGATGCGGATCGTGACGAAGACACTCATGGCGAACGACCTCCAGATGCGGTGGACGTGGACAACCGGGGTTCGTGCGTGACGAGCCGCCGGATCACCGCCCGGACCGCGAGTTCGTCACCGGCTTCGATGCCGGCGAGCAGGGCCGCGTCCGGCAGGTACGCGCCGGACACGCGAACACGGTAAGGCGCCCGGTCGCGGGCGAGCATCGTCCGTTTGCAGGACTCCGTCTCACTCCGATGGAGTGGTTGCGGGCGGGCGTCCGTAGTGGACGGCTGCCCGCACGCTGCCGGGCACACGCTGCGCCAGTTGCAGGTCCGGTTCGGCCCCGAGCGCGTCGTTGATGCTTGCGAACATCAGCCGCACGGCGACGAACGCGGTGGCCTCGAAGATCGCCTGATCGCTCAGCCCGCACGCGCGCAGCCCGTCCACGTCGGCAGCCCTCGTCGAGTTCGGGTCGGTCGCGACCGCGCTGGCCCACGCGGCGAGCGCGGCCTGCCGCGGCGGCAGCGGATCGAACCGGCCGGTGAGCACCTGTGCCGCAGCCTCCTCGCCGACGAGTCCGGCCAGCGTGTTCCCCCACGCCAGCGAGCAGTAGGAATCCTTACGGGCGCTGGCGGTCGCGACGACCAGCACGGCGCGGTCGAGCTCGTCCAGCTCCCATCCCTGCTGCAGCTGAGCGCGCAGTGCCAGGTACGCATCCAGGACGTCCGGACGCCAGGTCCAGAGCCGGGTCAGGTTGTCGACGTACCCGCTGTCGTCCCGATCCGCCTGGTAGGCGGCATCGCGGCCCGCGCTGGCGGGCGGCTCGGCCAGGAACATGGGTGGAGTCTGCCGGTGCCCGTAGTCGAGCACAACCCTGTGTTGACCCGGCGACGCGGTGCCCGGCTGCGGACGCTCGGCGGCGTCCGGACGCCGCAACGCCTCGCCGAGTGGACGAGCATCCTGAGCAACGCATGACAACTATGGGTTGACACATGACAACCGAGGTTGTCATTCTGGGTGTATGACGCGAAGGAAGCAGACCGCTGAGGACACGATCGAACGCATCAAGCAGGCCCGCGCGCAGGCTCTGGAGCACACACGACTGGCACGCCGCTACCACGAGGAGCGCCGCGTGCTGATGCAGCAGCTGATCGACGACGGCTGGTCGCAGGCGGACATCGGTCGCGAGCTGGACGTCACCCGGCAGGCCGTCCAGAAGATGCTGTCCGCGTAGCCGGCGTTCGGCATCCATCACAACTAGCGCGACAACCCGGAAGGGCCGCCCGATACCCAGCGACCTCGTCCGAGCGGCGCGGGCGTCGGCTGACAGCTACTGAGGCTTGACGAGCAGGCGGTCCTTGCCGTGGTCGTTGTGCGCGTTCAGATCGCGTGCGGTGAGCGATCGGACGGCCGCCCGGAACGTGTGGTGCGCGCGCCGCTGCGTGACGACCTCGAACGTGAGCGTGTAGGTGTGCGTCCCGTGCGCCGCGAGAGCCGGAATGCTCCAGCGCAGCGCCCGGCCGTGCCGCGTTGCGCCCGCGGCGTCGCTGACCGCGAACCCGCGTGGGACGCGCAGCGCGAGGTGGACGCGTCCGGCCCGATGCGGGCCGTGGTTGGTCACGGTGAGTGTCTCGGTAAACGTGCGTCCCGTCCGCACGGTCGCCGGTCCGCCGAGGTGCACGGCCAGGTCGGCCGCGAGCTTGCTCGCCGGTTCGGGCGGCGTCGCTCCGCTCGATCCCGACGTGGCCGGCGGCGTCGCGGGCGGCACGGTGGCCGGCGGCGTCGTAATCGGGGGCGTCGTAACCGGGGGCGTGGTGACCGGGGGCGTGGTGACCGGCGGAACGGTGACAGGCGGCGGCGTCACGGCGGCCGGGTTCACTTGCACGGTAAGGGTTTGCGTGATCGGGGCCCCGATCGCGCCACCGGTGCTCGCCTGCACCGTGATCGTGTGCGTGCCGACGTCGGACGCGTCCGGCAGGCCGGACAGCTCGCCCGTCTCGGGGTCGATGGTCAGCCACGGCACGTCGCTCTGACCCGCGGTGATCGCGTATTGGGTGAACGGCGGGCAGCCCACGGCCTGCACCTGGAACGCGAACGAACTGCCTGCGGTGGCCGTTGCCGTGTCCGGCGAGAGGAACTCCGGCTGCGTCGGACCGACCACGAGCGTCAGCGGATCGATGAGCGAGCCGACCGCGTTCGTCGCCTTCACCTGCAGCCGGTACTGGCCCGGCGCGACCGGTCCATCCGCGTGCAGGTTGATCGAACTCGAGCCGTCGACGTCATAGCCGGCGCCGTAGATCGTCAGCCAGCCGGGCGCGCCGATCAGGTCGATCGCCGGCGCCGGATACCCGGTGGCGGTGACCTGTGGCAGGTATTTCGACTCGGTCAGGTCACCGGTGTAGATGCACGGCGAGCTGGTGATCACCGGCTGGTGCGGCACGTACGTGGTGAACGTCAGCGACGCCGACCCGTCGCCGGAGTTGCTGCCCGCCGAGTACTGCTGGTCGGTGCCGAACGCGTCCGCATAGCTCGCGCCGGCGCCACCGCCGCCGCCCCCGCCCTCGCCTGCGGCGTGCTCGCCGCTGCCGC
>DASRSS010000293.1:0-7639 GCA_035656335.1 Jatrophihabitantaceae bacterium | reverse complement strand
CCGCTGGAGAAGGACCTGGTCGTCGACATGGAGCCGTTCTTCGAGGCGTACCGGGCGATCAAGCCGTTCCTGATCACGTACGGCAACCAGCCGTCGCGCGAGCACATCCAGTCGCAGGCGGACCGCGAGCGCTTCGACGACACCACCAAGTGCATCCTGTGCGCGGCGTGCACGTCGTCCTGCCCGGTGTACTGGGCGGACGGTTCGTACTTCGGGCCGGCCGCGATCGTGAACGCGCACCGGTTCATCTTCGACAGCCGCGACGAGGCGGCCGACGAGCGGCTTGAGATCCTGAACGACCGCGAGGGCGTGTGGCGCTGCCGGACCACGTTCAACTGCACCGAGGCGTGCCCCCGCGGCATCGAGATCACCAAGGCGATCGCCGAAGTCAAGAAGGCCCTGCTCTACCGCCGGGTCTGACCCCGCTTTCCACCTTTCAGCGGCGTAAAAACGCTCCAATAATCCCGCTGAAAGGTGGAAAGCGGGTTACCGGTCAGGGACGCAGTTCGTACACGAGATTGAACGGGGTGGCGGAGGCTCGGCGGAAGCGGCTGAAGCCCGCCTCTCGGGCGACAACCCGGGTCCGCGCCTCGCCGGCCTGCGCACCCAACGCCCTGCCGACCTCCTCCGACTTCGACGCCGGCGTGCACACCATCGTGGACGCGGCGTAGAACAGCCGGCCGACCGGGTTGATGTTGTCGCCCACGTCGTCGGCCGCGAACGGCTCGACGAGCATGACCGTGCCGGCGGGATCGAGCGCCGACCGGGCATGCTGCAGCGCGCCTACCGGATCGCCCATGTCGTGCAGGCAGTCGAAGTACGTGATCAGGTCGTAGTCGTCGCCGGCGAACGTCTTCGCGGTCGCGACGTCGAACTGGACGCGGTTCGCCAGCCCCGCACCGGCGGCCCACTTGCCCGCGGCGTCGATCGACGGCCCGTGCGCGTCGAAGCCGTGGAACCGGCTTGCCGGGAACGCCGTGGCCATGATCATCGTGGAGTGCCCGAAGCCACAGCCGATGTCGGCCACGTGTCCGCCCTCGGCGAGCACCTCGACCACGCCGTCAAGACTGGGGAGCCAGGCCGAGACGAGGTTCGCCTCGTAGCCCGGACGGAAGAACCGAGCCGTGCCGTGGAACAGCCCGACGTCCTGCTCGCCCCAACCGATCCCGTTACCCGTCCGGAACGCGTCCACCAGCCGCGGCTGGACCTTCGTCATCGCGAGAAAAGCCTCGAAGCCGCCGAGGACGCACGCCGGGCTGCTCTCGTCCGTGAAGGCCACAGCCTGCTCCGGCTCGAGGTGGAAGCGACCGTTGCCGTCGTAGGCGACGTAGCCGCTGGCCGCCTGGGCGCACAGCCACTCGCGCACGTACCGCTCGTCCGTGTCCGTCCGGGCGGCGAGTTCCGCGGCGTCGACGGGGTCGCCGTCGGCCATCGCCCGGTACAGCCCGAGCTCCTCACCGAGCAGCACCAGCGGCGCCGTGGCCATGGCCCCGAAGTCGCCGACCACCTGCCCCACGAACGCCATCAACTTGTCCTCGTCGATCGCTCGCATACGCACCTCACCATCACAATCCGTGCCAGGGTCGGACAAAAGATCTGCCGAGCACATCACCGGCGCTGCATCCTGTCGATACGCACATCACGCACGCAGCACGGTCGGGGGCAGGCATGGAAGTCCGGTCCGAGGCACCGCAGAAACCGGCCCTCACCGAGCGGGAACTGGTCATCCTGGCTCGCGTGGCGGACGGCGACACCAACTCCGCGATCGCGCGCGGGTTGGGGATGAGTCCGCGCACGGTCGCCAAGCACCTGGAGCACGCGTACCGCAAGCTGGGCGTGTCCAGCCGGGCTGCTGCCGTGTCCCGCGTCGTCGGTGGTGCGTCGACGCGCTAGCCGGGCGCGCGTGTCGTCGCGGCGTGCGGCACCCGCGCGCACGTAGCCTGCGCGGGTGAGGCGTCCGCTGCTGGCCACGATGACGAGCCTGCTGCTCGTGGCCGCGGCGGCAGGACCCGCGGCTGCCGTGGACGTGCCACCGCCCGCACCCAGCCCGACCGACAGCGGGGTGTCACCGGCCGCCCCGGATCCGCACCCGCCGCGCGGTGGCATCGGTCCGGACGGCGAGGCCGTCGGCGGTCAGCGCCTGCTCTCGCGCGGCGTCGTCCGGCCGAAGGGCGCACCCGCGTTGCCGCACGGTCTGACCGCCCGCGGCTGGGTGCTCGCCGACCTCGGCACCGGCGACATTCTGGCGGCCCGCGACCCGCACGGCCGCTACCAGCCGGCCAGCATCCTGAAGATCCTCACCTCGGACACGCTCATCCCTAAGCTGCCCGGCGACGAGCGCGTGACCGTGAGCGCCGCCGCCGCGAACACCGAGGGCTCGCACGCCGGTCTCGTCGCCAACGGTCGCTATCGCATCGACGACCTGTTCCGCGGACTGCTGCTGGTGTCTGGCAACGACGCCGCGGTGGCGCTTGCGCAGGCGGCCGGCGGCGTCGGTCGCACGGTTGCCGCGATGAACGCCGAGGCGCTCTCACTGGGCGCGTACGACACGTTCGTCCAGACGCCGTCGGGGCTTGACGGCTGGCAGCAGTTGACCAGCGCGTACGACATGATGCTCTTTCTGCGTAAGGCGTTGACGCTTCCGCGGTTCGTGGCCTACGACCGGACGGCGGCGGCGAAGCTGCCCGCGCAGCACCCGCCGGCGACGGCCCTGGACCCGGTGCCGATGGCGAACCAGAACGAGCAGTTCCTGACGACGGTGCCGGGCGCGCTGGTCGCGAAGACCGGGTACACGGACGCGGCGCAGCACACGTTCGCGGGCGCGATCCGCCGCCGCGGCCGGACCCTCGCGGTGATCTTCCTGCGCGCGCAGCGCTGGCCGACCGATCAGTGGCAGCAGGCGACCACACTGCTGAACTGGGGCTTCGCGCTTCCCGCGGGGACGGCGCCGGTCGGGCACCTGGACGCGCCGGTGACGCCACCAGCCGGTTCGCCGACACCGTCCGCGAGCACCCGCCGAGCCGCGGCCGCCGGCGCGATCGGTGGCGGACGGGATCCGTTCACGGTGCCCGCCGTCGTGACGACCACGCTGGCCGTCCTGGCCACGGTCGCGCTCGCCGTCAAGCGGCGCAGGTACCGGCGTCGGCCCGCTCCGGCTCGCCGGTAACGTCGGGGTCGTGTTCACGACCCGTCCCGAACTCCAAGGCACCGTCGGGATGGTGTCTTCCACGCACTGGCTGGCGTCTGCCGCGGGAATGGCCCTGCTCGAGGCCGGCGGCAACGCGTTCGACGCCGCCGTCGCCGCGGGGTTCACGCTGCAGGTCGTGGAGCCGCACCTGAACGGACCCGGCGGCGACCTGCCGTTGATCTTCGCTGGCCCGGGCACGGAGCCGACGGTGCTGTGCGCGCAAGGCCCGGCCCCGGCCGGCGCAACGATCGAGCACTACCGCGAGCTCGGGCTCGACCTGGTGCCCGGATCCGGGTTGCTCGCCGCGGCCGTCCCCGGCGCCACCGCGGGCTGGTTCACCCTGCTGCGCGATCACGGCACGGCGCGACTGCGGGACGTGCTCGACGCGGCGATTCACTATGCGACCACGGGGATTCCGGTGCTGCCGTCCATCGCGCGCACCATCGGCGCGGTGGCCCAGCTGTTCCGCGACGACTGGACGACATCGGCGGCGCTCTACCTGGCCGGCGACTGCGTGCCGCAGGCCGGCGGCTGGCACCGCAACCCGGCGTGGGCCGCGACGCTGCGCCGGCTGCTCGAGGAGGCCGAGGCGGCGACGTCCGACCGGGACGGGCAGATCGACCACGCGCTCACGTCGTGGACGAGCGGGTTCGTGGCGGACGCGATCGACTCGTTCGCGCGCACGGCCTGGCGGGACTCGTCCGGCGAGCGGCACGCCGGTGTGCTGACCGGTGCGGACCTCGCCGCGTGGCGGCCGAGCTACGAGCGGCCCACGACGCTGGACTTCCACGGGTGGACGGTGTGCAAGACCGGGCCGTGGGGTCAGGGACCCGTGCTGCTGCAGCAGCTCGCCCTGCTGGACGGGCTCGACCTGACGCCCGGGACCGCCGACTTCGTTCACACCGTGGTGGAGGCGAGCAAGCTCGCGTTCGCCGACCGCGAGGCGTGGTACGGCGACGCGGCGGACGTCCCGATGACCGAACTGCTGGCTCCCGAGTACACCGCGCAGCGCCGGGCGCTTATCGGCGATCGCGCCGACGGCGAGCTGCGTCCGGGCTCCCCCGGCGGGCGCGATCCGGTGTTGCCGGACGCGGTGTTGCGCGCGCCGGCCCGTCCGGTCGGTGACGTCACGACCGCGGAGCCGACCGTGTCGCGCACCGGCGAGACCCGCGGCGACACCTGCCACGTGAGCGTGGCGGACCGCTTCGGCAACCTCGTCGCCGCCACGCCGAGTGGCGGCTGGCTGCAGTCCTCGCCGGTGATCGACACGCTCGGCTTCCCGCTCGGCACCCGCGTGCAGATGATGTGGCTGCAGCCCGGCCTGCCGAACTCGCTCGTGCCGGGGCGCCGTCCGCGCACGACGCTGTCTCCGTCGCTCGCGCTGCGCGACGGCGAGCCCGCGCTGGCGTTCGGTACACCCGGCGGCGACCAGCAGGACCAGTGGCAGCTGTCGTTCTTCCTCAACCACGTGCTGGGCGGGATGAACCTGCAGGAGTCGATCGACGCGCCGACCTTTCACAGCACGCACTTTCCGAGCTCGTTCTATCCGCGCGAGGCGTTCCCGCGTCAGGTCGTCATCGAGGATCGGTTCGGTCCGGAGGTCCTCGTTGAATTGGAGCGGCGCGGTCACGAGCTGGTGCACAGCGACGGCTGGTCGCTCGGTCGGCTGTGTGCGGTTTCCCGTGGCGCGGACGGACGGTTGCGCGCGGCCGCGAACCCCCGCGCCATGCAGGGCTACGCCGTCGGGCGGTAGCTCTGGGCTGTCACGCCTTGCGGCTCTGGCGCCGGCGGGTGGATTGCAGCCGGTCGACCCCGGCGACGAACAGGTCGACGCCGAACTCGAAGTAGGTGTCCGGGTCGTCACAGGCCGTCAGCGCGTCGGCGCACGCGACCAGGTTCGGGTAGCGGTCGGCGGGCAGTGACGCGAGCGCGTCGCGCTTGGCGGCGCGCACCGATTCGCGCTCGGCCTCCGCGACGTCCGGTTCGGCGCCGGCCTGCTGGCTGACGAGCATGATCGCCGTCTGCAGCGCCGTCCGCGCGATGTCGCTCGCCTCGGTGTTGGAGAAGCCGGCGGCGATCAGCATGGCAAGGACGTCCTCGGCGTACTGGCGACCGGGCGGACACTGCAGCGCGCGCGCCGCGGCCAGATGGGCGGACGCGGGGTGGCGGCGCAGCGACTCGACCAGGGTCATGACGACGGACCGCAGCCGCTGGCTCCAGGGACCGGAGTCCACCAGCGGCGGCAGGTCGTCGAAGAACCGATCACCCATCGCCGCGAGCAGTTCGTCCTTGTTCTGGACGTGCCAGTAGAGCGCCATCGGCGTGACGGCGAACTCCTTGGCGATCCGGCGGATCGTGATCGCGCCGGTGCCCTCGCTGTCCGCGATCTCGAGCGCGCGGTCGACGATCGTCTCCCGGCTCAGCTCGGCCCGTGCGGCTGCTCGCGCATTCACGGTTGACAACTATACAGCGTAGAGGTTCACTATACGGCGTACATGTACGGTGTATAGGAGATCGAGATGCGCAGAACCTGGACGCTGCTCGCGGTGAGCCTGGCGACCTTCATGACCTACCTGGACAACAACATCGTGAACGTCGCCATCCCGGCGATCCAGCGCGATCTGCACCTGACGACGGCCGGCCTGGAGTGGGTGGTGAGCGGGTACATCCTGGTGTTCGCGAGCCTGTTGCTCGCCGGCGGGCGGCTCGCCGACCTGTACGGCCGGCGGCGGCTGTTCAGCCTCGGGCTGGCGATCTTCACGGGGGCGTCGCTCGCCGCGGGACTCGCCAGCAACGACGCGGCGCTGATCGCGGCCCGCGCGGTGCAGGGTCTGGGCGCGGCTCTCGTCACGCCGACGACGCTCGCGATCATCTCGGCGACGTTCCCGGACGAGCGCGAGCGCACGCGCGCGGTGGGTATGTGGAGCGCGGTCGGCGCGCTCGCCCTCGCGCTCGGTCCACTGCTCGGCGGCGTGCTCAGCCAGCACGTGACGTGGAACTGGATCTTCTTCGTCAACGTCCCGGTCGGTGTCGTGACGCTCGTGCTCGGCCGGTGGGCGATCGTCCCCGACGGCGACGGCGAGTCGCGGACCGTCGATCTCCCCGGCCTCGGCATCTCGGCCGCCGGGCTGTTCGCGCTGACCTACGCGCTGATCGAAGGGCACGATCGCGGCTGGACGTCCGCGCCGATCACGGCTTCGTTCGCCGTCGCGCTCATCGCGTTGATCGTGTTCGCCGTGGTCGAGCGGCGCGCGAGTGACCCGATGGTGGACGTCCGCCTGTTCTCGAACCGGGTGTTCTCCGGCGGCATCACCGCGATCGTGATGTGGGGCTTCGGGCTGTTCGGCATCTACTTCTTCACGTCCATCTACTTGCAGAACGTGCTCGGATTCTCCGCCACGGAGGCGGGCGCCGCGTTCGTGCCGATGGCGCTGCTGATGGTGGTGGGTTCGATTGCGGCCGAGCGTGTGGCGGCCGCGATGGGCGCGCACCGCTCGGTCGGTTTGGCGATGCTGTTGATGGCCGCGGGGATCGCCTCCCTGGCCGTGCTCGGGCGCGACTCGTCGTTCCTGGCGTTGATGCCCAGCTTCGCGTTGGTCGGTGTCGGTGGTGGGTTGTCGGTGCCGCTGACCGCGATGATCCTCGGCGCGATGCCCGAGGCGCAGGCGGGTGTCGCGTCCGGCATCTTCAACGCCTCGCGGGAGATCGCCGGCCTGCTCGGGATCACCGTCATCGGCGCGATCCTCACGGCGCGGCAGAGCGCGGTCGCGCGGGCCGGGCACGCGCCTATGGACGCGTACCTGTCCGGCTACCGGCTCGGACTGATCGTGGCCGCGGTCCTGGTCGCGGCGGGCGGAGTCGCGGCGTTCGTCGCGCTCCGGCAGGGACGCCGGCAGCTGCCCCCGGTCGAGGACGTCGAGCTCGACCTCGTCCTCGCCGGCTGAGCCGCGTCCGACCTACTCCTGGCGCCAGCGCCGTTCGCCTGGCGCGAGGAGTAGGTGCGCGGGGGAGCGAGAAAACGTTGACGTCTCGGAGGATTGCGATCGCGGCGGTTGATTCCCTTGCGGCGGCGGCCGTCGGGCTTGATCACCACCTGGTTCCGCTGCCCGGCGGCGGCGTCCGCTGTGGTCGCCTCGCCGGCAGCGACGGCGGTCAGTTTGATCTTCGCGTGCCTTGCGCTGCCGGGTTGCGGTCTGCGCTGAGGTCGCCCTCGTCGGCAGCGACGGCGGTCGGTTCGATCTTCGCGTGCCTTGCGCTGCCGGGTTGCGGTCTGCGCTGCGGTCGCCCTCGTCGGCAGCGACGGCGGTCAGTTCGATCTTCGCGTGCGTTTCGTTGCCGGGCTGCAATTCCAGCTCGTTCGACTATGGGCGCGATCCCATCATTACTGTCAGACACTGCGGCCAGCGTGGCGGCATGACTGAAGCAGTGGACTTCGACCGGACGGACGCGTTC
>DASRSS010000292.1:0-6312 GCA_035656335.1 Jatrophihabitantaceae bacterium | reverse complement strand
GGATCCGGCGCGTACCTGATCGACGCGGACGGACGCCGCTACGTCGACCTGGTCTCGTCCTGGGGGCCGATGATCCTCGGGCACGCCCACCCCGCCGTGGTCGCGGCGGTGCAGGAGGCGGCGACGTCGGGGCTCTCGTTCGGGACGCCCACGGCGGGCGAGATCGAGCTCGCCGAGCTGCTCGTCGAGCGCGTCGCCTCCCCGTCGCTGCAGCAGGTGCGGCTGGTCAACTCCGGCACCGAGGCGACCATGTCCGCGATCCGGCTCGCGCGCGGCGTCACCGGGCGGCACCGCGTGGTGAAGTTCGCCGGCTGCTATCACGGGCACGTCGACGCCCTGCTCGCCTCCGCCGGCTCGGGGGTGGTCACGTTCGGGCTACCGGACACCCCGGGCGTCACCGGTGCACAGACCGCCGAGACGATCGTGCTGCCCTACAACGACCTGGACGCCGTCGAGGCGGCGTTCGCCGAGTTCGGGACCGAGATCGCGGCAGTGATCACCGAGGCCGCGGCGGGGAACATGGGCGCCGTCGCGCCGCTGGACGGATTCAACGCCGGCCTGCGCGAGATCACGTTCAAACACGACGCGCTGCTGATCATGGACGAGGTGATGACCGGGTTCCGGGTCTCGCCCGCCGGCTGGTATGGCCTGGACCCGGTCGAGGCGGACCTGTTCACCTTCGGCAAGGTGATGAGCGGCGGCCTGCCCGCAGCCGCGTTCGGCGGCCGCGCGGACGTGATGGACAAGCTGGCGCCGGCCGGGCCGGTGTACCAGGCGGGGACGCTGTCCGGGAACCCCGTCGCCGTCGCCGCCGGGCTGGCCTCGTTGCGAGCCGCCGACGCAGCCGTCTACGAGGCCCTGGACGCGAACGCGCACACCGTCGGCCGGCTGGTCACGACCGCGCTGACCGAGGCCGGCGTCGCGCACACCGTCCAGTACGCGGGCAACCTGTTCTCGGTGTTCTTCAGTGCGGACCCGGTGACCGACTTCGCCGGCGCCCAGGCCGCGGAGACCTGGCGCTACAAGCCGTTCTTCCACGCGATGCTGGACGCGGGTGTCTACCTGCCGCCGAGCGCGTTCGAGGCCTGGTTCGTCAACGCGGCCATGGACGACGGCGCGCTCGCGATTCTTGCCGACGCCCTGCCCGCCGCTGCCCGCGCCGCTGCCGAGGCCGTCCCCGCCTAACTCACTCGGCTTTCCACCTTTCAGCGGCGTAAATCTGCCCGAATCGCACCGCTGAAAGGTGGAAAGCGGGGGTTGGCAGGAGCCTGGGAGGATGGCGGGATGACTACCGTCCACCTGCTGCGTCACGGCGAGGTCCACAACCCGGGCCACGTGCTCTACGGCCGGCTGCCCGGCTTCCGGCTGTCGGACCTGGGCGTCGCGCAGGCCAAGCTCGCCGCCGAGTACCTGGCGCAGCGGCCGATCGGCTACCTCGTCTCGTCCCCGCTCGAGCGCGCCCAGCAGACCGCGCAACCGCTGGCGGACGCGCTCGGCCTGGCCATCGAGACGGACGAGCGGCTGATCGAGGCGAGCAACCACCTGGAGGGCAAGCCGGTCGCGGGCGGCGCCGGGTTGTTCCGCGACCCGAGCCTGTTCAAGTACTACCGCAACCCGTTCCGTCCGTCCTGGGGCGAGCCGTACGTGCAGATCGCCGCGCGCGTCCTCACCGCGGCCCGGGCGGCACGCGACGCCGCCGCCGCGATCGGGCCGGACGCCGAGGCGGTGTGCGTGAGCCACCAGCTGCCGATCGTCTGCGCGCGCCGCAGCGCGGAGGGCAAACGGCTGTTCCACGACCCGCGCAACCGCGACTGCAGCCTGGCCTCGGTGACGTCGTTCACCTTCGACGGCGACGCGATCACCGCGATCGACTACGCCGAGCCGGCCGCCACGCTGCCGCCCGGTCACGGCGCGGGCGCCTGACCCGCGCACAGGGCGGATTGACCGGGCCCACAGGATGCTGAGGCGGTGTCGGGGCGGCTGACCGCGTGCCGCACACTGGACGGCGATGAAACTGCGACTGGTCCCGATCGCGCTGGCCTGCGCGGCACTTGCCGCCGCCGGGCTCGTGACGGGTTGCAGCGGCAAGAACGCCGTGGACCAGACCGCCGGCAACCAGTTCCGGTTCGTCAGCGCCAGCGACCCGGGCCAGACCTGGAAGCCGGCCGACCGCAAGCGGGTCGGCGACGTCACCGGCAAGCTGCTGAACGGCGACGGGTTCAATCTGGCCAGCAGCGCGGGCAAGGTCGTCGTCATCAACTTCTGGGCCAGCTGGTGCCCGCCCTGCCAGATCGAGACGCCGCAGTTCGACAGCGTCTACCGCGCGTACAAGTCCAAGGGCGTGGACTTCGTCGGCATCGACTTCAAGGATCAGCGCGGCAAGGCCGAGTCCTTCGTCAAGGACAACAACATCAGCTTCCCGATCGTCTACGACCAGCAGGGCAAGGCGGCGCTGCAGCTCGGCCACCTGCCCGCGCAGGGCCTGCCGTTCACGGTGCTGATCGACAAGCAGCAGCGGGTGGCCGCGGTCTACATCGGGGCGCTCACGCCGAAGGATCTCGAGCCGGTGCTGAACAAGCTGCTGGCCGAACCCACCTCATCCGGGCCTGGGGCGTAGTCGTGCCGCTCGCCGACGCCGGGTTGTCCCATGCGGTGAACGACGGCCCACTGCTGGTCGCCGCGGCGGTCGCGGTCCTCGTCGGACTGGTCGGCTTCCTGTCGCCCTGCGTGCTGCCGCTCGTCCCCGGCTACCTGTCCTACGTGGCGGGCCTGTCCGGCGAGCAGGGCAACCGGACGCGTCCGAGCCAGGGCCGCATGGTCGCCGGCGCCGTGTTGTTCGTCGTCGGCTTCTCGGCGATCTTCGTCCTCGGCGGCGTGCTGTTCGGCAGCCTCGGCGCGGAGGTGCGCGACCACACGAACGAGATCGCGCGCTGGCTCGGTGTCGTCACGATCGTCATGGGCGTCGTGTTCCTCGGCGGCTTCGGTCTGTTGCAGCGCGAGTTCAAGGTGCACCGGCTGCCCGCGTCCGGCCTGCTCGGCGCGCCGCTGCTCGGTGCCGCGTTCGGCGCCGCCTGGACGCCGTGCCTGACCCCGACGTTCGGTGCGGTCTACAACATGTCGCTGATCTCCGGCACCGCCGGCCGCGGCGCGTTCCTGATGGCCTGCTACTGCATCGGCCTCGGCATCCCGTTCGTGCTCGTCGCGCTGGGCATCGGCTGGGTGACCGGCGCGCTCGGATTCGTCCGCCGGCACATGGCGTTCGTCAGCCGTGTCGGCGGGGTGCTGCTGATCGTGATCGGCGTGCTGCTGGTGACTGGCGACTGGACGACGTGGATGGCCGAGCTGCGCAACTCGGTCGGCCCGAACGCGGGAATCAGCATATGAAGACAGTGATCCGTCCGCTGCGGATCGCGTGGCGCCGGCTGACCAGCATGCGCACCGCGCTGATCCTGCTGTTCCTGCTCGCGGTCGCGGCGGTGCCCGGTTCGATCCTGCCGCAGCGTCCGCTGAACCCGGACAAGACGAACAGCTACATCGCCTCGCACGGCGCGTGGGGACGGCTGCTCGACCACCTCGGCATGTACGACGTGTTCGGCTCGGTGTGGTTCGCCGCGATCTACCTGCTGCTGTTCGTCTCGCTCGTCGGCTGCCTGATCCCGCGCATCCGGCTGCATGCGCGCGCGTTGATCCGCAAGCCGCTGCCCGCTCCGCGCAACCTCAACCGGCTGCCCGAGAACGGCGCGTTCGACGTGGCCGAGTCCGCCGACGCCTACGCAGACGCGGCACGCCGCACGCTCGGTCGCCGCTGGCGGGTCACCCGGCGGGTGGAGGCGTCCGGCGCCGTCACGCTCTCGGCCGAGAAGGGCTACAGCCGCGAGACCGGCAACCTGCTGTTCCACGTCGCACTGCTGGCCGGCCTGGTGCTGATCGCGATCGGGCAGCTGTACAAGTACCAGGGCAGCGTGATCGTCACGCAGGGCGACGGGTTCTGCAACGTCATCCCGTCCTACGACTCGTGGAAGCCCGGCCGGCTCGCGGCGAACGGCAGCGCGGACCTGGCACCGTTCTGCATCGACCGGCTGAACAGCTTCACCGCCACGTACACCAAGACCGGCGAGCCGTCGAAGTTCGCCGCGGACGTCACGTACCAGAAGAACCTGGACGCGCCCAAGCAGCGCGACACGATCACGGTCAACCATCCGCTGCGGCTGGAGGGCGACCGCGTCTACCTGATCAGTCACGGCTTCTCGCCCACGATCACCGTGCGCATGCCGGACGGCGAGACGATCACCGACACACAGGCGTTCGTGCCGTCGGACGCGACCACGTTCCTTTCCGAGGGCGCCTTCAAGGAGACCGGCAAGCCCGGCGCACACCAGGACGTCGGCATCTCCGGGATCTTCGCGCCGACCCCCGGCGAGTCGCCGAACGGGCTGATCTCGACCTCGCCGCAGGTGAACCACCCGATGCTGGACATGTTCGTCTACGTCGGCGACGTGAACCCCAACGGGCAGCCGGAGTCGGTCTACTCGCTGGACACGTCCGCGCTCAAGAAGATCGGCCAGGCCAGCCTGAAGATCGGCCAGAGCAAGACGTTCAGCAACGGCGTGAAGGTCACCTTCGACGGGTGGAAGCCGTACGCGAGCATCCAGGTCAGCCACGACCCCACGCAGGGCTACCTGCTGATCGCCGTCGTGGCGATGGTGCTCGGGCTGATCGGCTCGCTCGGCATCCGCCGCCGCCGGGTGTGGCTGCGGATCACCCCACCGTCCGATCCCTCGGACGGATCACCTACCGTTGTCAGCGTCGGCGGCCTGGCCCGCAGCGACTCCGGCAACTTCACCGCGGAGTTCGCCGCGCTGCTCGAACGGCTGCAGACGGCGGGAACGGCGGTGCGGCCCGTGGCTGTGCCCGCCGGGAAGGAGTGAGGCGTGGCTGGTATCGACGGCTCGATGGCGCATCTGTCCGACACGCTGTTCACGACCTCGATCGCGACCTACGCGCTGGCCATGGTGGGCTTCACCGCCGAGTACGCGTTCGGCCGTAAGGGACGGATCGCCGCGACGGTCCCGGTTGCGGCGCCCGTGCGTGAACTCGTCGGCGCCGGAGGCCCGCCTGCCGCGGAGCTCATCGACCCGCCGGTTGCTCCTGCCGAGGAACGCTCCTTCGCCGACCGGATCGGACGGTTCTCGTTCGCGATCACGATCCTCGGCGTGCTCATGCACGGTACGTCCATCGCGGTCCGCGCGATCGCCGTGGACGCGGTGCCGTGGAGCAACATGTACGAGTTCTCCTCGGTGGCCGGGCTCGTCGGGGTGATCGCGTTCGTGGCGCTGCTCTGGAAGCTGCCGCAGCTGCGCCACCTTGGCGGGATCATCCTGCTGCCGGTGATTTTGCTGATGTTCCTTGCCGGCACGGTGTTCTACTCCAAGGCGCAGCCCCTGGTGCCGGCGCTGCAGTCGTACTGGCTGGCCATCCACGTCACGCTCGTGTCCGTCGCCGAGGGCGCGCTGATGGTGAGCGCCGTGCTGACCGTGCTGTACCTGCTGAAGAGCCGCCACGACCGGGTCAGCGTCCGGCCGGGATACCGTCCCGGGTCGCTCGGCGCGCTCGCCGCGCGGCTGCCGGACGTCACCGCGCTCGACAAGGCCGCGTACCGGATCGTCGCGTTCTCGTTCCCGCTCTACACGGTCGCGATCATCTGCGGCGCGATCTGGGCCGAGGCCGCCTGGGGCCGCTACTGGGGCTGGGACCCGAAGGAGACCTGGGCGTTCATCGTCTGGGTCGTCTACGCGTGCTACCTGCACGCGCGCGCGACCGCGGGTTGGAAGGGACGCGCCGCCGCCTGGGTGAACCTGGCGGGCTTCGCGTCGATCATCTTCAACTTCGTGATCGTCAACATGGTGATCTCGGGGCTGCACTCGTACGCCGGCCTGAGCTGACCGCCCGTCACGGCGTCGCCGCCGTGGTCAGGTCGTAGACGGTGCTGCCGCCGACCGTCGTCACGGAGAAGTGCGCGGCCACCCAGCTGGAGATCGCACTGCCGGTGCCTTGGCCGCCGGGACCGCGCCCGGCGCCCTGGCCGGTCGCGACGAAGTAGCCGATCTCGCCGGCCGCGACGAACGCTTTGAACTGCGCCAGGGTCGGGGTGGCGTCGGTGCCGTTGAAGCCGCCGATCGCCATCACCGCCTTGCCGCTGGCGAGCTCGAGCGGTGCCGCGGACTGCGAGCCGACGGTGGCGGCGGCCCACTTCGTGTTCGTCGCCTTCAGCAGCGCGGTCAGTGCGGCACTGGCCTGCTGGGCGGCGCCCGG
>DASRSS010000291.1:0-11244 GCA_035656335.1 Jatrophihabitantaceae bacterium | reverse complement strand
CGGCAACCCGCGCAAGTTCGCGCGGGTCGCGCGCCGGGTCGCACAGCACAAGCCGATCGTCGCGATCAAGGCCGGGCGCTCGGCGGCCGGGAGGCGCGCCGGTCAGTCGCACACCGCTGCCGCGGCCGCGTCCGACGACGTCGTGGACGCCCTGTTCCAGCAGGCCGGCGTCGTGCGCGTCACCGCCATGGAACAGATGCTCGACGCGGCCCGGGTGTTGTCCGAGCAGCCGCTGCCGTCCGGACCGCGCGTCGCGATCATCGGCAACTCCGGCGGACCCGGCATCCTCTCCGCTGACGCTGCGGAGGGCGCCGGACTCGACGTCGTGACCCTGACCGCCGACACCGAGGCCGCGGTACGGGCCGCGGTCCCCAGTGCGGCGTCCTGCCAGAACCCGATCGACCTCGGCGCGGCCGTGCGTCCGGACCAGCTCGCGAACGCCCTCACCGCGGTGCTCGCGGCACCCGAGGTGGACGCCGTGCTGACGGTGTACACGGACACTGCGGTCACGCCCACCGACGAGGTCATGGACCGGATTGGCGCCGTGGCCGGCGGGCAGCACAAGCCAGTGGTCGCCACGCGGGTCGGTGCCCCCGCCGGGTCCATCACCAGCGGCACGCGCACGCTGCCGGTCTTCACCTTCCCCGAACCTGCCGCGGCAGCACTCGCCGTTGCTGTCAGGTACGCCGACATCCGCCGGGCCCGGCCCCTCGCCGTCGAACGCCCCACCGGCGTCGATCTGGCGGCCGCCCGCCGGCTGGTCACCACCGCGCTGCGGGCCGGGACGGAATGGCTACCGCACGAGAGCGTTCGGGAACTCCTGGCGGGCTACGGCGTGCCGGTGAGCCCACAACGGGTCGCGCGCGGGTGCGAGGCGGCGGTCGCGGCCGCAGCCGAGCTGGGCTATCCCGTGGCCGTCAAGCTGGCGGCGCCGGGCATACACAAGAGCGACCGCGGTGGTGTCCGGCTCGACATCGCCGACGAGGCACAGCTGCGCACCGTCGCCGCCGAGCTGGGCGGCGCCGTCGAGGAGCAGTTGTTGCTGCAGCCGATGGCCGCCGCCGGCACCGAGGTGATCGTCGGCGCGGTGCAGCACGAGCAGTTCGGCCCGGTTGTGATGCTGGGCGCGGGCGGCGTGCTCGCCGACCTTCTCGGCGACCGCACGTTCCGGCTGGCACCGATCGCGTCGGACGAGGCCGAGGCGATGATCGGCGAGCTCAAGCTGGCCAAGCTGCTTGACGGCTACCGCGGCCGACCGGTCGTCTCGCGCGCCGCACTGGCCGACGTGGTGGCGCGGGTGGCCATGCTGGTCGACGACCTGCCCGAGGTGGCCGAGCTCGATCTCAACCCGCTCATCTGCACCGCGGACGGGCTGTGTGCCGTCGACGCGCGCATCCGGTTGGCGCCCGCAACGCCACGACCTGACCCGCTGATGCGGCGGCTGTAGCGACAGCCTTTACCGTGTTGCGCATCCCACCAGGACGACAGGCAGCGCGGCCCGGTCCAGCAGCGCGGTCGGCACCGGACCCAGGCGGGTCGACCACGGCTCGTCGCTGTGGTGACAACCCAGCACGAGCAGCGCGGCATCGCTGCCCGTCGTGGTGAGCGCCGCAGCTGGATCGGCATCGATTCGGCGCAGCCGGAACGGGACCTGCAGCTGCTCGGCCAGGATCGACCGAAGCTCCGGCGGCAGCACGGCGCGCGACGCGGTACTCCGGGCGCCGTCGGCGTTCTGCATCGCCCAAACGCCCTCAACGGGATCCCCGCGCCGGGCCGCGTGCGCCAGCGCGAAACGCAACGCGGCGCGCCCGGCCCGTCCAGGAGCAAGGCCGACCACGACGGCGCCCCTGTCGCAGGCAGGCTCGGCCGACAGCGGCACGATCACCACCGGGCACCGTGCGTGCGCCGCGACCCGGTGGCCGACGCTGCCCAGCATCGAGGCGGCGACGTCGGTCGCGCCGTTGCTGCCGAGCACGATCAGCCGCGCCGAATCGCCGGCGGCGGCAAGGACCGCGACCGGGTTTCCGCGTTCGGGACGACGCCGGATCTTGACGCCGGCGGCGCTCGTCCGAGCAGCGGTGACGGCGGCTGACAGCACCTCTTCGGTGTCCCGCGGCTCAGTGCCGGCGCGGTAACCCAACGCGTGCACCAGCACCAGGGTCTCGGCGTCCGCGGCGCACTCGCGTGCTGCCCAGCGCACGGCGCGCAGGGCTCCCGCACCCCCGTCCACGCCGACGACCACGTTGTCCTGACTCACGGCTCCAGCCTTGCCGCAGCTGTCGGCACGCAGCTAGAGACCTACGTCCCAATACGGCACGGCCGAGCAACGGGACGTTCTGCCCTGTGCTCGGCCCGGGACCGAAGCGAGGCTGAACGCGGCACGGAGGAGGAGTCGTGGAGAACAACAGCACTCAACCATTCGTCGTCGTCGGCATCGACGGCTCGGACGCATCCAAGCAGGCGTTGCGCTGGGCGCGCTCGTTCGCCGCCATGCTGCGGGCCGACGTCAAGGCGGTCGCAGTGTGGCACCTGCCCTACGGCTACGGGGCTATCGCGCTTCCGCAGGACTGGAACCCCAAGTACGACACGGAGGAACTGCTCTTCGACGCGGTCACTGAGGTGGTCGGCGGGACGCTGCCCCACGACCTGCACCTGGTCATCCGCGAAGGCAATCCGGCGAAGGAGTTGCTCGACGCCGCGAAGGGGGCCGAGCTGATCGTTGTCGGCAGCCGCGGCCACGGCGGATTCGCCGGGATGCTGCTCGGCTCGGTCAGTTCCCACGTGGCCGAGCACGCCGACTGCCCGGTGCTCGTCGTGCATGGCGACCGGCCGCCACCGGCAGCTTCATGACGTTCAGCTCGTCGAGGGCGTCGCGGCCTCGGCCGGTACCAGCACGCGGCCGGATACCAGCGCCGGCGTGATGGCGACGTAGTTCGCGCGGTCACCGACGAGCCAGCACTGCAGCCCGAGCGCGTCGAGGAGGGCGATGTAGTCCGGATCGGTGACCACCCGCGCTTCCCCGACGACGACCACGCTCCAACCCTCCCGCCGCTCCACGTCGAACTCGTCGGCCTCGAACGCGACGACCGCGTTCGCCACGGCAGCGTCGAGCTTCGAACCCGTCCCCGTACGCAGCACGATCTCCTCGTTCACGACGGAGAAGTTGACCGGTCCCACCGCCGGCAGGGCGCGCGCTGTGAAGACCACCCGTCCGATCGTCACGCTGCCGAGCAGTCGCATGCAGTCCTCGCGTCCCAGCACGCCGAGATCACGCGGCTGCTCGATCCGGACCGCCCGCTCGCTCATGGCGACGACGCTAGGGAGCGCGCGGCAGGCGGGCCAGGGGCCAACGCAGCGTGAAGTCAGTGCTAAAGACCCTCGGGTAGCGCGGTCGGCTCACCACGAGCGGAAATCGCACGGGCGCCGGGACGTTCGGCCCTTGGGTGATCCAGATCGGTTGGCAGACTGTGGAGACGTGACCCGAACCGAAGCGCCAGCTGCGATGCGGCACCTCCGGCACGATCCCGACGAGCGGCCCTTCATCGTCATCTGGGAGGTCACGCGAGCCTGCCAACTCGCCTGCGTGCACTGCCGCGCCGACGCGATCACCCGTCGCGATCCGCTCGAGTTGACTTGCGCGGACGGCAAGCGGCTGATGGCCGACCTCGCCGCCTTCGGCCGGCCCCGACCGCTGCTCGTGCTCACCGGCGGCGACCCGCTCGAGCGGCCCGACCTGCGCGAGCTGATCACTTTCGGGTCCGGCCTCGGCCTGTCCATCGCGCTGTCGCCGTCGGTCACGCCGCGCCTGACCCGTGCCGCACTCGCCCCGCTCGCCGAGGCCGGAGTGAAGGCGGTGTCGCTGTCGCTGGACGGCGCCACCGCCGCGTCCCACGACAACTTCCGCCAGGTCGACGGCGTGTTCGCCGCCACCATGGCCGCGATGGAGACCGTCCGCGACCTCGGCCTGCGACTGCAGATCAACACGACCGTGACAGCCGACAACGCCAACGAGCTTCCGCACCTGCTGCGGCTCGTCGTCACCGCGCAGGCGAGCCTGTGGAGCGTGTTCTTCCTGGTGCCGACGGGCCGTGGTACGCACCTGCGAGCGCTGTCCGCTGTGCAGACCGAGGACGTGCTCCAGTGGCTGTACGACGTCTCCGGCATCGTGGCTGTCAAGACCACTGAGGCGCCGCAGTATCGCCGCATCGCGATCCAACGGGCCGCGGGCATCGTCCCTGCGGTCCGCGGCGACCTCGGCCGGCACCTCGGCGAAGCGACGGCCGCGCTGCTGTCCGGCGGCGGCGCGCAAACCCGGCCGCGCCGCCCACCGATCGACGTCAACGCCGGCCGTGGCTTCGCGTTCATCGACCACCGCGGCACCGTCTATCCGAGCGGGTTCCTGCCGATGCCGGTCGGCTCCGTCCACGACAGGCCGTTCTCCGCGATCTACCGCGACGCGCCCGACCTGCGCGCCCTGCGGGACCCTAATGCGTTGCGCGGTAGGTGCGGAGCGTGCGAGTTCCGTGACGTTTGCGGCGGGTCACGTTCCCGGGCGTACGCCGAGACCGGCGACGCGCTCGCCGAGGACCCCAGTTGCGCGTACCGGGTCGCGCCGGCGCCGCACGAGCCCGCCGTCGCGCAGACAGCTGTGTGCTCGTGACAGCGACGTGGGCGTACGAACTGGTGTTGTGTCTGCACGTGCTCAGCGCGTTCACGCTCGTCGCGGGTGTCGTCGTGGCCGGTGTCGGCTTCGAGGTCGCCCGCAGGCAACAGGGCAGCGCGGAGATCGCGTTGCTGCTCGGGCTGACACGGATCGGCGCGCTGCTCGTCATGGCGGGCGCCCTCGGCGCGGCCGGGTTCGGGCTATGGCTGGTGGACCTCGGGGACTGGGGTTACGGGACACCATGGGTGGACGTAGCCATCGCGTTGCTGACCACGTCGACGGTCGTCGGTGCCGTCGCCGGGCAACCCGCGAAGCGAGCTCGCCGACTGGCTCGCCGGCTGGCGGCGGACCGGCAGCCACCGAGTGCTGAACTGCGCTCGCTGCTCGACGGCCGCGCCGCGCTCTTCCTCAACTACTGCTCCGCGGTGATCCTCGTCGGCATCATCGTCGACATGCTCGTCAAGCCCGGAAGCTGACGTGGGTCAGTACTTCCGCGGCTGCGGTGTCCGCAACTCGGTCGCCAGCACGGCCGCCTGGGTGCGCCGCTCGAGGCCGAGCTTGGCCAGTAGCGCCGACACGTAGTTCTTGATCGTCTTCTCGGCCAGGTACATTTGCTCGCCGATCTGACGGTTCGTCAGCCCCTCGCCGATCAGCTCGAGCACCCGGCGCTCCTGCGGCGAGAGCGCCCCCAGCGGATCCTTCGCCTCGGCCTGTTCGCGCAGCCGCTGCATCATCCGAGCGGTCGCCCCCGGGTCCAGCAGCGAACCGCCGCCCGCGATCGTGTGCACCGCGTGCAGCAGGTCGTTGCCCCGGATCTGCTTCAGGACGTAGCCAGCGGCGCCGGCGAGGATCGCGTCCATCAGCGCGTCGTCGTCGCCGAACGAGGTCAGCATCAAGCAGGCCGTCTCCGGCAGTCGCGAGCGCACCTCGCGACATACCGCGACACCGTCCCCGTCGGGCAGGCGCACGTCGAGAACGGCAACCTGCGGACGTACTGCCGGTATGCGCGCCAGGGCCTCGGCTGCGGTCGCGGCCTCCCCCACGACGACCACGGTGCCTTCGGCCTCGAGCATGTCGCGGACCCCACGGCGCACGAGTTCATGATCATCGAGCAGAAACACCCGTACTGGTTCCGTCTGCGTCCGGGTCTCGGTCACGACCGCTTCCTTCCTGGCCAGGGCCGACATCGGCCTTCGTCTTCCACTATCGCGGGCAAAGGCCCAGCCTCGCAGGGCCGAAGGTCCCGTATCGCTAATTGAGGGCCTCTGCCCTGTCGAAGCGGGACCTTCTGCCCGATCGCAGGGCGCCGTCTCGCGTCGATCCTGTTCCTGTGGCAATCCCGCCATCGAGAGCGGCGAGGGACGCAAACCTCGTCAGTCGCAGGACTAAGGAGTTCTCATGAAGCGCAGAACGTTCGACGTTCTGGTCAGCACGGTCGGGCTGTTCCTCGCGGCAGTCCTCGTCGTCGCCGGATCGTTGCTCACCTGGGCCAACCACTTCGTCGACCACGAGGTGCACACCCAGCTCGCGGCCCAGAAGATCTTCTTCCCGGCCAAGGACAGCCCGGCCATCCAGGCGCCCGAGTTCGCCGCGATGAAGAAGTACGCCGGAGAGCAGTTGACGTCCGGCGCACAGGCCGAGACCTACGCCGACCACTTCATCGCCAACCACCTGAAGGAGATCGGCGGCGGCCAGACGTACGCACAGCTGTCCGCACAGGCGCAGGCCGACCCGACCAACACCAAGCTGGCCGGCACCGTCGAGACGATGTTCAAGGGCGAGACGCTGCGCGGCCTGCTGCTCAACGCGTACGCGTTCGGCACGATGGGCACGATCGCCGGCATCGCTGCGATCTGCTCCTTCGTCGCCGCCGCCGTGATGCTGGTGCTCGGCGGGCTCGGACTGTGGCACGCGCGCCGAACCCCACCGACGAGTGAGATCCTCACCGGCCACGCCACGGACGCGCCGACTCCGACGCGGGTCTGACGCGACATCTCGGTTGCCACGGCCCGACGACCACCCGACGACGCGAAGGGATACAGCAGTGAACCCCACGGCGGACATCCTGGTTGCGATCGACGGATCGGCGGAAGGCACTGCAGCGCTCACCTGGGCCTCGCGAGAGGCCCAGGTGAGCGCACGCGGTCTGCGGGTCGTGCACGTGGTCGAGTACCTGCCGGGGTACGGCTACTTCTGGGCCTCGACGGTCGGCGCGACCACTGCTCTGCAGGACAGCGGTGAACGCGTCGTCGCCGACGCCCGCGCGTTCGTGCGTGAGATCGCGCCGACCGTGCCAGTACGAGCGCGCGCGATGACCGGTTCGGTCGTGCAGACGTTGCTGGCCGAGTGCGACGACGCGTCCCTGGCGGTCGTCGGATCGCGTGGTGCCGGCGCGATATCGCGGCTGCTGCTGGGCTCGGTGAGCTACCGGCTCGCCACCCACGCCAGCTGCCCCGTCGTCATCGTCGACCAGGCTGGTGACGCGGGTGCGGGACGTGGCGCCGGCGGCGCGCCCGTGGACCGCGTGGTCGTGGGGGTCGGCGGGTCCCGAGACACGAGCGAGGTCGTCGAGTTCGCGTTCGCCGAGGCCGAGCTCCACGGCGTCCCGCTGATCGCGATCCGCACCTGGGAGCCGCCCGACTCCCCCATAGCGCTCCGGCACGACGACACGGTGGGCGCCGACTACTCGGCGGACCGTGAGGACTACGAGCGGGCACAACTGCTGCATGCGCTCGCGCCCGCGCGCGCCGCGCATCCACGCGTGCGGGTGACCGCTCGGGTGCGCATCGGCGGTGTCGCCGCGCGGCTGACCCGCGCCTGCCATCCGCGCGACCTGCTGGTGATCGGGCACCGTCACTCCGGGCGCTTCTATCCGCCCGCACTCGGCGCGGTGTCCTCGGCCGTCGCGCATCACGCCCGCTGCCCGCTCGCTGTCGTGCCCGTCCAGGCGCCTGCGAATGTTCCCGCGAAGACGCCGGCCGCGGCGGGCCGGAAGTAGGGACCGTCGACCCTGTCCGCCGCCGGTCACGCTCGGCACGATTTGCGTATGGCCCACGACAGCATCAACGGCGAGAGCGCGTCTGCGCGGATCGTCGTCCTGGGCGGCGGGACGGGCGGAACCCTCGCGGCCAACCGCCTCCGGCGAAGCCTCGGGGCGAGCGCGCGCGTCACCGTCGTCGACCAGGGCGACCGGCACGTCTATCAACCCGGCCTGCTGTTCGTTCCGTTCGGACACCGCCGAGCCGCCGAACTGACCCGTCCGCGCGCGGACCAACTGCGCGGCGGTATTGAGTTCGTCCAATCGCGCGTCGACCGGGTCGACCTTCCCGCCCGCATGGTGCACCTGGCGACTCACCCTCCCATCGGCTACGACGTGCTGGTCATCGCGACCGGCGCGGTCCTCGTGCCCGACGAGACCGAGGGGCTGGCAGCCGCGCTCGCCGCCGGCAAGGACGTGCACACGTTCTACTCGCTGGACGGCGCACAAGCCCTGGCGCGCCGGTTGGACGCGTTCGACGGCGGCCACGTCATCGTGAACATCGTCGACCTACCGATCAAGTGCCCGGTGGCGCCGCTGGAGTTCTGCTTCCTCGCCGACTCCTACTTCCGGCACCGCGGCATTCGCGACCGCGTTCGGCTGACGTACGCCACGCCGCTCGACGCCGCCTTCACCAAACCGGTCGCCGCGAAGGAGCTAGCGGGGCTGTTGCAGCGCAAGGACATCGAGCTGGTGACGGATTTCAGCACTGGGACGGTGGACGGCTCGCGGAACACCCTGACTTCCTTCGATGGGCGCGAGCTGCGTTTCGACCTCGCGGTCGTCGTTCCGCTGCACAACGGTGCCGACTTCGTGACCGACTCGGCGGGCTTGGGCGACGAGCTGGGATTCGTCACCGTCGACCCGCACACGCTGCAGTCGACGGTGGACGAGCGCGTCTTCGCGATCGGCGATGCGGCCGCGCTGCCCGCGTCCAAGGCCGGCTCGGTGGCGCACTTCGAGGGCGAGGTCCTCGTCGAGAACATCCGGCGGCTGCTGGCGGGCGAACCGCTGACGGCCCGCTTCGACGGGCACACGAACTGCTTTGTCGAGACCGGCGCCGGCAAGGCACTCCTGATCGACTTCAACTACGACACCGAGCCACAACCGGGTCGGTACCCGAACTCGGTCGGCATGCCCCTGCTGCGGGAGGCACGGCTCAACCACCTGGGAAAGCTGCTGTTCCAGCCGCTCTACTGGCACGTGCTGTTGCCCGGCCACGACCTACCCGGGCTCGGCTCCGCCATGCCGGTTCGTGGCAAGCGGAACTCGTCCCCCCGTGCCGCCAGCTCGATCGGCGCGGGCAACACGAAGGGGTGATCACATGCCGACCGCCACATACGCAGCGCACGAGATTGCCGTTGACGACGAGGGCTTCTTCACCGACCCCTCGCAGTGGACCGAGCAGCTGGCGCCGGAGATCGCTCGGGCGGCCGGTCTCGGCGAGCTGAACGAGCGGCAGTGGCGCGTCGTCAGGTTCATGCGCGCCCAGTACGAGCAGACGGGCGCGGGCCCCAGCGTGCGAGCGCTCGCCAAGGCGTCCGGAATCCCGATCAAGGAACTCTACGAGCTGTTCCCCAAGGGACCGGCCAAGCTCGCCGCGCGTATCGCCGGCATCCCGAAACCACGTGGCTGCATCTGACAGACAGGAGGCGTGTCATGAGCGACGCCGTCGAGAGGGTCTCGATCGTCATCTCCAAGGGCTCGCTCGAGGGCGTGTACCCGGGTTTGATCATGGCCAACGGCGCGCGCGCCGAGGGCATCGATGCGAACCTGTTCTTCACGTTCTTCGGCCTGGACGCGATCAGCAAGCGGCGCTACCGCCACCTGAAGGTGGCGACCGTCGGCAATCCGGGCCTGCACCTACCCAGCCTGCTCGGCAGTCTCCCGGGGGTGTCTGCCGTGCTGACCAGCTACTTCACCCGCAAGATGAACAAGCTCGACATCCCGCCGATCCCCGAGTTTCTCGAGATGATCTCCGACACGGGCGCGGGCCTCTACGGCTGCAAGGCGTCGTGCGACCTGTTCGGCCTCACCGAGGACGACCTGCTCGACCAGGTGAAGGACATCATCACCGTCGGCGAGTTCTACGGCATCTCGGCCGGCGGTGAGATCATCTTTACCTGAGCCGCCACCGGGACCAAGGTCCCTTGGCGCAGTTCGTCCAACCGTGATGAGGTGGTGGACGTGTCTCAACCCAGCGACCGCGCTGAAGCAGCTGAAGCCCCGCCGGGACTGACGGCGCTCTCGGAGCAGGACTGTCGAGTTCTGCTCGCCTCCAGTCGGGTGGGACGAGTGCTGGTCTCGTTGGACGCGATGCCCGCGGCCTTCCCGGTCAACTTCGTCGTGCACGGCGGCGACGTCGTCTTCCGCACCGCGCCCGGCACCAAGATGTCCGCGGCGGTCGCACACACGGTGGTCGGCTTCGAGGTCGACGAGATCGATCACGCTCGCCGCAGCGGATGGAGCGTGCTCGCGGTCGGCATGTCCCGCGTCGTGGACGACGAGGCCGAGATCGCCGAGCTGGACGCGATCGGGCTGGACAGCTGGTGGAGCCTTCCGTTCGCGCGCTACGTGCGCATCGAGATCCAACGCATCTCCGGCCGCCGAATCGTCGCGATCGTGCCCTAGCGCGGCGATCGGGGACCTATGCGCTGGCTGTCACCCGCGCCGTCCAGACCAGCTGCGTCCCGAGCTGCTGACCGTCGCGCCCCTCCCGAGGACCCAACGTCAACGCGCCAGCGTGCTTCTCGGCCCGCCGCCGCATGTTGCTCAGACCGCTCGAGCGCTGGGGCGAACCGATGCCGCGGCCGTCGTCGCCGACCTCGATGGTCACCGCCTCCGCAGTCGCGGTGATCGTCACGTCCACCTGCGTCGCGTGCGCGTGGCGTGCGCAGTTCGACAGCGCCTCACGGGTCACTGCCGCGACGTCGTCGGCCAGCTCCGGCGGAAGCGAATCGATCGGCCCTTTCAGGCGCAGGCCCGCCTCGAAGCCGAGCGCGTCCGCGGCCGCCGCGGCGATCTCGACCAACCTGCCGCGCAGCGGCACGGCGTGGCCCTGCGGCTGGTGCAGCGCGTAGATGCTCGCTCGGATCTGGGCGATGGTGGCGTCCAGCGTGTCGACCTGAGCGGTGAGCCGGGCCGACTGCCGTTCGTCGCCCAGCCCGGCAGCCACCGAGTGCAGTGTCATGCCGACCGCGAACAACTGCTGGATCACGTGATCGTGCAGGTCTCCGGCGATCCGATCGTGATCGTCGACCGTGCGCAGCAACTGCTCGTCGGCACGTCCCCGGGCCAGGGCCATCGCGATCGCGGCATGATTCGCGAAGCCGGCGAGCATGTCCACGTCGGAAGGGGTGAACGCCGGGGAGCCGGCGGTGCGCGCGACGCACAACGCGCCGATGACCGTGTTGCCCGCGTCGAGCGGTACCGCGATCAGCGGACCGATGCGTGCGGTGTCGAGTTGGACGCCGAGCAGCAGCTTGCCGGGATGGGCGGACAGGATCGGCCGGCCGGTGCGGACCACCTGGCCGGCCAGCGAGTC
>DASRSS010000290.1:0-15818 GCA_035656335.1 Jatrophihabitantaceae bacterium | reverse complement strand
TCGGCCGTGCGCCGGACGCGCCGGACGATCTCGGACAGCCGGTAACCGCCCAGCTTGCTCTCCTCGTCGTTCGCCATGCCAGCGACGGTGCCGGTCGGCGGGCCGGCGACCAAGGGCGCGGCGCGATCTGTGGACGACACGCCGTCCTGTGGATTGCCGGGGCTCGACGCCGGCGAATCGTCAGGGCCGGGGTGTATGCGCCGGCACCTTTGCTCTGCTCACTAGGAGTAGGCAAATGCTCGCTATAGGTGAGCAGAGCAAAGCTTCTGAAACGCACCCCCGGCATCCGGCGAAGGGGCCGGACGCGAGGCCGCGAGCCAAACTCAGCGGGAACGCAGCGGGGAAGCGAACGCAGCGCCGAACGAAAACTCAGCGAGCGGTGCGCGGCGTCGCAGGGTGCGCCCCTGCCGTCACGAGTTCGGCGAGCGCGTGCCGCGGGTCGGCGTGCGTCACCAGACCCTCGCCGACGAGCACGGCGTCCGCGCCCGCCGCCGCGTACTCGATCAGCTCGAGCGGCCCCTGCACACCCGACTCGGCCACCTTCACGATGCCCGACGGCAGGCCGGGCGCAATGCGCTCGAACACCGAGCGATCCACCTCGAGGGTGTGCAGGTCGCGCGCGTTGATTCCGATCACCTGTGCTCCGGCATCGACGGCGCGCGAGGCCTCGTCCTCGGTGTGCGCCTCGACCAGCGCGGTCATGCCGAGCGACTCGACGCGCTCGCGCAGGCCGATCAGCGTGTTCTGGTCCAGCGCGGCCACGATCAGCAGCACGACGTCGGCACCGTGCGCCCGTGCCTCGTGCACCTGGTACGGGCAGACGATGAAGTCCTTGCGCAGCACCGGGATCCGTACGGCCACGCGCACTGCGTCGAGATCCTCGAGCGACCCGCCGAAGCGGCGCTGCTCGGTCAGCACGCTGATCATGCGCGCGCCGCCGGCCTGGTACTCGCTCGCCAACAGCGCCGGATCGGCGATCGCGGCAAGCGCGCCACGCGACGGGCTGCGCCGCTTGACCTCCGCGATGACCCCCACGCCCGGCGCGCGCAGCGCGGCCAACGCATCCAGAGCGGGCGCCGCCGCGGCAGCACGCTCCTTGACCGCGGTCAGCGGCAGCGCGCTCTCGCGGACGGCGACGTCTTCACGGACGCCGGCGACAATCTCGTCGAGAACGCTGCTCACGCTTGCTGCCTCCCCTGCGGAGCGAATTGTCGCAAAGCCTAACGAACGCGCTCAGCCGTTGTGATTCGTGGGGTCGTCCCCGCGGTCCAGCGCCGACCACAGCGACGCGTCCGCACGCAGCCGCGCGCGCTCCGCGTCCTCGGCGCTGTCCTGCCGATCAGCGGCCGTGCCGTCATCGACGGGCGCGTCGTACTTCGCCGACATCCCGCCCCAGCGGTGCCCCCGCGACGCGACCAGGACGCCCGCCAGCAGCACCACCACACCGCAGACGCACGAGAGCACCGCCCAGCCGGAGTGGACGCTCACCTGCGGCACGGCGGAGCCGAGCTGGATGCCCGGGTGCTTGTCCTGGACGAGCGCACGGGCCCGGGAAACCGAGAGAGCCCGAAGCCCGGTCAACGACCGCCAGATCAACCCGACACCCGCCAGCGCGACCACCACTCCGACCACGCGCCGCGGCCACGACTTGGTCGCCAGGACCGCGATCACGCCGGCCAGCGCGACGAGCGCGAGTGCCGTCGGCGCGGCGTCGACCGTCCGGCCGGCGACCTGCAGCAGGTCGTCGCTGAACGGGCGCGGCCGCGGCGTCAGCACGCTCTGCCAGTGCCGGGTCGAGATCAGCAGCGCGGCACCCGCGCCGATCAGGTCGAGCAGCAGCGCGAGGCCGTACTCGCCCCGCCCGCGCCGCACGTCATCCATGGGCGCGCACCGCCGTGATCGTCTGCGCGGTCGCGATCGCCTGCAGCACCGCGCGCGCCTTGTTCCACGTCTCCTGCTCCTCGTTCGCGGGGACGCTGTCCGCGACCACGCCCGCGGACGCCTGCACGTGCGCGAGCCCCTCGCGCATCACGGCGGTGCGGATCGCGATCGCCATGTCGAGATCGCCCGCGGCGTCCAGGTAACCGACGGCGCCGCCGTAGACGCCGCGGCGCACCGGCTCGAACTCCTCGATCAGCTCCATCGCGCGCACCTTCGGCGCGCCGGTCAGCGTCCCGGCCGGGAACGTCGCGGTGAGGACGTCGAACGCGTCGCGCCCGTCAGCCACCTGCGACTCCACCGTCGAGACGATGTGCCAGACGTGGCTGTACCGCTCCACCGCGCCGAACTCGACGACCTGGACGCTGCCCCGCGCGGACACCCGGCCGAGGTCGTTGCGGGCCAGGTCGACGAGCATGACGTGCTCGGCCCGCTCCTTGGGGTCGCTGACCAGCTCGGCCGCCAGCGCGGCGTCGCGCTCGGCGGTCTCACCGCGGCGGCGGGTGCCCGCGATCGGGTGCAGCACGGCGCGTCCCTCGGCGACCGTGACGAGCGCCTCGGGGCTGCAGCCGACGATGTCCACTTCGGCCGTGCGCAGGAAGTACATGTACGGCGAGGGGTTCAGCGTGCGCAGCACCCGGTACACGTCCAACGGGTCGGCGTCGGTGCGCACGGTGAACCGCTGACCCACCTGGATCTGGAACACCTCGCCGGCACGCACCGCCTCCAGCGCCCGCTCGACCGACGGCTGGTACTCCCCGGCCGGCGTGCGGGACACCGCGTCGACCGGCGGCACGTCGGACACCCGCGCGACCGTGGGCGGCGCCGGCGTTGCGAGCGCGGCCTGCATGACGTCCAGCCGGGACAGCGCGTCGTCGTACGCGGCGTCCAGCGCGGCCGCATCCATGTCCGGGTGCAGCAGCGCGTTCGCGATCAGCACGACGCTGCATTCGTGGTGATCGACGGCGGCCAGGTCCGTGACCAGCAGCATGGTCAGCTCGGGAACACCGAGCTCGTCCACGGCCTTCTCGGGCAGGTTCTCGATCCACCGCACCACGTCGTAGCCGAGGTAGCCGACGAAGCCACCCGTCAGCGGCGGCAGGCCCGGCAGCCGCGGCCCCTTCACCGCCCGCCAGGCGGCGCCGAGCGCGGCCAGCGGGTCGGCGTCCGGCGACGTCGGGACGCCCGCCGGCACCGTCCCGCTCCACACCGGCGCGCCATCGACGACCGACAGCGACGCCACCGCGTTCACGCCGACGAACGACCAGCGCGAGAAGGACGCGCCCGGTTCGGCCGACTCCAGCAGGAACGTGCCGGGACGTCCTGCCGCGAGCTTGCGGTACACCCCGACGGGGGTCTCGGCGTCCGCGAACAGGGTGCGCGTGATCGGCACCAGCCGGTGCGACCCGACGAGCGCGTCCAGGTCCGCGCGCGTGATCACGTCAGCAATCCCGCGTCGAAGCAGGTGCGGTCTCCGGTGTGGCAGGCCGCGCCGACCTGATCGACGCGCACCAGCAGGCTGTCGCCGTCACAGTCCAGCGCGACCGATTTGACGTGCTGCACGTGCCCGGACGTGTCCCCCTTGACCCAGTACTCCTGGCGGGACCGCGACCAGTACGTCGCGCGGCCGGTCGTGAGCGTGCGGTGCAGCGCCTTGTCGTCCATCCAGCCGACCATCAGCACCTCGCCGGTGTCGTGCTGCTGGACGACCGCCACGACCAGGCCGCTCGCGTCGCGCTTGAGGCGGGACGCGACGGCGGGGTCGAGCTCGGACGGGACGCGCGGCTGCATGCGCTCGATTGTCCCTGATCCGGCTACCCGGTTCGCACAGGCAGCCAGATCGTCACCGTGCTGCCGTGCTCGACCGAGCTCTCGAAGTGGACGGAGCCCTCGTGCTGCGCCACGATCGTCGCCACGATCGCCAGCCCCAGCCCGCTGCCGCCACGCGCCCGGGTGCGTGCCCGGTCGGCGCGCCAGAACCGCTCGAACACGTGCGCCGCCTCCTCCGGGGGCAGCCCGGGGCCCTGGTCCAGCACCTGGATCGCGACGCCGTCGCCGGACGCGATGGCGCGCACCTGGATCACGCCGTCCGGACGGGTGTGCGTCGCCGCGTTCGACACCAGGTTGCGGACCGCGCGCAGCAGCGCGTCGTGATCGCCGAACACGGTGAACCCGCTCGGCTCCGCGCCGACGATCTCGCGCTCCGGGAACGCCGCGCGCGAGCTTGCGATCACATCCGCGAGCAGCTCGTCCACGTCGACCGGCGCCAGCTCCGGCAGACCGCCCTGGTCGCCGCGGGCAAGGGTGAGCAGGTCCTCGACCAACCTCGACATGCGGGTGCCCTCGGCCTCGATGCGGGCGAGGTTGTTCCCGTCGTCGCCGTCGCCCGACCCGAGCTCGCGCTGCATGCGGGCCAGCTCGGCGTAGCCGCGGATGGACGTCAGCGGCGTGCGCAGCTCGTGCGACGCGTCGGCCAGGAACTGGCGCATCCGCTGCTCGCTCTCCAGCCGCGCCGCGAACTGCGTCTCGACCGCGGCCAGCAGCGTGTTCATCGAGTCGGCCAGCCGACCGACCTCGGTGCCCTCCTCGCCGACGGTGACCCGGCGGTCCAGCCCGGCGCCCTCCGGCGACAGCTCGGCCGCGACCTCCTGGGCGGTGTCGGTCACCTCGTGCAGGCGGCGCAGGCTGAACCGGACGCCCCACGTCGTCGCCCCGAACGCCACCACGACGGCGGCCGCCCCGATGATCAACTCGAGGGTGATCAGCCGTCCCAGGGTCCGGGTGACCTCGCTGGTCGACAGCCCGATGACGGCGACGCCCGGCACGACCTGGGTCGGTAGCGGGCCGACCTGGATGGGCACCGAGCGGACGGTGACCCGCAGCTCGTTGCCCTTCGTCGTGCGCACGGTGACCGGGTCCGTCGTAGTGCGCTCGGCGAGCCACTTGCGGTCGGTCACGCTCAGCTGGATCGCGCTCACCGTGTCGCTCGACGGGGCGACCGCCGACTGGCCGGAGCGGTACAGCGCCACCGCCCACACCTGCTGCGGCGCGTGCACGCCGACGCTCGGCAGTGAGGAACTCTGCTCGAACAGGTCCCGGATCGATCCGGACGCCGTCGTCTGCAGCTGCTGGTCGAGGCGGGCGTACAGGAAGGACTGCAGCGCGAAGTAGGTTCCGGTCCCCACCGCGAGCACGACGACGACGACGAGCGCGACGACTCCGGTGACCAGGCGCGCGGTGAGGCTGCGCGGCAGGAAGCCGCGCGCTCGTTGCGGGTTCAGTTTCGGGGCGCCTTGATCACGTACCCGGCGCCGCGCACGGTGTGGATCAGCTTCGGCTCCACCGAGTCGATCTTCTTGCGCAGGTAGCCGATGTACAGCTCGACGATGTTGGACTGGCCCTGGAAGTCGTACTTCCACACCCGGTCCAGGATCTGCGTCTTGCTCAGCACGACCCGCTCGTTGCGCATCAGGTAGCGCAGCAGCTCGAACTCGGTCGCGGTCAGGTGCACCTCGACGCCGGCACGGGTGACCTCGTGGCTGTTCTCGTCCAGCTCCAGATCGGCGATCCGCAGCACGCCCTCGCGGGCGTCCTCCGGCGCGGCGCGGCGCAGCACGGCGTGGACGCGGGCCAGCAGCTCTTCGACGCTGAACGGCTTGACGACGTAGTCGTCGGCGCCCGCGCGCAGACCCGCGATCCGGTCGTTGGCCGTATCGCGCGCGGTCAGGAAGATCACCGGAATTTGCGAGCCGGCCGAGCGCAGGTTCTGCAGCACGCCGAGCCCGTCCAGTCCGGGCATCATCACGTCCAGCACGATCAGGTCCGGGTCGGTCTCCGCGACCTTGGCCAGCGCGGACGTCCCGTTGTCGGCGGTGACGGTCTCGAAGCCGTCGAACCGCAGCGCCGAGGAGACCAGGTGGGTGACGTTGTCCTCGTCGTCGACGACCAGTACCCGCCGCTTGGTGCCGCGTGCCGCGGTAGCTGCGCTCATCCCTGTCTCCCTGTGTCGTGCTGCAGTCCGGCCTGTAGCAAGCCTGAGCGCACGCCCTGAGCAAACCCTAGGAGAAGTCTGTGAGTGGGTTAGGGGCGCCCCTAGCCGACGGATTCGGCGAGCAGTTCCTCGCGCCCGATCGTCCGGCTTGCTTTCACGTGCCGGGCCGACACCGGCAGCACGGTGATCGCCAAGGAGATCGTGCTCGTCACGATCAGGATCAGCGGGATGCCGGACGGGCCGGTGGTCGGCGTGCCGAACAGATAGATCGCGGTGAGCAACGTGGCCAACTGGCACAGCCCGAAGAACCAGCGCCGGTGCCGGTTCAGGAACGAGGAGATGCTGACGGTCACGACGACGAACAGCGCCAGCGCGATCAGCCCGGCGAACAGTTCGCCGCGGTTGGAGCCGGTGATGTCCGGCGGGGTCACGTGGTGCAGCCAGCCGTGGGCGATGAACAGCACCGCGTAGATCGCCAGGAAGGGCAGTGGCGCGACGCCGAGCGCGATGGCGAACACCACGGGTGTGGCGGTGGGCCGGGGCGCCTCGTCGTCCATGGTGCTCAAGGTTACGTCAGAAATCGCCCGCATCGGGCGTCCTACGGACCTCCACCCCGTCGCGCGCGAGGACGTCCTTGACCGCGCCCACGGTCAGGTCGCCGAAGTGGAAGACGCTGGCCGCGAGCACCGCGTCGGCGCCGGCCGCGACCGCCGGCGCGAAGTCGGCCAGCTTCCCGGCGCCGCCGCTGGCGATCACCGGGACGCCGACCGCGGCGCGCACCAACCGGATCAGCGGCAGGTCGTAGCCGTCCTTGGTGCCGTCCGCGTCCATCGAGTTGAGCAGGATCTCCCCCGCGCCGCGCTCGGCCGCCTCGCGCGCCCACGCGACCGCGTCGATCCCGGTGCCGCGGCGGCCGCCGTGCGTGGTCACCTCGAAGCCGCTGTCGGTGACGGTGCCGTCCGGCACGCGGCGCGCGTCGACCGACAGCACCAGCACCTGCCGCCCGAACCGCTCGGCGATCTCGCCCAGCAGCTCCGGACGGTCGATGGCGGCCGTGTTCACGCCCACCTTGTCCGCGCCGGCGCGCAGCAGCGCGTCCACGTCGGCGACCGTGCGCACGCCGCCGCCGACGGTCAGCGGGATGAACACCTGCTCGGCCGTGCGGCGGACGACCTCGTAGGTCGTCTCTCGCCCCGCCGAGGACGCGGTGATGTCCAGGAACGTCAGCTCGTCGGCGCCCTGCTGGTCGTAGCGACGGGCCAGTTCGACCGGGTCGCCCGCGTCGCGCAGCCCGGCGAAGTTCACGCCCTTGACGACGCGCCCGGCGTCCACGTCCAGGCAGGGGATCACGCGAACGGCGACACTCATTGCTCGGCGCTCACCGCACTGCCGCCAGCGCCTCGGGCAGCGTGAACGCGCCGGCGTACAGCGCCTTGCCGACGATCGCGCCCTCGATGGTGCGGCCGTTGTCGAGGCGCAGCGCCGCGATGGCGCGCAGGTCGTCCAGGGACGACACGCCACCGCTGGCGACCACGGCTGCGGACGTGCGCGCGCAGACGTCCTGCAGCAGCTGCAGGTTCGGGCCGGTCAGCGTGCCGTCCTTGTTCACGTCGGTGACGACGTACCGGGAGCAGCCGTCGGCGTCCAGGCGCGCCATCGTCTCCCACAGGTCGCCGCCTGAGCGCGTCCAGCCGCGGGCCGCGAGCGTGGTGCCGCGCACGTCCAGCCCGACCGCGATCTTGTCGCCGTGCTCGGCGATCGCCGACCGCACCCAGTCGGGGGACTCCAGCGCCGCCGTGCCGAGGTTCACCCGGGTGCAGCCGGTGGCCAGCGCGGCGCGCAGCGACTCGTCGTCGCGGATGCCGCCGGACAGCTCGACCTGCACGTCCAGCTGCTTCACGACGCCCGCGAGCAGCTCACGGTTCGAGCCGCGCCCGAACGCCGCGTCGAGGTCGACCAGGTGGATCCACTCGGCGCCGCCACGCTGCCACTCCAGCGCCGCGGCCAGCGGGTCGCCGTAGGACGTCTCGGAGCCGGCCGCGCCCTTCACCAGCCGCACCGCCTGCCCGTCCGCGACGTCGACCGCGGGAAGCAGAACAAGGCTCACAGCGTCTCCAACCAGTTGGCGAGCAGGGTGGCACCGGCGTCGCCGGACTTCTCGGGGTGGAACTGCGTGGCGCTGACCAGACCGTTCTCGACGGCCGCGACGAACGGCTCGCCGTGCTCGGCACGGGTCACCAGACCGGACGTGCCGTGGACGGCGTACGAGTGCACGAAGTAGAAGCGGGTGTCCGCGGGCAGGCCGGCGAACAGCACCGAATCCTTCGGTGGCACAACGGTATTCCATCCCATGTGCGGCAGGATCGGCGCGTTCAGCTGCTCGACGCGGCCGGGCAGCACGCCGAGCCCCGCGGTCTCGACGCCGTGCTCGACGCCGGTCTCGAACAGAACCTGCATGCCGACGCAGATGCCCAGGACCGGGCGCCGAGCGGACAGGCGCGCCGCGACGATCTCCCGCCCCCCGACCGCGTCCAGCCCGCGCATGCACGCGGCGAACGCGCCGACGCCCGGAACGACCAGCCCGTCCGCCTCGATCGCGGCGGTCGCGTCGGTCGTCACGGTGACGTCGGCGCCGACCCGCTCCAGCGCCCGCTGGGCAGAGCGGAGGTTCCCCGACCCGTAGTCGAGGACGACGATCCGCGGCATCGGCTAGAGCACGCCCTTGGTGGACGGCACGCCGTCGACGCGCGGGTCCAGTTCGACGGCGGCACGCAGCGCCCGGGCGACCGCCTTGTACTGCGCCTCGGTGACGTGGTGCCAGTCGCGCCCGGCGTGCACGGTCACGTGCAGCGCGATCGCGGCGTGGTACGTGAACGACTCGAACACGTGCCGGGTCAGCGTGGTGGCGTAATCCGGGCCGATGGTCGGCGGCGCGCCCTCGGGCTCGTTGTGCACGAGGTACGGGCGGCCGGACAGGTCCACTGCGG
The DNA here is from genome assembly GCA_035656335.1 of Jatrophihabitantaceae bacterium. Lineage (GTDB taxonomy): Bacteria > Actinomycetota > Actinomycetes > Mycobacteriales > Jatrophihabitantaceae > DASRSS01. The sequence goes on along the minus strand of DASRSS010000290.1, from coordinate 6,902 downwards.
CCGAGACCAGGCACTCGTCCATCGGGATCGTGGCGTCACCGAAGCGGCGCGTGCCGGCCTTGTCGCCGGCGGCCTGCGCGAACGCCTGGCCGAGCGCGATCGCGGTGTCCTCGACGGTGTGGTGCGCGTCGATGTGCAGGTCGCCCTCGACGCCCACGGTCAGGTCGAACAGGCCGTGCTTGCCGAACGAGGAGAGCATGTGGTCGAAGAAGCCGACACCGGTCACGACGTCCGTGTGGCCGTGGCCGTCCAGGTCGATCTCGACGAGCACCTTGGTCTCGCGCGTCGCGCGTTCGACGCGTCCCGTTCTAGCCATTGCGTACCTCTTCCAGTGCACGCCGGAATGCGGCCATCTCGTCCGGCGTCCCGATGGACACCCGCAGCCAGCCGTCCGGACCGGTCTCCCGGATCAGCACGTCGCGGTCGAGCAAACCCTGCCACACCGCGTGTCGGTCGGGGAACCTGCCGAACAGCACGAAGTTCGCATCCGACTCGGCGGCCTCCAGGCCGATCCCGCGCAGCCAGCCGACCGTGCGGTCCCGTTCGGCCCGCAGTTCACCAACTGCGGCCAGCAGTTCGTCCGCGTGCGCGAGGGCGACGCGCGCCACCGCCTGCGTCGTCGCGGACAGGTGGTACGGCAGCCGGACGATGCGCAGCGCGTCCACCACGGCGGGGGCGGTGGCGAGGTAACCGAGCCGGCCACCGGCCAGCGCGAACGCCTTGCTCATCGTGCGGGTCACGATCAGCCGCGGGTGATCGGGCAGCAGCGACAGGGCGCTCGGCGTGCCCGCGCGGCGGAACTCCGCGTACGCCTCGTCCACCACGACCATGCCGGGCGCGGCCGCGCAGATCGCCGCGATGTCGTCGAGCGGCAGCGCGGTCCCGGTGGGGTTGTTCGGCGACGCCAGCAGGATCACCGACGGGTTGTGCTCGGCGATCGCGGCCAGCGCGGCCTCGCGCTCGATGGTGAAGTCCTCGGCGCGCCGGCCGACGACCCAGGTGGTGTGCGTGTCGCGCGCGTACTCCGGATACATCGAGTACGTAGGGGCGAACGACAGCGCGGTACGTCCCGGACCGGCGAACGCAAGCAGCACGTGCTGCATCACCTCGTTGGACCCGTTGGCCGCCCACACGTTGTCGACGCTGAGCCCGATCCCGCCGTCGGACGTGAGATAGCTGGCCAGGTCGGCGCGCAGGGCCACGGCGTCGCGGTCCGGGTAGCGGTTCAGCGTGCGCGCGACGCCGGCGACCGCGTCCGCGATGTCCGCGACTACCTCGTCCGAGGGCGGGTACGGGTTCTCGTTGACGTTCAGCGCGACCGGCACGTCCAGCTGCGGCGCACCGTAGGGCGACTCCCCCCGCAGCTCGTCGCGCAGCGGGAGGTCGGCCCACTCTTGGCCCCGTAGCAGGTGTTCTTGCGGCGAGTTTCCCTGCTGGGGGGCCAACCCGGACGTCGTCACGGCAAGCGCACCGAGACGGCGGCGCCGTGCGCGGGCAGGTCCTCGGCGGCCGACAGCGCGAGCACGTGCGGCGCGACCTCGGCCAGCGCCTCGGGCGTGTACTCGACCAGGTGCACGCCCTTGAGGAACGACTGCACGCTCAGCCCGGACGCGTGCCGCGCGGTGCACCCCGTCGGCAGGACGTGGTTCGAGCCGGCGCAGTAGTCGCCGAGCGACACCGGCGCGTTGGTGCCGACGAAGATGCAGCCGGCGTTGCGGACGCGCTCGGCCCAGGCGCGCGCGTCCGCGGTGATCACCTCGAGGTGCTCGGCGGCGTACGCGTCCACGACGGTCAGGCCCTGCTCGAGGTCGCGCACCAGCACCGTGGCCGACTGCCGGCCGGTGAGCGCCGCGGTGACGCGCTCCACGTGCTTGGTCAGCGACACCTGCCGGACCACCTCGGCGTCCACGGCATCCGCGAGTTCCGCCGAGTCGGTGACGAGGACGGACGCGGCGAGCGTGTCGTGCTCGGCCTGGCTGATCAGGTCCGCGGCGACGTGCACCGGGTCGGCGCTGCCGTCGGCGAGGATCGCGATCTCAGTGGGCCCGGCCTCGGCGTCGATGCCGACGACGCCGCGGACCAGCCGCTTCGCCGCCGCCACGTAGACGTTGCCGGGTCCGGTGATCACGTCCACCGGCTCGATGCCGAGCGCGGTGTCGCCGTACGCGGCCAGCGCCACGGCCTGCGCACCGCCGACGGCGTACACCTCGTCGACCCCGAGCAGCGCGCACGCAGCCAGGATCGTCGGGTGCGGCAGGCCGCCGAACTCCTTCTGCGCGGGCGAGAACACCGCGATCGACTCGACCCCCGCGACCTGCGCGGGAACCACGTTCATCACGACGCTGGACGGGTACACGGCTAGGCCGCCAGGCACGTAAAGCCCCACTCGCTGGACCGGGATCCACTTCTCGGTCACGGTTCCGCCGGGCACGACCTCGGTCTCGACCGTCCTGCGGCGCTGGGCCTCGTGGCCTATGCGGGCGCGGCGGATGGCCTCCGCCAGCGCGTCGCGCACCGCGGCGTCGAGGCCGTCCAGCGCGTCGGCGAGCGCCTGCGCGGGGACGCGCGGCTCGGCCACGTCCACGCCGTCGAACCGCAGCGTGGCCTCGCGCGCAGCCGGGTAGCCGCGTTCGGCCACGGCGGTGACGACCGGGGTCACCGCCGCCACGGCCGCATGGACGTCGACCACGGCCCGCGGCAGCACGCGGCGCAGGTCCGCTCCGGCTGGGTCGGCGGTCAGGTCGATTCGTCGCAGCACCAGCCCAGTTTACGGGCCTGGCCGGTGGCCAATTGCCTGCTGTGCGAAATCCGTGCGCGCGCTGTCAGCGGCGCGCGATACCGTCGATCAAGACCGATGACTTCCGGCGGCTGCCGACGTCATCCCATCGACACGACGATCGTCCCGCCGGCCCCCGGGGACGACACCCCGATCGAGGAGTTCAGATGTCCGCCCCGACTGCTGCCGACGTCCCGACCGACAACAAGCTCGACGCCCGAGTCCTCACGGTTGCCGGTGTGGTCGTGCTCGGCGCGATCATGTCGATCTTGGACATCACCGTCGTGAGCGTGGCGCTGCGCACGTTCATGAACGCGTTCCACGCCAGCTACGCGACGGTCGGCTGGACGATGACCGGCTACACGCTCGCGCTGGCCACGGTGATCCCGCTCTCGGGCTGGGCCGCCGACCGGTTCGGCACCAAGCGGCTGTACATGACCGCGCTCGTGCTGTTCATCGCCGGCTCGGCACTGTGCAGCACGGCGTCGGGCATCGGCGAGCTGATCTCGTTCCGGGTCATCCAGGGCCTGGGCGGCGGCATGCTGATGCCGGTCGGCATGACGATCATGACGCGCGCGGCGGGCCCGGAGCGGGTCGGCCGGGTGATGGCCGTGCTGGGCGTGCCGATGCTGCTCGGCCCGATCGCCGGGCCGATCCTCGGCGGCTGGCTGATCGACATCGCGAGCTGGCACTGGGTGTTCCTGATCAACGTCCCGATCGGCGCGGCCGCGCTCATCTACGCGCTCGTCGTGCTGCCGAAGGACGAGCCGAGCCCGTCCGAGTCGTTCGACTTCATGGGCATGCTGCTGCTCTCCCCCGGCCTGGCCCTGCTGCTGTTCGGCGTCTCGTCCATCCCGGCGAAGCAGACGGTCGCGGCGACGCGCGTGCTGCTGCCGGGGATCATCGGCATCGTCCTGGTGGCGCTGTTCGTGCGGCACGCGCTCCGCGGTCTCGCGCCGAGGTGGGCGGGTCTGCTGGGTCGGCCGGGGCATCCGCTGATCGACCTGCGGCTGTTCAAGAACAAGCAGCTGACGCTGTCGGTCATCGGCATGTTCCTGTTCGCGATGGCGTTCTTCGGCGCGACGCTGCTGCTGCCCAGCTACTTCCAGCAGGTGCGCCACGAGAACACCCTGCACGCGGGCCTGCTGGTCGCGCCGCAGGGCATCGGCGCCATGATCACGATGCCGATCGCGGGCTTCCTCGCCGACCGCATCGCGATCAGCAAGATCGTCGTGCCCGGTGTGACCACCATCTGCATCGGCATGGCCGTGCTCACCCAGGTCGGCGCGCACACGTCCTACGCGTTGCTGCTCGGCGCGTTGTTCGTGATGGGACTCGGCATGGGCGCGACGATGATGCCGATGTTCACCGCGGCGCTGCAGACGCTCAGCGGCCCGACGATCGCGCGCGGCTCGACGCTGATGAACATCATGCAGCAGATCGCCAGCTCGTGCGGCGCGGCGCTCATGACGGTGCTGCTGACGAATCAGCTCAAGGGCGCCCGTTCGCTTCAGGACATGGCCGGCGGGTTCGGCTTCACGTTCAGCGTCGCGGTGATTCTCGTCGCGGTCGTGCTGATCCCCGCGGCGCTGCTTCCGCACGGCAAGGCGTCCGCGAAGCAGGACGACGCGGGCGAGCCGGTCGCGGCCGCGATGATGCACTAGCGCGCCCTGGCCGCACTACCGTTGCAGTCGTGACCGAAACCGGCACGGACGTCATCCCGCTGTTCCCGCTCGGCCATGTGCTGCTGCCGAGCATGCCGCTGCCGTTGCACATCTTCGAGCCGCGCTACCGGCAGTTGCTCGAGGACGTCACCGCGCGGCCGGGTCCGACGAGTTTCGGGATCGTCGCGCTGACCAAGGGCATCGAGGTAGGCACCGAGGGCGTCGAGCAGGAGCCGGAGTTCGCGTCCGTCGGCACCCTGGCCGAGGTGCTCGAGGTGCAGCCGTACGAGGACGGCGCGTCCGACCTGTTCACGATCGGCAGCCGCCGGTTCCGCATCGAGCGCCTCATCGGCGGCAAGCCGTACCTGCAAGCCGAGGTCACCTATCTGGCCGAGACGGACGGCGACGTCACCCCGCCACTGCGGGACGCGGTCGCGCGGCTGGAGGCGGAGCACGCGCGGTTGATCGGCGAGCTGACCGGGCAGGCGACCCAGGTCGAGTCGCCGGCGGACCCGGCGCAGCTGTCCTACCGCCTCGCCGCGCAGCTACCGTTGACCGCCGCCGACCGCCAGGACCTCCTGGAACAGCCCGACACCCGGGCCCGGCTGGTCCGGCTGACGGGGCTACTGCGGCGGGAGATCACGCTCCTGCGCCTCACCCACACGATCGCCGTGTCGCCCGGAGTGCTGCAGCTCTACATCCGCTCCAACTGAGCCGGTCAGCTGCTCGCGCGTCGGATCGGGCACGCCGAGGTCGTCGTCCTTCGCGAACGCGACGCACAGCCCGTACACCAGGACCGCGGCGGCGGCCTCGACGAGCCACAGCCCGTGGGCGTGGACGGACAGCGCCAGGTGGTTGATGCAGGACGACGCGCCCGAGCCGCACGGGTAAGTGTGCCCGTCCCCGCGCACCACGTGCCCGACCGCCGCAGTCGCCGCCGCACCACCCAGCCCGCCGACGGCGAGCGCGAGGACGGCCAGGATGCCGCGCTCGATCCGTCCGAACCACAGGATCAGCGCGGCCGCGATGCCGACCGCGATCGCGATCGCCGCGTACCGGCCGTCGCCGGCGATGAAAGCCTCGGTCTCGTCCGGCTGGATCTGGCCGGGCGAGACCACGAAGCCCGCGGGGCCGGCCGGCGACCACCACTGCCAGAGCAGGCCCAGCACCGCGCCGGCCGCCCACATGATCACCACGGTCAGCGCGAGGGGTGCCGGCGGTGCGGGCAGGCCGCGGCGTCGCGCCGGCGTGCCCGTGCTGGTGTCGATCACCGCGCCAGTCTCCCAGCGCCACCTGTGCGCCTTGGTCACCACTGCCCGCGTGGCGGCGGATCGTCCGTCCCGCGCTGTAGCAGCAGGTGCAGCTCGTCCAGCCGCGCCGGTGGCACCGCGCGGGCCAGGTCGAATCCGCGCAGCCGCTCGAATGTCGTCCGCCGGTGTCGGGTGCGGATCAGCCGCCACGCGAGCAGCGGCAGCGTCCAGCTGCGCCCCGGCAGGCCGAGCCGGCGCAGCTCGCGCAGCACGTCACCGCGCGTCTCGCCCACGATCTCGCGCAGCCGGCGGGACGTCCCGGGCAGCGCGGTCAGCCGCCGCAGCAGTGCGAGCAGCACGGCGCGCATCAGCAGCACGCACAGCGCCCCGAGGGCGATCACCGCGGCCGGGACGAGCCAGTGTTGCCACCACAGCAGGACGGCGGCCACGAGCCCGAGTACGCCGAACACCGCCAGGCCGATCCCGAGCGACTCGCCGACCGCCCTGCCGATCAGGTAGCGCGTCAGCGCCCACTGGCTCAGCGTCGAGCCCTGCCGGAACTCCCCGACGTCGACGTTGAACTGCTCGCCGTGCAGCCGGTCCGGATCCGGTTCGAGCTCCCGATTCACACCGCCGACGGTAGCGCCTCCCGGCTATCAGCCGCGGCCGGTCCTCGCCGCGCGTTCGTCCGTCGTCGATCGATTCACGACCGCACGGCCGGGTCCCCTTTGGGATTGTGGCTGCGTCCTCGGACATCGACGGCGGGTGCATGGCCTGGTCCGGCTCGCGCTGGTTTCTCGCCTTCGGCGCATGGTTACGTTCCGTGGCAGCGACGGCGGATGGCTTTCGCTCGTTGCCTGCTCACCTGCCAACTCACCTCGAGTTCGGCGTTGCATTCGTCCGCAGCGACGGCGGGCTGCTTTCGCTCGTGCCTTCTTCGCGCTGCCGGCTTTGCGTTCCAGCCCGCCCACCTCCTCGTGATCAACAGCAGGTTGTGGCCGCCCCGGTGGCGACAACACACTCTTGATCACGGGGCGAAACGGCCGCATCGGGGCCCTCGCCGTTCGAATTGTGAAGTGCCGGTTGGATTTGCCGAATCAGCCGAAATATCGGCCGAAACACTCGACATTGTCAGACCCATGTACTAATATGTGAAGCATGTCGGGGGACATGATCGAACCGGAAGCCTGCGCGCTGCTCCGTGAGCTGGAC
>DASRSS010000289.1:0-5991 GCA_035656335.1 Jatrophihabitantaceae bacterium | reverse complement strand
GAGCAGCTACAGCTTCTGGACGGGGGCGTAGCGGAGCATCAGCCACTTGACGCCGGCGGTGCCGAAGTCGATCTGCGCCTGCGCACCGTCGCCGGCACCGCGCGTCGCGACGACCGTGCCCAGCCCCCACGCGTCGTGCGTGACCCGGTCCCCCGGATCCAGCGACGGGACGGCCCGGTTGCCGGCGCCGCCGCGCAGCCCGCGTCCACCCGAGCCGAGCCGCGACGCGGCCAGCTGTTCCTGCGCGCTGCGGGACCGCGGATTGCTCGCGCGGTAGCCGTATCCCGACGACCGCGCGGGTACGTCGCCGTCGTCGCCGTAGCGGTTGACGAACGGTTCGCGCGCGACCTCGCCCGTCCATTCCGCGAGCTCGGGCGGGATCTCGTCCAGGAACCGCGACGGCGGATTCCAGGACGGCGCACCCCAGGCCGACCGCGACAGCGCGCGCGACAGGAAGAGCCGCTGCTTCGCGCGCGTGATCCCGACGTACGCGAGCCGGCGCTCCTCGGCCAGTTCGGCCGGATCGCCGAGCGTGCGCAGGTGCGGGAACACGCCGTCCTCCAGGCCGGTCAGGAACACGACTGGAAACTCGAGCCCCTTGGCGGTGTGCAGCGTCATCAGCGTGACGACGCCGCCCGCCTCGCCCGGGATCGAGTCGGCGTCGGCGACCAGCGACACCTGTTCCAGGAACGCGTCCAGCGAGGTCGCTTCGTCGGTGCCCGCGCGCTGCTCCTCGAACTCGCGCGCGACGCTGACGAGTTCACGCAGGTTGTCGACGCGCACCTCGTCCTGCGGATCGCGGCTGGCCTCCAGCTCGGCGAGGTAGCCCGTCCGGTCGAGGACGGCCTCCAGGATCGAGGACGGCGTGCTGTCCGGGCTGGCCGCGACCCCGCGCAGCGACGTCATCAGCTCGGTGAACTCGCGGATCGCGTTGAGCGAGCGGGCCGCGAGGCCGAACGCCTCGTCGGCCCGTTCGAGCGCCGCGCCGAACGAGATGCGCTCCTGCTGCGCGAGCACCTCGACGCACGCCTCGGCACGATCGCCGATGCCGCGGCGCGGCGTGTTCAGGATCCGCCGCAGCGACACGACGTCGTCCGGGTTCGCGATCACCCGCAGGTAGGCGAGCGCGTCGCGAACCTCCTTACGCTCGTAGAAGCGCACCCCGCCGACCACCTTGTACGGCAGGCCGACGCGGATGAACACCTCCTCGAACACACGGGACTGCGCGTTCGTCCGGTAGAACACCGCGATCTCGGACGGCTGCACGCCGTGCTCGTCGGACAGCTCGTCGATGCGCTGCGCGACCCAGGCGGCCTCGTCGTGCTCGTTCTCCGCGACGTAGCCGGCGATCTTCTCCCCCGCTCCTGCCTCGGACCACAGGTTCTTCGGCTTGCGGTCGGGGTTGCGCGCGATGACGGCGTTGGCGGCGGACAGGATCGTCTGCGTGGACCGGTAGTTCTGCTCCAGCAGGATCGTCGTCGCGTTCGGGTAGTCGCGCTCGAACTCGAGGATGTTGCGGATCGTCGCGCCGCGGAACGCGTAGATCGACTGGTCGGCGTCACCGACGACGCACAGCTCCGCCGGCGGCAGCCCTTCGACCGCCTGGGTCAGCTCGCGCACCAGCACGTACTGCGCGTGGTTGGTGTCCTGGTACTCGTCCACCAGCACGTGCCGGAACCGGCGCAGGTAGTGCTCGGCGACGTCCGCGTGATCCTGCAGCAGCCGGACGGTGCGCATGATCAGGTCGTCGAAGTCCAGCGCGTGCGCCTGTTCCAGCCGCGCCTGGTACTGCGTGTACGCCTCAGCGAGCACCTTCTCGTGCGCGTTGGCCGCGCGGTCGGCCCAGATCTCAGGCGTGACCAGCTCGTTCTTCAGGTTGCTGACCTGCGCCGACAGCGAGCGGGACGGGTAGCGCTTCGGGTCGAGGTCGAGGTCTCGCCCGACCATCGTCATCAGCCGCTTCGAGTCGTCCGCGTCGTAGATCGAGAACGACGACTTCAGGCCGATCGTCTTCGCCTCGGCGCGCAGGATGCGCACGCACATCGAGTGGAACGTGCTGACCCACATGGCCTTGGCGCGGGGCCCGACGAGCGAAGCGACCCGCTCCTTCATCTCGCCGGCGGCCTTGTTGGTGAACGTGATGGCGAGGATCTGCCCGGGCGTCGCGTCGCGCTCGGCGAGCAGGTAGGCGATGCGGTTGGTGAGCACCCGGGTCTTGCCCGAGCCGGCTCCGGCGACGATCAGCAGCGGCCCGCCGGCGTGCAGGACAGCAGCGCGCTGCTGCGGGTTGAGTCCCTCCAACAGCCGCTCGACGTCGAGGCTCGAACGGCTGCGTGCCCGCGCTGCCTCAGGCTCGGGAGGCAGATCGAACAGGTTGCCGAAGTCCTCGCTCATCGTGCGGACCAGCCTACGTGCGGCCCACGACAGATCGGGCCGCACCCTCGCCCCCGGGCGAACCCGGCAATCCCTACCTTCCCTGCGGATCGGCCCGGTGGGTTTATGTTCGGACCAAGGGTACGAATGCCTGACCAACGGCGGGAAGGTGCGTAATGACAACGACGTCCACAGCCTCCGGGACGAGTGCGATCAGCCCGGAGGACACCACCAGCGGCCTGCATCGCAGACTCGGCCCCATCGGGTTGCTGTTCTCCGCGGTCGGCTCGATCATCGGTTCCGGCTGGCTGTTCGCCGCGTTCGAGTCCAGCGGCATCGCCGGGCCCGCGGCGATCCTGTCGTGGGTGATCGGCTCGGTGCTCTTCCTGCTGATCGCGCTGGTGTACGCCGAGCTCGGCGTCATGTTCCCGGTGGCCGGCGGCGTGGCGCGCTTCCCGCACTGGTCGTTCGGTTCGTTCGCCAGCTACACGATGGGCTGGATCACCTGGCTGGCGGCGGCCGCCGTCGCGCCGATCGAGGTCGAGGGCGCGATCAAGTACACCCGCCACTACATCACCTGGCTGGCCTCCCCGAACGGGACGCTCACCGCGAGCGGCTACGGCATCGCGGCCGCAGCGCTGGCGTTCTTCGTGCTCGTCAACTACATGGGCATCCAGTGGTTCGCGCGGCTGAACAACCTGGTCGTTTGGTGGAAGCTCGCGATCATCACCATCGTCATCGTCGCGTTCCTGGTGACCGAGTTCCACGGCTCGAACTTCACCAGCCAGGGCTTCGCACCCGAGGGCAACGGCGGTATCTTCACGTCCGTCTCGGTCGCCGGCATCGCGTTCTCGTTCCTCGGCTTCCGGCAGGGCATCGAGCTTGCCGGCGAGACCAAGAACCCGCGCCGCTACGTCCCGCTGGCGGTGGTCGGCTCGATCCTGATCACTGCCGTCATCTACATCCTGTTGCAGGTCGCGTTCATCGGCTCGCTCTCGCCGAGCGCCGTCGCCCACGGTTGGACGGCGCTGGGGACCGGCCCGACCGCGAACCTCGCGAGCAGCCCGCTGGCCGTGCTCGCCGGACTCATCGGACTGTCCTGGCTGGGCAGCATCCTGTACGCCGACGCGATCGTCTCCCCCGGCGACACCGGCTTCATCTACACCACGGTCACCGCGCGACTGTCGTACGCGATGGGCCGCAACGAGAACGCGCCGCGCCAGCTGGCCAAGACCACGAAGAGCGGCGCGCCGTGGGTGAGCCTGTTGCTGGCGTTCGTCGTCGGGCTGATCGTGTTCCTGCCCTTCCCGAGCTGGCAGAAGCTGGTCGGCTTCGTCACCAGCATCACCGTGCTGTCCTTCGGGTCCGGACCGCTCGTGCTGGTCGCGATGCGTAAGCAGCTTCCCGAGCAGGAGCGTCCGGACCGGCTGCCCGGTGGACACGTGCTGCCGTTCCTCGCGTTCTGGGGAGCGAACATGATCATCTACTGGGGTGGCTGGCCCACCGACTGGCGGCTGTTCGTCGCGGTCGCGATCGGGTTCGTACTGTTCGCGATCTACGCGGGCTACGAGCGGATGAAGGGACGCGAGCTGCCGCCGATGGACTGGCGCGCCGGCGCGTGGATCGTCCCGTGGTTCGTGCTGCTGCTGATCAGTTCGCTGCTCAGTCCCTACGACAGCCCGGTGCACCTGTGGAACAGCGACGGGTGGGGGTTCGTCGCCGAGTTCATCGTCAGCGTCATCGTCTACCTGCTCGCCTACTACGTCCGGCTGTCGCCGGAGACGACCGCGCGCTACGTCGCGCACGCCGGCGACACCACGCTGACCGGTGCGGCAGCGCGGCGGTCCGCCGGCGAGCCGCCGGTTAGCCGACCCGGTCGGTCGGCGTCCGCCTGATCCGATCCGTCGCTGGACGCCTTCCCACCATCCGGGATGAACTTGCCGGAAGGTGGGAAGGCGTGCCACGATCGTTGGCGTGTCACGTCACGCGCAGCGATTTTTCTACGGGTACCGCAGCTCGGTGCCCGTCGTTTGTGGCTGACTTCCTCACCAACGAACGCCCCGGGCCCGAGAGCTCCGGGGCGTTTTTCGTGCCCGGCCCGTAGCTCTCGCACCCGGTGCCGACCGGCTCGAAAGGCATACGCATGACCACCGCGATCAACCCGTCCAGCACCGACAGCTCTGCCGCCGCGACGCCGGACTCCCCCGACCTGATTCCCGTTCTGCGCGGGCAGATCGACGCGCTCGACGCCGCGATCATCAACCTCGTCGCCGAGCGCGCCCGGCTGTCCGCGCGCATCCAGACGGCGCGCATCAACGGCGGCGGCGCCCGGGTCGAGCTCGGACGCGAGCGCGTGATCATGGACGCGTATCGGACCGGCCTCGGGCACAACGGACCCCACCTGGCCGACGCGGTGTTGCAGGTCTGTCGCGGGGAGCGGTAGGCGAAGCGCTGCCGTTGGCGGTCTTGGCTTTAGGTCGCTTGACTGTTGGCGGGACGGCTTGTTGCTTCGCCGCTTCCGTTGCCGGCTCTGGTCCCAGCTCGGTCACCTTTCTCGGCGGCGACGGCGGGGCGGTTTCTTGCGTTGCCGCTTCCCGCTGCCGGCTGTCCGTTCCGGCGCTCTTCAGCCAGACCTCTCCTCGGTGATCAACAGCAGGTTGTGGTCGCGGGGGCGGCCACAACCTGCTCTTGATGATGGCGGAATCGCCTTGGAAATAAGGGAAATCTTCTCGGCGAACCCTTGAGTTCGGACGGATCGGGACTACAATCAAATGTATGCACGAATCAGTCTCCGGACCTGACGCGGGCGCTGCCGCGCTCACGGGGCTGATCCGCGCGCTGCGTGAGTTGCCGGCCGGGACCGAGGTGCAGTGCTGATCGGCCGGATCCGCCTGCTGGAAGAACTCAAGTCCACGGCCGCCGCGACACAAGCCCGGTTGACCGCTCGGTTCGCCGCCACGCAGCGGCAGGCGCAGTTCGACGCGGGCGTGCCGGCCGAACGCGCCGACCGGGGCATCGCCCATCAAGTCGGGCTGGCCCGGCGGATCTCGCCGCATCAGGCACGCCGCTATGTGGGCTGGGCCAAGATCCTCACCACTGAACTCCCGCAGACGTTCGCGGTGCTGCACGCGGGTAAGACCAGCGAGTATTGGGGGTCCCCCGCCAATGAGGGCGTAGCCGGCGGGGGAGACCCGGCTCACCGCATTCCTGCCCGTCGCGCAAGGCGTCGCCGTCTACGCCGCGTTGGGCCGGGTCGCCGACACCACCTTCGCCACCGGCGACGAACGCGGACGTGGACAGGTCACGGCCGACACCCTCGTCGAACGCGTCACCGGACAAACCACCGCCGACCAAGTCCCGGTCGAGGTCAACCTCGTCATCGACACCAACACCCTCCTCGGCACCGGCACCGAGCCGGCGCTGCTCAACGGCGAACCGCTCCCCGCCGCCACCGCCCGCGACCTCGCCCTACGCCAAGACGCCCCCCGCTGGCTGCGCCGCCTCTACACCCACCCCGCATCCGGTGACCTCGTCGCCATGGACTCCAAACGCCGCCTCTTCACCCGAGGCCAGCGGCGGTTCATCGCGCTCCGGGACCAGGTCTGCCGAACACCCTGG
>DASRSS010000288.1:0-13933 GCA_035656335.1 Jatrophihabitantaceae bacterium | reverse complement strand
ACTGAGCAGCCTGGCCGGCACGCCGCCGCTGACGACGCGGACGGCCCGGGCGCTGCGCAAGATCAGCAGGACGAGGCCTACGCGCGGCCCGAATCCGTCGAGGGCTCGTTCGCCCCGCGCCCGCCGTTCGCCGGCTACCGTCCGCCGCCGCCGACCGTCGCGCCCGAGGACGCCCAGGTGTACGGCCGTCCCGCGCCGGGAGCCAGCTTCGCGCCGCTGCCGGGCGAGCGCATCAACCCGCGCCGGACGCCGCCGCCGCCCGTCCCGCTGATCCTGTCCGACGCCTTCGGCCCGACGGCCGGCGCCAGCGGCGGCTTCGACCCGGCGCCGGGCAGCCGCATCGTCCCCGGCAACGGCGCCGGCCAGCTGCCGTGGTGGAAGCACGACGCCCCGTTCGACCCGTGGCGCGACCCGCGCTCGCAGTACTGGCTGGGCAGCGGGGCGATCTTCACCCGCGGCGCTCCCGAGCAGCTCGCGCCCGAGCTGGACACCGAGGTCGACGACGGTGAACTGCCGCCCGCGCCCACCGATGCCGAGGACGAGTCCGACGCCCGCGTGGTCCGGGCCGGCGGCCGATTCGGGCTGCGCGCGCTCATGCTCGGGATCGTCATCGCGCTGGTCGCCGGTGGCATCGGTGGCGGCGTCGGCTACTGGGTGACGCACAAGACCGACGGGCTGGTGCACCACGGCAACGTCAGCCTGGCCAAGACCGGCAAGCCCGCGAACCGACCGCCCGGATCGGTCGCCGACATCGCGGCGCGCGTCGGCCCGGCCGTCGTGTCGATCGCGGTGTCGACGTCCACCGAGTACGCGGTCGGGTCCGGCGTGGTGATCGACAAGCGCGGCGACGTGCTCACGAACAATCACGTGGTTGCCGACGCAGCCACCGGCACCGACGCGTCCATCACCGTCACCTTCTCGGACGAGGCCACCGCGAAGGCGCAGATCGTCGGGCGCGACCCGATCAGCGACCTGGCCGTGATCAAGGTGCCGACCGACCAGCTGACCGTCGCCTCGCTGGGCGATTCGGACACGCTCGCGGTCGGCGACCCGGTGATCGCGATCGGCTCGCCGCTCGGGCTCGAGGGCACCGTCACCTCGGGAATCGTGTCGGCGCTCGGCCGGGCGGTGCACGTGTCCAGCGAGGACGGTTCGTCCGACGCGTACCTCGACGCGATCCAGACCGACGCCGCGATCAACCCGGGCAACTCCGGCGGCGCGCTCGTGGACGCGTCCGGCGCCGTCATCGGGATCAACTCCGCCGGCCGGTTCAGCGTCCCGGACGGCTCCGGCGGCGAGACCCCGGTCAGCGGCATCGGCTACGCGATCCCGATCAACTACGCGCGCGGGATCGCCGAGCAGCTGATCTCGTCCGGCACCGCCGAGCACGGTTCGCTGGAGGCGCAGGGCCGGTCGGTGACCGACGGCTCCCGGCTCGGCGCGTACCTGGTGCAGGTCGCGCCCGGCGGTGCCGCGGCGAACGCGGGGCTGCGCAGCGGGGACGTGATCGTCACCGCCGACGGCCACTCGATCATCAGCTACGACCAGCTCGTCGTGATCGTCCAGGAGCACCGTCCGGGCGACAAGATCGCGGTCACGTACTTCCGCGACGGCCAGAAGAAGACCGCGACGATCACGCTCGGCAAGTCGTGACGGCGTCGGCTCGCGCGTCGCAGGCCCCCAGCTCGCGGGCATAGACTCGGCGCGTGTTCAACATCGGGCCGCTGGAGCTGATGGTGCTGGCCGTCGTCGGCCTCATCGTGCTCGGTCCTGACCGGCTGCCCGGGCTGGCCAAGGACGCCGCGCGGATGATCCGCACGCTGCGTGACCTGGCGCAGGGCGCGCGCACCCAACTGCGCGACGAGCTCGGCCCGGAGTTCGCGGACGTCGACCTGCGCAACCTCAATCCGCGCACCGCGCTGCAGCGGGCCGTGCTCGGCGACGACGTGGACCTGCGCAAGCTGAGCCCGCGCGGGTATCTGCAGGACGCGCTGCTGGGCGACGACTCGCCCAACGGCTCCGCCGGCGGTTCCGCTTCGGGCGGTCCCGTGTCGATGGACAAGCCGGTCGCCCGCCCCGCCGAGCGGCCGCTCGGGCGCGACGAGCAGGCCCCGTTCGACCCCGACGCCACCTGAGCCGCCGGCGCTTCCGCGAGCCGCAGTCAGGACGCCTTGCGGGTGAGAGCGAGGACCGGGATGGTGCGCACGCCGGCGGTCTTGCTCTCGTACTCGGCGAAGCCGGGATAGCGCCGGGCCTGTTCGGCGTAGACGCGATCGCGCTCCGCGCCGGTCAGCTCGCGGACCGTCACGCCGAATGTCTGCGTCCCGACCTCGACCGTCGCCTCACCGGCCGCGATCAGGTTGTCGTACCAGTCCGGGTTCGTCGGCGCGCCCGCCTTCGACGCGAACACGTACACGGTGGCCGGGTCGCTCTCGTCGGCGAGGTACATCACCGGCGCGACGAACTCGCGGCCGGACCTGCGTCCACGGTGGTGCAGCAGCGTCATCGGTGCGCCGGCGAAGTTGCCGCCCACATGACCGCCGTTCGCGCGGAATTCCTCGATGATCTGGGTGTTCCAGTCGGCCATCGGTGACGTCCAGTCCTGACGGTTCAGCTGCGGGCGGGGGCGAGGCCGAGCGAGCGGCCGACCAGGCTGGTCTGCCGCTGGGCGAGCTTGTCGGCCACGGCACGCAGCGCGGACCCGGCCGCGGACTCGGGCGCGTCCAACACGACGGGCGCGCCGGCGTCGCCGCCCTCGCGGACCCGCTGGTCGATCGGGATCTGCCCGAGCAGCGGTACGTTGGTACCGGTCGACTGCGATAGCGACTCGGCCACGGCCTGACCGCCGCCGCTGCCGAACAGCTCCATGCGCGAGCCGTCGGGCATGTCCAGCCAGCTCATGTTCTCGACGACGCCCACGATCTGCTGGTGCGTCTGCAGCGCGATCGAGCCGGCGCGCTCGGCGACCTCGCGAGCCGCGAGCTGCGGTGTGGTGACGACGAGCAGCTCGGCGGACGGAACCAGCTGCGCGACCGAGATCGCGATGTCACCGGTGCCGGGCGGCAGGTCCATCAGCAGCACGTCCAGGTCGCCCCAGAACACGTCCGCGAGGAACTGCTGCAGCGCGCGGTGGAGCATCGGCCCGCGCCACACGACCGCGGTGTTGCCGGGCGTGAACATCCCGATCGAGATGACCTTCACGTTGTGCGCGACCGGCGGCATGATCATCTGCTCCACCTGGGTCGGCTTGCCGGTGACGCCGAGCATGCGCGGGACGGAGAATCCGTAGATGTCCGCGTCCAGCACGCCGACGGACAGCCCCTTCGCGGCCAGCGCGGCGGCGAGGTTCACGGTGACGGACGACTTGCCGACGCCGCCCTTGCCGGACGCGACCGCGTACACGCGGGTGCGCGAACCCGGCTGCGCGAACGGGATCTCGTTCGCGGGCGCGTCGCCGCGCAGCTGCTGCCGCAGTTCGGTGCGCTGCGCGTCGGTCATCACGCCGAGCTCGACGTGCACGCCGGTGACGCCCTCGACCGGCGCGAGGGCGGCCGTCACGTCGCGCGTGATCTGGTCCTTCATCGGGCAGCCGGGGACGGTCAGCAGCACCGTCACGTTCACCGTGCCGTCGTCGCTGATCGCCAGCGCCTGCACCATGTTCAGCTCGGTGATCGGTTTGCGGATCTCCGGGTCGTTGACGGTGGCGAGCGCGGCGCGGATGGCTGATTCGTCAGGGCGAGGCACGTGCTCGATGGTACGTCCCTAGGATCAGGCGTCGTGACGTCGACCGAGCCGATCACCCCGCGACGGGCGGTGATCCGCGACTCACTGGGCGTGGGGCTGGCCGTCGGCGCCTACGGATTCGCGTTCGGCGCGGCGTCGGTTGCGGCCGGGCTGTCGGTGCTGCAGACGTGCCTGCTCTCGCTGCTGACGTTCACCGGCGGAACGCAGTTCGCGGTCGTCGGCGTGGTCGCCGGCGGCGGCACGCTCGCGGCCGCGCTCGGCGGCGGGCTGCTGCTCGGCTCCCGCAACATGTTGTACGCGATGCGACTGACGCCGCTGCTGCGGGTACGCGGCCTGCGCCGACTGCTCGCCGCGCACGGCACGATCGACGAGTCGACGGCCATGGCGATCGGCCAGCCGGACGAGGGCAACGGCCGCGTCGCGTTCTGGTGGACGTTCGCCGGCGTGTTCACGGTCTGGAACCTGACCACGCTGCTGGGCGCCGCGGGCACGAGCGCGATCGGGGACCCGACGAAGTTCGGCCTGGACGCGGTGGTGCCCGCCGCGTTCCTCGCCCTGCTCGCGCCGCGGCTGCGGCAGGGCGCTGTCGAGAGGCGCATCGCGCTCGGCGGCGCCGTCCTCGCGTTCGTGCTGATTCCCCTTACGCCGGCGGGCGTTCCGGTGCTCGCGTCGTGCGCCGCGCTGCTGCTGGCCGGACGGTTGCGGGACGCCGCATGAACCTCTGGGCGCTGGTGATCATCACGTCGGCGGGCTGCTACGCGCTCAAGCTCGCCGGCTACCTCGTCCCAGCGCGCGTGCTCGAGCACCGACACACGCGCCGCCTCGTCGAACTGCTCCCGGTGGCGCTGCTGGCCGCCCTGGTGATCGTCGAGGGCATGTCCAACGGTCCCCACTACGACTTCGACGGTCCGCGGCTGGCCGGCTTCGCGGTCGGGGCGGTGGCGGTGTGGCGCCGGGCGCCGTTCCTGGTGATCGTCGTGCTTGCCGCGCTGACCGCCGCCCTGCTGCGCCTGGCCTGAGCGCAGCCGCACTGTCCTCGGTGCCTGGCGGCCGGCGGTGCCGGCGGACGGGATGTCCCGACCCGCCGCCGGCACCTCAGTCACGCGTCATCGGGGGATCGTGACCGTGACCGTCCTGGACGAACCGGCCGCGAGCGACGCGGTGGCCGGTCGATGGACGCGGAACCGGTACGTGCCCGGCTTGCTCACGGCCAGCGTGAACAGGTAGCCGGCGCGCCGGGTTCCGTCCGGCAGTAGCTGCATGGACACGGTGGCCGAGCCGCGCGAGCGCCAGTGCCCCTGCACCAGTCGCTGCAGGTTCACTGTCACCGGAGCCGTCGGCGCGACCGTGCCCCACAACGCGCGGGAACCGCCGGGCAGCGTCCGCAGCGCGGCCGTCACGGTCTGCCGCACGTGCACGATCTGGGTCCGGCTGGACGACTTCGTGCCCGTGGCCGAGCCGGCGAACGTCCAGCGATAGGCGATGTTCGCCTTGGCCCGCAAGGTGAAATGCGCCTTCCCTGTGGTCGACGTGCTGCGCGTGGCGAGCATCATGAACGCGTGCCCGGCAGTGTGCGACCAGAGCGTCAGCGTCGCATGCACCATCGGCCTGCCGCTCGTCGCGTCCAGCAGCCGTCCGGAGATCGTCAGCCGGTGCCCGTACCGGACGAAGCGCGGCGCGCTCGCGGTCAGCACGGTCGGGTCGACACCTGCCGGTGACGGTGTGCTGGACGTCGGCGTCGGCGTCGGCGTGCTCGACACCGGCGGCGGCGGAGTGGACGACGACACCGGCGGCGGCGGCGGGGCGGACGACGAGGTCGGCGGTGGCGGCGGAGTGGACGACGACGGCGCGGGAGCCATCGGCGTGACGGTCGCGGACGGGTCGGAGTACGCGCCGGTTCCGACCGCGTTGACCGCGGCGACGCGCAGGACGTACCCGGTGCCGTTGGTCAATCCGGTGACGGTGAACGCGGTGGTGGTGGATCCGGTGGCGATCGGGTCGGACCAGGTCGTCCCGCCGTTGGTGGAGTCCTCGACCAGGTAACCGGTGATGGGCGATCCGCCGTCGCTGGCGGGCGCCGTCCAGGTCCGTGCCACCTGCGCGTCGCCGGCGGTGCCGGTCACCGCGGTCGGCGCGCCGGGCACGGTTACCGGGGTAAGGGTCGCGGACGGGTCGGAGAGTGCGCCGGATCCGGCCGCGTTCACCGCGGCGACGCGCAGGACGTACCCGGTGCCGTTGGTCAATCCGGTGACGGTGAACGCGGTGGTAGTGGATCCGGTGGCGATCGGGTCGGACCAGGTCGTCCCGCCGTCGGTGGAGTCCTCGACGAGATAGCCGGTGACGGGCGATCCGCCGTCGCTGGCGGGCGCCGTCCAGGTCAGTGCTACCTGGGCGTTGCCGGCGGTGCCGGTGACCGCGGTCGGCGCTCCGGGCACGGCAGCCGGGGTGATCGGCGCGGAGGGGTCGGAGTACGGGCCGGGGCCGGCCGACGTGGCCGCGGCGACCTCGAACAGGTATGCCGTGCCGTTGGTCAGACCGGTCTCGGCGAATCCGGCGGCCGGCGACGACGTGCGGTCCGGGTCGGACCACGTGGTGCCGCCGTCGGTCGACCGGCGTACCAGGTACTCGATGATCGGCGTGCCGCCGAGGTCGGTGGGCGGAGCCCAGGTCAGGTCCACGCGGCCGTCGCCGGGCACTCCGACCACATCGCTCGGCGCGGTCGGGGACGCGGCCGGCGTGACCGGTTCGGAGTTGAGCGAGAACGCGCCCGTGCCGGCGGCGCTGACCGCCGCGACCTGGAACACGTAGTCGGTGCCGTTGGTCAGGCCGGTGACGGTCGCGGACGTCGCGGTCGAGCCGGTCGGGCTCGGGTCGGACCAGGTGGCGGCGTAGTCGGTCGAATACTCGATCACGTAACCGGTGATCGGGTCGCTGCCCGGGTCGGCCGGTGCCGTCCAGTTCAGCGCGACCTGTGCGTTCCCGGGGGTCGCGGTGAGTGCGGTCGGCGCGCCCGGGACGTCGCGGGTGGTGACGCTCAGCGCGGGCAGTCCGGTGGTGTCGATCGTGCTGTCGTTGGCGTCGCGGTCGAACAGCTCCAGGTCGGTGAACTGGTACGTCCCGGAATGCTGCTGCGTGGGCACGGTGAACTGGACCGCGTAGTCGCCGTCGGTGATCGTGCCGCTCGTCAGGGACGTCGACGAGAAGGCGAACGCGATCGTGTCCCCGGTGCTGTCGTCCAGCTGCGCGAAGCCGACGTCGAAGCCGCCGACACGATCGGTGATGTGCAGGTTGAACGTGACCGTCTGGTCGGACGTCGACGGGTCGACGCTCGACGGTGAGAACGTCGGTGCGCCGGTGAGCGCCGGGCCGACGGTGTCGGTGGTCGCGGTGACGGTGAGCGTCGCGGTCGAGGTGGCGGTGCTGTTGTCCGTGCCCGCCGTGTCGAGCAGGTCGATGCTCTGGACGGTCCAGGTGCCCACGTCGGCGACGCCGAACGTCTGCGCACCGGTCAGGTACGTGTCGGTCGTCCCGCTCTGCAGGTCGGCCGCGGTGAAGAAGAACGACTCGACGACGGTGCCGTTGGTCAGCGTGACCGAGCCGGATGCGATCGGCGAGTCCGCGTCGGTCGCCTGCACGAGCACCGCGACGGACTGGTCGGCCGTCGAGACGTCGACGGTGTTCGCCGGACTGAAGCTGATCGAACCCAGCACCGGCCCGGTGCCGTCCGCGAAGCCGGGTTGGGTGACGGCGCTGACGACGCCGATGATCAGTAGCGGCGCGGCGAGTAGCGCGGTGATCCGCCCGGTCCGTGCGGTGCGACGCAATCCCTGAACGCCCATGGCGTCCGCCCCCTTCGTCCGTCGCCGCGGGGACCGGCCCGATGTCGGATCAGCGGCGACGCCGAACGTAGGCCGCGCTCAGCAGGCAGGGCTACGGCGCCGATTCATCTGCATGAGGCGGGGATATCGAAATGCAGTAGTGGCGTCAGGCGTCGGCGGCGTCCTCGCGCCCCTCGTCGCGCGCGGCCTCGCGGGCCGCCTCGGCGCGGGCGAGTTCGGCGCGCAGGAAGTCGCGGGTCGCGACCTCGCCGAGTGCCATCCGGATCGCCGCGATCTCGCGGGCGAGGTACTCCAGATCCGCCTTCGACTGGCGGGCCTCCTCGCGGTCGGCGTCCAGGTTGACGCGGTCGCGGTCGTCCTGCCGGTTCTGCGCGAGCAGGATCAGCGGCGCCGCGTACGACGCCTGCAGCGACAGGATCAGCGTCAGGAAGATGAACCGGGTCGGGTTCCACGGGTCGAACTGCAGCTTGTGCGGCGCCAGCGAGTTCCACGCGAGCCACACCACGACCACGATGCTCTGCACGGCGAGGTAGCGACCGGTGCCGAGGAAGCGCGCGATCTTCTCGGTGAGCTGGCCGAACGCCTCGGGGTCGACGCGCAGCCGAAAGCCGCGCCGCTCGCTGCGGGGCTGGTCCAGCCGGATGCGGGGCTCAGCCATTGCCGGCCGCCGCGCTCGGGTCGGACTCGCGCCAGTTCTCCGGCAGCAGGTGGTCCAGCACGTCGTCGACCGAGACGGCACCGAGCAGCCGGTCGTGCTCGTCCACCACCGGCGCGGCGACCAGGTTGTACGTCGCGAGGTGACGGGTCACGTCCTGGATGGGTGTGTCCGGGCGGAGTGCGTCGGGGTCCTTGTCGACGATCCCGCTGACCAGCGCGGACGGCGGCTCGCGCAGCAGCCGCTGCAGGTGCGCAGTGCCGAGGAAGCGACCGGTCGGCGTCGCCTGCGGCGGGCGGACGACGAACACCTGCGCGGCGACGGCGGGCGACAGCTCGGGGTTGCGCACCAGGGCCAGCGCCTCGGCGACGGTCGCGTCCGGCAGCAGGATCACCGGCTCGGACGTCATCAGGCCGCCCGCGGTGTAGTCGCCGTACGTCATCAGGCGGCGGACCGGTTCGGCCTCCTCCGGCTGCATCAGCTCCAGCAGCCGCTCCTGGTCGGCCGCCGGCATGTCACCGAGCAGGTCGGCCGCGTCGTCGTCGTCCATCGCCTCGAGCACGTCGGCCGCGCGGTGCTCGTCCAGCGAACGCAGCAGTGCGAGCTGATCGTCCTCGGGCAGCTCCTGAAGCACGTCGGCCAGCCGCTCGTCGTCCAGCGCGGACGCGACCTCGATCCGCCGCTTGTCCGGCATGTCACGCAGCGCGTTGGCGACGTCGGCGGCACGCAGGTCCGACAGCATCGACAGCAGCGTGTCGGTGCCCTGCTGCGCCTCGGTGAGGCCGAGCCCCTCGACCTCGTTCCAGGCGGCCTGGAACAGCTGGCCGCGGCGGCGCCCGATCCTCCCCCGCAAGCGGGGGGACCCCCAGTTCGCGTACGTCCGCAGCGCCAGCCGGGTGATCACCCAGTCGCGCGCGCGGTTCTGCTCCATGCCGACGTCCACGATGTGCGCCTGCGTGTTGTTCTCGGCGACCGTGACCGTCCGGTCGAGCAGCTCGCCGAGCACCAGCACCTCGTTGACGCGCCGCTCGAAGCGCTTCATGTTCACCGTGCCGGACGAGAGCACGACCGCCTCGGCCTCGATGCGGGTGACGCGTCCCATCGGCACGAAGATGCGGTGCCGGTGCTGCAGTTCGACGACCAGTCCGAGCACCCGCGGTGGCTGCCGGTCCAGGCGCAGCGTGGTGACCGCGTCGCGCACCCGGCCCAGCGGGTCGCCGTTGGGGTCGAAGACGCCGATGCCGGACAGCCGCGCGATGAACACGCGGGTGGCCGTGCTCACGGCACACTCCTGCGGACGGTCACGTCAGAAGGTTAGTCGGTCGGGGCGAGCTGATAGGGCAACGCGGTGCGGACGGCCGGTGCGGGCCGGTCGGGGATCTCGGTCACAACCATCCCGCGCCCGCGCTCGGCGCCGCGAACCGCGCGCTCGGCGGCGTCCCGGGCTGGGCCGTGCGCGCCGGCTTCAAGGCGACGGCGCTGCAGCGCGAGCTGACCAAGCCGCTGTTCGTGCTGCGCAACCTGCACGACGCCGAGACGCTCGGGCGGATGGAGGCGGTCGACCGGTTCATCGGCTCGATGCCCGGGTATCCCGGGCGGCTGTACGGGCAGATCTATCACCGGCTGCTGCTGCGCAACGACCTCGCGCACGGCGTGCTGAAGCTGTCGGACCGGACAATCGACCTCGCGGACGTCCACCCGGACGTGCTGATCGTCGCCGGCGACGAGGACGCAATCGCGCCGGTCGACTGCGTCCGCCGTGCCTGCGACGTCCTGACCGGCGCCCGCTCGCTGCGGTTCGAGACCGCCCCGGGCAGCCACCTCGGCGTGCTCACCGGTCCCGAGGCGGCGACCGCGACGTGGCGCCATCTCGCCGAGTTCCTGTCCGACGTCGGTGCCGAGGCCGTGCCAGCCGGGATCTGAGAGTGTGATCTGACCGCGTTCGCGTGGTGAGCAACTGTGCGTGCGGGGCATACTTTGCCGACAGATCGGCTCCTGGCCGACGGCCAGTAAGCCAGCCCTCGCACGCGAAGTCCTTGGAGGACAAGATGGCGCGCCTTGCCCAGACCGCCGGCCTGACCGATGTGCAGCAGGAGATCCTGTCCGCGGTCAAGAGCTTCGTGGACAAGGAGATTCTCCCGCACGCGACCGAACTCGAGCACAAGGACGAGTTCCCCGAGGCCATCGTCGAGGGCAGGAAGGAGATGGGCCTGTTCGGGCTCACGATATCCGAGGAGTACGGCGGGCTCGGCGAGTCGCTGCTCACCTACGCGCTCGTCGTCGAGCAGATCGCGCGCGGCTGGATGTCGATCTCGGGCGTGATCAACACGCACTTCATCGTCGCGTACATGATCAACCAGCACGGCACGGACGAGCAGAAGCAGCGGCTGCTGCCGAAGATGGCGACCGGTGAGATCCGCGGCGCGTTCTCGATGAGCGAGCCCGAGTGCGGCTCGGACGTGTCGGCGATCAAAACCCGCGCCACCCCCGAGGGCGACAGCTTCGTGATCAACGGCCAGAAGATGTGGCTGACCAACGGTGCGCGCGCCGGTGTCGTCGCCACGCTGGTGAAGGACGATCTCGGCGGCGACTCGGTCTACAAGAACATGACCACGTTCCTGATCGAGAAGGAGCCGGGCTTCGGCGAGACCCGTCCCGGCCTCACGATCCCGGGCAAGATCGAGAAGATGGGCTACAAGGGCGTCGAGACCACCGAGATGGTGCTGGACGGCGTCAACGTCCCCGCCGACGCGATCCTCGGCGGCGAGGCCGGACGCGGCCGCGGCTTCTACCAGATGATGGACGGCGTCGAGGTCGGCCGCGTGAACGTGGCCGCGCGCGCGTGCGGCATCTCGATCCGCGCGTTCGAGCTGGCCGTGCAGTACGCCCAGCAGCGCAAGACGTTCGGCAAGCAGATCGCCGACCACCAGGCCGTCGCGTTCAAGCTGGCCGAGATGGCCACCAAGGTCGAGGCGGCGCACCTGATGATGGTCAACGCCGCGCGGCTCAAGGACGCCGGCGAGCGCAACGACGTCGAGGCGGGCATGGCCAAGCTGCTCGCGTCCGAGTACTGCGCCGAGGTCACCCAAGAGGCGTTCCGCATCCACGGCGGCTACGGGTACTCGAAGGAGTACGAGATCGAGCGGCTCATGCGTGAGGCGCCGTTCCTGCTCATCGGTGAGGGCACGTCCGAGATCCAGAAGACGATCATCAGCCGTGGCCTGCTGCGCGAGTACAAGGCGGCGCAATAACGCAGTCGGGCTCGCCCGACGAGCGCACGCTGCTGCGCGCGGAGATCGAGCGAGCGGTCGCCGAGCTGGACGCGGCAGGGGTTCCCAGCCCGCGTTCGGACGCGATGGCGCTCGCAGCGGACGCGCTCGGGGTGGACCGGCTGACGCTCGCCGTTCCGCCGCCGGTGCCCGACGACTTCCCGACGCGCTACCGGTGGTTGATCGGCCGGCGTGCCGCGCGGGAGCCGCTGCAGCACATCCTCGGCTTCGCGTGGTTCCGGCGCGTCCGAGTGGAGGTCCGTCCGGGCGTGTTCGTGCCGCGCCCGGAGACCGAGCTGGTGGCCGGCGCCGCGATCGACGAGGCGTGCACGACCGGTACGGGCGCGCCGCTCGTGGTTGACCTGTGCACGGGGACCGGGGCGATCGCGGCCGCCGTCGCGGACGAGGTGCCGTCGGCGCGCGTGATCGCCGTCGACGTCGACCCCGCGGCGGTGAAGCTGGCGCGTGCGAACCTCGCCGAGTTCGGCGACCGCATCCGCGTCGAGCTCGCCGACGTCACGTCCCCGGACCTGCTCGCCGAGTTCGCGGGCACGGTGGACGTGGTCGTGTCGAACCCGCCGTACATCCCGCCGGACGCGGTACCCGCCGACCCGGAGGTGCACGACCACGATCCGGCCCGCGCGTTGTACGGCGGGGGAGTGGATGGGCTGGACGTCCCGCGCGAGGTGATCGCCGCCGCCCAGCGGCTGCTGCGCCCCGGCGGCCTGCTGGTGATGGAGCACGGCGACGAGCAGGGCCCGGCCGTCCGCGCGATGGTCGAGGGAACCGGCGGGTTCGCCGACATCCGGACGCGTCCCGACCTCACCGGACGCGACCGCTACGTGCTCGCCCGCCGCCGCTGACCGCCGATCCATCGCGGCAGCCCGCCGTCCGAAAGCTCCTGTTGATCAGCGCGCCGAGTGGGTAAAGTTAGTTCGGCTAACTTATTGCAGCCGTCTTTTCCGACGTGGTGACCGCTCTGGGGCGCCGAACCGGTCGCGGTGTCGGAAAAGGCGGTCGTCCAGCGGGAGGAGTGCGCATGACCGCGGGATCGACGAAGCGGCGGACGTCGCTCGCCTTCGACCGCGACCACCCGCGCTACAAGTGGGTGGCGCTGTCGAACACGACGCTCGGCGTCTTCATGGCGACGATCAACTCGTCCATCGTGATCATCGCGCTGCCGGCCATCTTCCGCGGCATCAAGCTCGACCCGCTGCAGCCGGGCAACATCAGCTACCTGCTCTGGATCCTGATGGGGTTCCTGGTCGTCACGGCCGTGCTGGTGGTGTCGCTGGGCCGGCTCGGCGACATCTACGGACGCGTCCGGATCTACAACGCCGGGTTCGCGGTGTTCACCGCCGGATCGATCGCGCTCGCGCTCGACCCGCTCACCGGCGGACACGGCGCGCTTTGGCTGATCGTCTGGCGCGTGGTGCAGGGCATCGGCGGCGCGATGCTGTTCGCGAACTCCACCGCGATCCTCACCGACGCGTTCCCCGCCGACCGCCGCGGCATGGCGATGGGCATCAACCAGGTGGCCGCGCTCGCCGGCTCGTTCGTCGGGCTGATCGCCGGCGGCCTGCTGGCCGAGGTCGACTGGCGGCTGGTCTTCTTCGTCTCCGTGCCGGTCGGGCTGATCGGCACGATCTGGTCCTACCGCAGCCTGCACGAACTCGGTGAGCGTCGGGCGGCGCAGATCGACTGGTGGGGCAACGTGCTGTTCGGTGTGGGCCTGACCGCGGTGCTCGTCGGCATCACGTACGGCATCCAGCCCTACGGCGGGCACTCGATGGGCTGGACGAACCCGTGGGTGCTCGCCGGGCTGATCGGCGGGTGCGCGCTGCTGGCCGCGTTCTGCGTCGTCGAGACCAAGGTCGCGCAGCCGATGTTCGCCATGAACCTGTTCAAGATCAGGGCGTTCTGGGCGGGCAACTTGGCCGGCCTGCTCGCGTCCGTCGCACGCGGCGGCATGCAGTTCATGCTGATCATCTGGCTGCAGGGCATCTGGCTTCCGCTGCACGGTTACCAGTTCGAGGACACGCCGCTGTGGGCCGGCATCTACCTGGTGCCGCTGACGATCGCGTTCCTGGTCGCGGGCCCGCTGTCCGGCACGCTGTCCGACCGGTTCGGCGCGCGCGCATTCGCGACCGGCGGGCTGGTGCTCGTCGCGCTGAGCTTCCTCGGGTTCATCCTGCTGCCGGTGAACTTCAGCTACTGGCAGTTCGCCGGCCTGCTCGTGCTCAACGGCATCGGGTCGGGGCTGTTCTCCGCGCCGAACACGACCGCGATCATGAACAGCGTCCCGGCGCACCAGCGGGGCGCGGCCAACGGGATGCGCGGGACGTTCCAGAACTCCGGCTTCGCGCTGTCCATCGGCGTGTTTTTCTCGCTGATGATCGCCGGCCTGGCCGCGACGCTGCCCGACA
>DASRSS010000287.1:0-6186 GCA_035656335.1 Jatrophihabitantaceae bacterium | reverse complement strand
CCCGGCGCCCTCGGCGCCGCAGCGGGATACGCCGCGGCAGCACCTGTGGCGAGGTCGATGACCTCGCCGCCTTGGACGGTCATCACGTAGCGGCCACTGACCACCATGGAGCCGAAGCCGGCCGGTTCGCGCAGCCGCAGGTAGCGAGGCGTCGTCATGCCCGGCTGCCACCAGCCGAGCTCGCGCGGGGCAACCTCCCACGCATACGCCCTGCCGTCGGTCGCAACGGTCAGCGGGTACTGCGCGCTGACCGCGTCCCGCACGGTCGGTGGCAGTGGCGCGCGCACATACGTCTGGCCTTTCGAGCCGGTGCCGATGCCGCCCGCGCTGCTCACTAGGTAGCCCATGTCGCCGGAGTAGACGGTTACCGTCCTGCCTGTTGCCGGGTCGTACGACTTGATCACTCCGCTCCGGCTGGAGTAGCGCGACCTGACGTCCCAGTAGACCTTGCCGTCCAGCATTACGGCCAGGTTGATGGTGCGTCCGCCCGTTCGTCCGTCCAAGAGAGTCGTGCTCGCGATCTGCTTCCGTGCACCGTTGCGCAGGTCGATCACGTAGAGGTGCAGCACGTTGGGCATCGGCGAATCGCCAGGGATCGTTCCCTTCCTCGGACGGGGGTGCGCGCCGACGCTGACCATGAGCCAGTTCCCGCTGATGCCCGCGCTCTGCACATTCAGCTCCTGCGGATCTGGCACCGAGAAGATCGATCGCGGCGCCCGGCCCGCGCTGACGAGAGCGAGATCGCGCGGCCCGCCCTGCCCGAAGTCGCGCGCGACGAGCACGTCGCCGTTCGGCAGCACCTGCAGCGGCGTCGCCGATTGCGCTCCCTCGGCCGACGGCGTCGACGCGAACGCCGCCTGCCACGCGGCCGGGAGCTGCGCCCGGCAGACCAGCGCGGCCCTCGGCAACGCGCTGTGTGTGTGCGAGGGACGGGGAGTTGCCGTCGGCGTGCTCGGTGAACTCGTCGGGTTCGGAGCGGCGGGGCGGGTGTCGTGGCTGCTCAGCTGGCGGATGCCGATAACCGCGCCGGCCACTGCCACGATCAACGCCACCGCAGCGGCGAGCAGCCATGCGGAGGAACGCGCCGGACGAGCATCCAGCAGTTCCTCCTCCGGCCCGAAATCCGCGTCGCGATCCAGGCGCGTCAGCCGGGCTGGGACGGCGTCGATGTCCGTGGCGCGTTCGCGCAGCATGTCCCGCACTGCGGTCTCGAGTGTCGCGCTCATCGCGCACCTCCGTCCGAAGCGTCCAGTTGCAGCGAGGAATCGGTGCGCAACGCGGCCAATCCCCGGGACGCGAGGCTGCGGACGGTGCCGAGTCGGCAGCCGAGCGCGTCGGCGATGTCGCGGTCGCTCGCGTCGACGTAGAAGCGCAGCACCAGCACGGTCCGCTGGCGCACCGGCAGCCGGCGCAGCGCCTGCCACAGCAGATCCCGCTCGGCGGCGTCCGGCCCGTCCGCGGCCGCGCCGTCCGGGAATCGGTCGACGACCACCTCGGTGCTGGACGCCCGCCGTGCCCGCGACACGTTCGCGTTCGCCAGCGCGCGGCGCGCGTACCCGACCGGGTTGTCCAGCGTCAGCACGTTCGGGAAGCGCCGGTGCATGGCCAGCAGCACGTCCTGCAGCAGGTCCTCGGCGCGCTGCCGGTCGCCGCACAGCAGATAGGCGAAGCGCAGCAGCTCCAGGCCGCAGCGCTGCGCGAAGGCGCCGACGTCCTCGGACGTCCGCTGATCGGGCTCGGGCAGCGAGATCACATCCTGTGCGACGCATCTGGACCGGCGAAGTGTTGCACCGTCGGCGTGATCATGGCGACGCCGCTGCGGTCAGGGCGCGACCGGCACGCGGGTAACCTTCTTGCGTGTCGTCCCCCTCCCGCTCGGTCTCGCTCGTGACGCTGGGATGCGCCCGCAACGAGGTCGATTCCGAGGAGCTGGCCGGACGGCTCGGCGCCGGCGGCTGGCAGCTGGTGGACGACGCGGACGGCGCGGACGTCGTCGTGGTCAACACCTGCGGGTTCATCGACTCGGCGAAGAAGGACTCGATCGACACCCTGCTCGCGGCCGCGGACAGCGGCAGCAAGGTGGTGGCCGTCGGCTGCCTGGCCGAGCGCTACGGCGCCGAGCTCGCCCGCAGCCTGCCCGAGGCGGACGCGGTGCTCGGTTTCGACTCGTACGCCGACATCGCCGCGCGGCTGGACGACATCGCGGCCGGCCGACCGGTCGCGCCGCACACCCCGCGCGACCGGCGCACGCTGCTGCCGGTCACGCCCGCGCACCGACCGGCCGCGGCCGAGGAGATCGCGGTCCCCGGCCACGCCTGGCTGCCCACCGGAGCCGCCCGCAAGCGCCTGGACGATTCCCCGACGGCGTACCTGAAGTTGGCCTCCGGCTGCGACCGGCGCTGCTCGTTCTGCGCGATCCCGTCCTTCCGCGGCTCGTTCGTGTCCCGTCCGGCGGAGCAGATCGTGGCCGAGGCGCGCTGGCTGGCCGACAGCGGCGCGCGCGAGCTCGTCCTGGTCAGCGAGAACTCGACGTCGGACGGCAAGGACCTCGGCGACCTGCGCGCGCTGGAGAAGCTGCTGCCCGAACTGGCCGCGGTCGACGGCGTGGAGCGGATCCGGGTCTCGTACCTGCAGCCGGCCGAGCTGCGTCCGTCCCTGCTCGAGACGATCGCGACCACACCCGGCGTCGCACCGTACTTCGACCTGTCCTTCCAGCACTCGAGCCCGAGCGTGCTGCGCCGGATGAAGCGGTTCGGCTCGACCGAGGCGTTCCTCGAGCTGCTCGCGCGGGCGCGCTCGTTCGTGCCGGACGCCGGCGCGCGCAGCAACGTGATCGTCGGCTTCCCGGGCGAGACCGAGAGCGACCTCGCCGAGCTGGAACGCTTCCTCACCGAGGCGCGGCTGGACGTCGTCGGCGTGTTCGGCTACTCCGACGAGGAGGGGACGGACGCGGCCGGGTTCGACGGCAAGCTCGACGCCGACGAGATCGCCGACCGGGTCGCGCGGGTCAGCGAGCTGGCCGAGGAGCTGATGGCCCAGCGCGCCGAGGACCGCGTCGGCTCGCGGGTCGAGGTGCTGGTCGAGTCCGACGGCGACGAGCTGGTGGGTCGCGCGCTGCACCAGGGCCCGGACACCGACGGGGTGACCACACTTGGCCCCGCAGCAGGCACTTTCGCGGAGTGTTCCCCTGCTGGGAGGCCAACACGTGGCCAGCTGGTCAACGCGATCGTCACCGGATCCGAGGGTGTCGATCTGACCGCGCGGATCGACGGCGCGCCGTGGTGACGCCGCAGCCGACCGGGGGAGCGGCCCGCCCGGCTCCCGGCTCCGGCCACGGGCACGGCGCCGGTCCCGGAACCGGCCCCGGTCCCGGCACCGATCCGCTCGCCACGCCCGCCAACGCCGTCTCGGCGTGGAACATCGCCAACGGGCTGACCGTCTTCCGGCTGGTGCTGGTCCCGGTCTTCCTGATCGCGCTGTTCGCGGGCACCGGCAAGGAGACGTCCTGGCGTCTGGTCGCGGCCGCGATCTTCACCGTTGCCTGCGTGACTGATCGATTCGACGGGGACATCGCGCGCCGGCGCGGACTGATCACCGAGTTCGGCAAGCTGGCCGACCCAATCGCCGACAAGGCCCTGGTCGGCGCGTCGCTGATCGGGCTGTCCGCGCTCGGCGAGCTGCCCTGGTGGGTCACCATCGTCATCCTGGTGCGCGAGGTCGGCGTGACCGGACTGCGGTTCTGGGTGATCCGCCACGGCGTGCTGCCCGCCAGCCGCGGCGGCAAGCTCAAGACGCTGCTGCAGACGGTCGCGATCGGGCTGTTCGTGCTGCCCCCCTGGGGCTGGCTCCGCGACGCCGCCTGGGTCGTGATGATCGCCGCGATCGTGGTCGCCCTGGTCACCGGCGCCGACTACGTCAACCGCGCGACCACGCTGCGCCGCACGTCCCGCGAGCGCACCCGGCCCTGACCCCCCGCTGAGGCCCGGGGAATCCTCGGACGGCCTCGCGCGTTGTGTTCGCTGTCAGCGGACGAACCGGTGTAGCCGCACCCACGGCGGTCGCGCCCGGTAACGTGAGTAGTCCGCGTACCGCACACGATGAGGGAGGGTGGACCAATGCCGGTGGTTCGACAGGTGGTCGGTGAAACCCTCCGTGGCCTGCGCCTGCGGCAGCGCCGCACGCTGCGCGAGGTCTCGTCCAGCGCGCGCGTGAGCCTGGGCTATCTCTCCGAGGTCGAGCGGGGCCAGAAGGAGCCGTCCTCCGAGCTGCTGGCCTCGATCTGCGCCGCCCTGGACGTGGAACTGTCCGAGCTGTTCGCGGAGGTCAGCACCACGCTGCGCCGCGAGGAGAAGCTGGCGCACGTCGGCCGGCTCGCGAAGATCCCGGGATCAGGGTCTGCGCGCATCAGCACCGCGCCGATCGGCGACTCAGCGGGCCCGCAGGTGCGCTCGCTGCCCCACGTCGCGGCCTGACAGCCGCGGCCCGGTACAACGCGGTCCCAGCAGTCGCTCCAGCCCCAACCGTCACGACCTGACACGCCGCACTGCGCGCTGTCCCGGATCTGTCGGCACCCGGTTGTACCTTGCGGGCATGGCAGCCGCTGGAAAGGACCCGCTGTTCGACACGCTGTTCCGTCCGACGACGATCGAGCCGCAGCTGACGTCGTCCGCCCCGGTGCGTGAGGCCGGCACCCGTTCGCGGGCCGGCAACGCGATGGGACGCACCCGCGCCGCCCTGCTCGACGGCGCGCGCCGCGCCGTCGAGGTCAGCGGCACCAAGATCACCATGGCCCAAGTGGCCGCGGCCGGCGGCGTCGCCAAGGCGACGCTGTACAACCACTTCCGCACCCGCGAGGCCGTGCTCGCCGCGCTGCTCGAGGACGAGGTCGCCAGCCTGAGCTCCGCGCTGGCCGACCGTCCGCTCGCCGACGCGCTAGCGGCCGCCGCCAACGCGCTCAGCGAGCACCCGGTGCTGCGCGCGCTGGCGCAGCTCGAACCCGCCACGCTCAGCCGCCTGGGCACCATCGACCCGGCCGCGCGCGGCTGGCAGCTGGCCCGCGAGGGCGTCGACACCGCCCTCGCGCGCGCGTCCCGTGGCGGGACGGACCTCGTGCTGCGCTGGCTGGCCTCGTTCGTACTCAGCCCTGCCGACACGGCCACGATCGCCGACGACCTCGCGATCCTGCTGGTCGGCCTGCCGGACGGTCCGGCCGCCGCGCCGGTTGCCGCCCCGGCCGACAGTTCCGCGCGCACCGCCTGAGGAGTGCGCGGATTCGGCAGGCGCCGCCGCGATCCGGACGGCAGTGCCCGCGACCGGCTGGTCGACGCGATCAGCCGTATCCGCCGTGACCAGCGCGCCGTCGAGGCGAGCCTGGGCGCTGCCGTCGTCGACGCTGCGACGCTGGACCGGGCATTGCGCGACCAGCGTCAGCTCCTGGACGCGGCCGCGCAGCAGATCACGGACGCCCGCGCCGTCGCGCAACGTGCCGCGGACGGCGCCGCGGCCGACGGCGGCAACGCGGCCGCCGCCCCGTACCGGCAGGCGGTGGACGGCTTCACCGCCCAGCTGCGCGTGGTCGAGGCGTCCGGCGCGCAGCTGGACCGCCTCGGCGCCGGCGCTGCCGAGAACGTCGCGCGGACCAGGCAGTTGCTGCGCGAGAGCGCCACGTCGCTGGACAGCGCCCTGCGCGCGGAGGTCGACCTGCTCGCGCGCATCGAACGCCTGGACCGCCAGCGCGCCATCGCCGACCTGAAACACCGAAGGCACTTTGGTCTTGATGGCAGCTGATCGGTGGTCCGTGGGACATCAAACTGGTCTGACGAGATTTAGTGACGCCCAAGGCTCGACAAATTGGGGGCGAGGCCCGGTGATCTCGGAACGGAACGCGAAGCTGCATCGCGACGGGCGAAGGCGAATGTGCGCTGTGCAGCGTTCCCTCGCCCTCTGGGGGCCATGTGCTAGGAATACCCAGCGCGACCACTCCCGCTAGGCAAGTGAACTCGGGCAGAGCGATCACAGCATTCGATTAGCGTAGGCATCCGAACGGCCAATTCGGCACATGGGGAGAGTCCCGCCGGGTGGTGTAAGTCGGCTTCCTCGTGATCGTGACCGTGTCGGTCACGGACGGCGAGGGGCCATCGCGTGAAGCTCTGTGAGAACCCGCCAAGGAACTCACGGAACGGAAGC
>DASRSS010000286.1:0-9748 GCA_035656335.1 Jatrophihabitantaceae bacterium | reverse complement strand
ACGTTCGCCTTCTTCCTCTTCCTGAGCGGCGTCGGCTCGGGCATGTTCACCTCGCCCAACACCGCAGCCATCATGTCCAGCGTCCCGGCGCGGGATCGCGGTGCCGCGTCGGGCATGCGGGCGACGTTCCAGAACTCCGGGTTCTCGCTGTCGATCGGGCTGTTCTTCTCGCTGATGATCGCCGGGCTCGCGTCCACGCTGCCGGACACGCTCAAGAGCGGGCTGCTCGCGCACCACGTGCCGGGCTCGGTCGCGAGCGCGGTCGCCGCCCAGCCACCGGTCGGCAGCCTGTTCGCGGCGTTCCTCGGGTACAACCCGATCAAGACGATGGTCGGCAACCAGACGCTGTCCGGGCTGTCGTCCAGCGATCAGGCCACCCTCGGCGGACGGCAGTTCTTCCCGCACCTGATCTCGCAGCCGTTCCACCACGGCCTGGCGATCGCGTTCGGCATGGCGATCGCGATGTGCCTGATCGGAGCGGTCGCGTCACTGTTCCGCGGGACGCGCTACGTCCACGTGGACGAGCCGGCGGACACCGCGACCGCCGCGGACGCGGCCTGACCCGACACGTCGGTTAACCGGGTGAGCTGAGCCTGTAGCTGCTGGATCAGCTGCAGGTTGAAGATCACGACCGCGGCCGGGCGCGCGAAGCGCTGGATGTGCATGACGGTCTCGGGGTCGAACACCCGCTCGCGCTGGCCGAACACGGTCAACGTGCCGATCAGCGTCTTGGCGGCGACGAGCGGCGCGACGAGCACGCTGTGCAGTCCGCTGTCGACGACCTCGGACGCCCACCGCGGCCAGTCGAGCTCGCGGCGCAACGCCCCGGACGCGGTGATCCGGCCGTGGCCGACCGTGGCCAGCGCCGGTCCTTCGGCCAGCTCCCACTGCGCGATGTCCGCCGCGCGGGCGCGCGGATCGGTGGCAGCGACGAGCACCGGACGGCCGCCCGCCAGCGTCGCGATCGACACCGCGTCGCAGTCGCGGATCGCGGTGAGCGCGTACTGGGCGGCCCGGCCGAGCACCTCGTCCATCGGCTCGGCCAGCCCGACGAGGCACGCCAGGCGCTCCAGACCGCGCGCGAGGTCAGGTGAATTCATGCCACAACCACCACTCCGACCGATGTGTGATGGCTGTTAAGACTAGAACGAACGGGCGGCTTTGGCCATCCCCTGCGCGCCGGAGGCGAGGCGCAGGACCACCCGCGAGTCGGTCGCGGTCGCCGCTGCCGTCGCGCCTACTCCCCCGGAGCGAGTCGCGAGCGAAGCGGCCTCCAAACGCGAGTGCACGCCGAGCTTGGTCAGGACCGACTGCACGTGGGTGCGGATCGTGGTGCGGGAGACCGCTAGCGCATCGGCCATCGCAGCGGTGTTCAAGCCGTCGGCGAGCATGCCGAGGCATTCGCGCTCGCGCGGGGTCAGGAACCCGATCAGGCGGCGGACGTCCGCGGTGTCCTCCTCGGCGGCCGGCGCGGTCCGGGCGAACGTCCCCTCGACGACCACCTCGCCGTCGCAGACGCGCGCCAGCACTTCGAGCAGCAGTAACGGCCCGCGGGACTTGTGCAGGTAGCCGACGGCGCCGGCCGCGAGCGTCGCCTGCATCGTGGTCGACGACGTGTCGGCGGTGCGCACGACGACGGCGGTGTCCGGGCTGGCGGCGGTCAGTTCCGCGATCGACTCCGGGTGCTCACCGTCGCGCAGCGACAGGTCGACCAGGCACACGTCCGGACGGCGCCGGCGCACGCAGTCGCGGACCGCGGCGTGCGACGGCGTGCTGATCAGCACGTCGTGGCCGTGCCGTTCCAGGAAGGACGACAGGTATTCGGTAAGGATCGCGTCGACGTCCGCGATCACGATGCTGAGCGGATTTGCCATGGTGCAGAGCCTGATCCATCAGGACGAATACTTTTCCCGCCTGGGAAATGCTCACCCGGCAGCAGTGCCGGCTAACTGGCCGGATTCTCGTTCCGGCCGGCACCGGAACGGCGCCGCAAATCAGCCCCGTGGACAGAAGGTAGAACACCGACGTCGGTACCGGAAGGAGGCCGAACAGATTCGTCGAATCATTGGTGCATAAGGGTGTTTACGCACCTTCTTCATCAACGGCCCAACTAATCCCGTCCGGCATCGCGGTGCGTGCGGTCGCGAGCAGCTCTCGGCCCGCCGCGGCGATCCGCAGCTGGCCGCGCACCCCGATCTTGGAACCGAGGTTGTGGATGTAGCTGCGCACGGTGTGCGGCGAGACGGACATGCGACCGGCGATGTCCGTGATCGACGTGCCGTAGGCGAGCAGCTGCAGCGCCTGCCGCTCGCTCTGGCTGAGCTCGGCGAGCCGGCTCTGCGCGGAGTACCGCCTCAGCCGGCGGGATCGAAGCGACTCCAGCACTTCGTGGCGCCGTCCGTCGGGGAACACCGCGTTGCCCGAGTGCGCGGTCCGCACGCCACGGCACAGCGCGTCGACCGAGCAGCTGGCCGACACCGCGCCCGCGGCACCCAGCTCCAGCGCGTGTGCCACCCGGTCGGGCGTCGCGTCCTCGGCCACGATGAGGACGGGGATCGGCAGGCCGCGGTGATGCAGTGCCTCGAACAGATCAGCGAGATCCTCGCCGACCGCGTCGAACACGACCGCCACGTTGACGTAGCGGTGCAGGTTCGACAGCAACCTGGTGAGCGTGGGCGCCGTCGTTGCGGTCCGCGTCGTGCCGGTGACCTTGAGCAGCGCGGCGGTGGCCGCGGCGATCAGTCGTTCCGGATGGCAGACGACCACGGTCTCCAACGGGCGTGCGCCCACCGCCTGGCCGGTCATCGTCCCGGCTCCGCGTCGTCCGGCCCCGCGTCGACCAGCCGGTCGACCGCAGCGACGGCGGCCGCCTGCAGCCGCGAATGCACGCCGAGTTTGGGCATGAGGTGCTGGACGTGTGTGCGCACCGTGTTCACGCTGATTCCGAGGTGCATGGCAATCTCTTTCGTCGAGTAGCCCGCAGCGAGGGCGCGGAGAACTTCCTGCTCGCGCTGCGTGAGTGTTCCGGCCGGTGCCTGTGGCCGGCCCACCGAGGACGTGACGCGGTTCCGGAGCGTCTCGAGCGGCAGTGCGTTCGTCTCGCCGTGATAGGCGGTCTCGATCGCGTCCCGCAGCCCGCGCAGGGACACGTCCGTGGTGACGAGGGCGGGCACGTCCGCCTCGCTGAGTTCGTCCAGCGCCGCCGGGCCGCCGGGCACGATGCACACCAACCCGACGGTGCGGCCGTCGCTGTCGGCGGCGAGCTGGAGCCGTTCGCTCAGCATCCGGATC
Source organism: Jatrophihabitantaceae bacterium (assembly GCA_035656335.1). Taxonomy (GTDB): domain Bacteria; phylum Actinomycetota; class Actinomycetes; order Mycobacteriales; family Jatrophihabitantaceae; genus DASRSS01. The sequence goes on along the minus strand of DASRSS010000286.1, from coordinate 6,457 downwards.
TGTTCCGGTCGCTGGTTCTCGGCTCCGAACACCACGACCTGCACCGATGCTTCGGTGACCATGCGTTCGGCCTCGTCGAGATGCGCGGTCGCCCCGACGACGTCGACACCCGGCGCGGCGGCGAGCAGCGCGGCGATTCCTTCGGCCACGAGCGGCCGCGGCTCGAAAACGGCGACGCGGATCGGGCTGGTTCCGGCTGTCGAATCCGCCGGGCCAGGCGGTGACTGGATCATCCGCGGGTCACCAACCTGCGCCACGGGCCGGACGGAACGTCCTTGAAGCCGATGAAGCGCCAGCTGACGACGTCGGTGTCGCCGTTGAGTTCCTTGAACCCCAGGCAGCCGTTCAGCGCGGGCGACACGTCCATCCCGGCGCCGTTGTAGAGCCGGTTGCGCGGACGCGCACGTCCGAAGACGTATGCCGCATCGTGGTACTGACCCGGGCCGGCGTCCTCGATCTGGCCGTAACAGACCCGGCCGTGGTCGATGATCTTGACCCAGTGGTTCTTCATCAGCGATAGGTTGGGATTCGCGAGCTTGTGCCGGTACGGCGCCAGGTGCGCCCACGGAACGACCCGAGCGCGTTCGGCCGCGCCGATGCGGTCGTTGAGGTCGTCGTACGGCACGTCGAGGTAGAACGGGTTCTGCTTGGGTCGCATGTGCCGCGGGAAGTAGCCGTTCGAGGCCACCCGCCGCTCGGTTCGGCACTTGCCGGCCTTGATCACGCCGTCGCAGCCGCCGTAGTGCACTTCCCACTTGCCGTCATAGGTGGAGATGACCTGGCTGCCGTTCGGTCCGCTGGTGAAGATCTCGCCCACCCAGAACGTGGTCGACACGATCCCGCGGTGCCAGATCTGAGACGACGGATGGGTCGCATTCGGCGTTGCCGCCAGCGGTGCGGACATGCCGCTGGCCACGCATGCGATCGCGGCAGCGACCCCGACAGCCACTAGATATGCACGTTTCATCTTTCGCCTCCCCGCGAGCGATGGCTGAACCATAGGCAGGCGAACTCGCTTGCACATACGTCAAAAGCAGTTGGCCGTCTCATGCAAACCGATGAGTTCCGTTGTGCCCCTATCACGGCTGATCGCAAACTGCTGCACGTCCAACCGGGCGGTAACTGCCCTCGTTTATCGCGGAGGATCCTCATGACGCAGCAGCTGGACGCGGTCACCCCATCGCCAGAATTGGTAAGGAAGTCTGCCCCCGACACCAAGACGCTGACCGTCGGTATCGTCGGCCTCGGTTACGTCGGATTGCCGACCGCGATCGCCTTCGCCGCGGGTGGTGCGCACGTCGTCGGCGTGGACGTGAGCGCGCAGCGGTTGGACGCGATCCGCACGCTGCGCGTCGACATCTCCCCCTGCGATCTCGACCAACTGCGGCAGATCTTCCAGACCAACGAGTTGACCCTCACCGACGACATCGGCCTGCTCGGCTCGGTGGACGCGATCGTGATCTGCGTGCCGACTCCGGTCGACGACCACCTGACACCGGATCTCGCCGCGCTGGCCGCGGCCTGCCGGGGCGTGTGCAGCGTCGCGCGTCCGGGGCAACTGATCGTCCTGACCTCGACGAGCTACGTCGGCACGACCGAGGACCTGCTGGTCAAGCCGCTCACCGCGCGCGGCCTGCTCGTGGGCGTCGACGTGTTCGTCGCGTTCAGCCCCGAGCGGATAGATCCCGGCAACCTCGCGTTCACCCACGACAGCGTGCCGCGCGTCGTCGGCGGCACGACGTCCGAGTGCGCGCTGCGCGCGGCCGACCTGCTGCGCCACACGACGAAGCAGGTGCACATCGTCAGCAGCACCAAGGCCGCCGAGCTCACCAAGCTCTACGAGAACACGTTCCGCGCCGTGAACATCGCACTGGTCAACGAGATCGCCGACGTCAGCAACGAGCTGTCGGTGCTGATCACCGAAGTCATCGACGCGGCCGCCACCAAGCCGTACGGCTTCATGCCGTTCTCGCCGGGGCCCGGCGTCGGTGGCCACTGCATCCCGTGCGATCCGCACTACCTGCTGTGGCAACTGCGCCGTCAGCGCGTGGCGATGCCACTGGTCGAATCCGCGATGCGGGGCATCGCGGAACGGCCGGCGCGGGTCGTCGCCCGCGTCCGTGAGGAGCTGGCCGACCACGGCATCGCGCTGCGCGGCGCGCACGTCGCGATCGTCGGCGTGGCCTACAAGCCGGGCGTGGAGGACGTCCGCGAGTCGCCGGCGCTCGAGATCATCAAGCGTCTGATGGACCTGGGTGTCGAGGTCAGTTACGTGGACCCGTTCGTCCCGGCCGTGACCATCGACGGACAGCGGCTCACCGCGATGACCGCGCCCGAGCTGTTGCTGCGCCGCTCGGTCGATCTCGCCGTGCTGCACACGCGCCACCCGCAGCTGACGCTCGACTGGCTCGACTCGGTGCCGATCGTGCTCGACGCGACCTATCGCGCGGTCGATCTCGACCACCGCGTCCTGGTCTGAGGAGCGGGCCATGTGCGGCATCGTCGCGGCGCGCGGCGCGGACGCGGGGCGGCTCACCCTCGACGGCCTGCGCCAGCTCGAGTACCGCGGATACGACTCGGCCGGGCTCGCCGTGCTCGGCGACGGCGGCCACCTGGTGCGCGAACGCGCGGTCGGCAAGCTGAACGAGCTGCTGGCCCGAGTCGGCGACAACGCGGCGCTGCTCGATCCGGCCGGCGAGCTCGCCATCGGGCACACCCGCTGGGCGACTCACGGCCCGGTGCACGTCGACAACGCGCACCCGCTCACCGACTGCTTCGGCCACATCGCCGTGGTGCACAACGGCGTGCTCGACAACGCGGCGCAGCTGCGTTCGGAGCTGATGCTCTCCGGCCACCGGTTCAGATCGGCCGTCGACAGCGAGGTGGTCGCGCACCTGATGGAGCGGGACCTCGAGAACGGGGCCGGTCCGCTGGACGCGCTGCGCAAGACCGTGGCTCGGCTCGAGGGCGCCTGGGCGCTTGCGGTTCTGGTGGACGGGTTCGACGCGCTGTTCATCGCGCGCCACGGATCGCCGTTGCTGGTGCGCGGTGGGCGTGATCGCTTCCTCGTCGCGTCGGACGCGCACGCGACGGCGGCGGTGCCCGGGCCGCTGCGGGCGCTGGACGACGGCGACGTCGTGGAGCTGGGCCGGACGTGGCGATGGCGGGGAGCCCGCAACGGCGAGCTGCCGCCGGTGCTCGACGACACCACCGGAGAGCGTCCCCGGATGTCGGCTGCCAGCGTCGACACGAGCCTGACCGCGGTGGACACCACCGCGACCGAGATCGCCCAGCAGACGCAGCTGATGGCCGGCCTGGTCGACCGGGTGCTCACCGACCGATCCGCGCCGCAGGCGTGTCTGCGGCTGGGGCTGCCCGCCGAGCCGCGAGTGCTGCTGCTCGGCTGCGGCACGTCGTATCACGCCGCGCTGGTCATCGCCCGCACGCTGCGCGGGCTGGCCGGACTTCCGTGCGAGGCCGTGATCGCGTCCGAGTACGACCCGCGCTTCCAATCGCGCGCGGACCTGACCATCGCGATCTCGCAGTCGGGCGAGACTGCGGACCTGCTGACGGCGATCGACGCGGTCACCGGCCCGCTGGCCGTGATCACCAACAACGTCTGGTCGTCGCTGGCTCGGCGCGCCGACGCCGTGCTCGACTGCGGCGCCGGGCAGGAGCGGGGCGTCGCGGCCACCAAGTCGTTCACGGCGCAGGTGCTGCAAGGAATCGGCCTGGCGCTCGCGGTCGCGTCCGCACGCGGCCGCGCGGACGCCGTCCGCGACGCCGAGAAGCGGCTGCGCCGGCTGCCGGGCGAGATCGCCGATGCGGACGCGCTCGCCGCGTCGACTGCCGAGCAGCTCGCAGCCGAGCTCGTCGGCGCGACCGGCTGGCTGTTCCTGGGCACCGGGTCCGGGCTGCCCTACGCCGCGGAGGGCGCGCTGAAGCTCAAAGAGGTGACGTACCGCTGGGCGCAGAGCTATCCGTCGGCCGAGCTCAAGCACGGCCCGCTCGCGCTCGTCGAACACGGCACGCCCGTCGTGATCGTCGACAACGGCTCGCCGCGACTGGCGACGTCCGCCGCCGAGGTCGCGGCGCGAGGCGCGCGCGTCATCACCGTCGGCGGGCGCAACAGCGAGCTCGGTCCGCGCGAGTTCGCCGACGACCCGCCGTGGGGGCCGCTCGGCTGCGTCCCGGCGCTGCAACGGCTCGCCCTGTCCCTCGGCGAGGTCCTGGGACGCGACGTCGACCGTCCGCGCAATCTCGCCAAGTCCGTCACCGTCGCGTGATCCCCAACCCCGAAAGGCAATCGGCATGCGCACTCTGATCACCGGTGGCGCCGGCTTCATCGGCAGCCACCTCACCGAACTCCTGCTGCGGGCAGGTGATGACGTGGTCATCCTGGACGACCTGTCCACCGGCCGCATGGAGAACCTGACCGCGGTCGAGGAGGACGCGCGTCTGCAGGTGATCCTCGGCTCGGTGCTGGACGACGTGCTCGTCGACCGCGCGGTGCACGGCAGCGACCGGATCTTCCATCTCGCCGCCGCCGTGGGCGTCCACACGATCGTCGACCATCCGCTGGAGAGCCTGCGCACGAACCTGCACGGAACCGAGACGGTGCTCGAAGCGGCCGTCCGGCACCGGCGCCCGGTGCTGATCGCGTCGACCAGCGAGATCTACGGCAAGAACACCGCCGACCGGCTCAGCGAGGACGCCGACCGGATCCTGGGTTCGCCGTTGCTCGCCCGCTGGACGTACGCGGCAGCGAAGGGGCTGGACGAGGCGATCGCCCATGCGCACATGGTCGAACACGGCCTGCGGGCAGTGATCGTGCGGCTGTTCAACACGGTGGGCCCGCGCCAGCGCAGCCGCTACGGCATGGTGATGCCGAGCCTGGTGGGACAGGCCCTACGCGGCGAGCCGATGACCGTCTTCGGCGACGGCGAGCAGACGCGCTGCTTCTCGTACGTCGCGGACATCGTCGCGGCGATGCGCGCGCTCGCCGAGCACCCGGCCGCGGTCGGGCAGGCGGTGAACCTCGGTGGCGGCGTCGAGATCAGCATCAACCACCTGGCCGAACGGATCCGCACCCTCCTCGGCAGCAGCAGCCCGATCCAGCACGTCCCGTACGAGCGCGCCTACGGGCCCGGCTACGAGGACATGCGCCGCCGCGTGCCGGACAACAGCCTTGCCCACGCGCTGGTCGGCTTCCACCCGCGCACCGGCATCGACGAGATGGTCGTCTCCATCGCCGACTACATGCGCACCGGTGACCGTGGTGCTTCCGACGCGGCGTTGACGATGGCATGAACCCCGTCGCGTACTACTCGTTGCTCGCCGCGCTCATGTTCGGCGTCAACACCGTGCTGTGGTCAGGGGTCGGCGCGGTTCGTTGGTTCCGGCACGAGCTGTGGCCGGTCGGCGCGCACAGCTCCACCCGGACGGACCGGCGCTGCCTCGCGCCGCGGCTGTCGCGGGTCGCCGTGCTCATGGCCGCGCACAACGAGGAGAGCGTGATCGGGGATGCCATCGCGTCGGTGACGCGGCTGATCCCGCCCGAGCAGGTGTTCGTCGCCTCGGACGGCTCCCGCGACGCCACGGTCGAGTTGGTGCGAGCTGCCGGGGCGAACGTGCTGGACCTACAGCCCAACCGGGGCAAGGCCGGCGCGCTCGCCGCCGGCGTGTCCGAGTTCGGGCTCGCGGACCGCTTCGAGGTGGTCCTCATCCTGGATGCGGACACCGAACTGAACCCGGACTACTTCACGTCCGGGCTCGAGCTGTTCTCCGACCCCGATGTTGCGGTGGTCGCGGGACGGGCGACGACGCAGTGGCGTCCCGGAACGCTCGGCCTGCTCGGCAAGGTCGTCGTCGCGCACCGGGAACGGATCTACGTGATCGTCCAGCGACTGGTGAAGTACGGGCAGGCGCTGTCGGCGATGGACGCGGTCGCGATCGCACCGGGATTCGCCAGCATGTACCGCAGCCGGGTGCTGCGCGAGGTCGACATGAACCCGCCGGGGTTGGTGATCGAGGACTTCAACATGACGTTCGAGATCCACCGGCGACGGCTCGGGCGCATCGCGTTCCATCCGTCCGCGGCGGTGGCGCGCACCCAGGACCCGGGCAACCTGCACGAGTACACGCGCCAGGTGCAGCGCTGGGCGCTGGGCTTCTGGCAGACCGTGCGGCTGCACGGTCTGCTGCACCGCGGGACGTTCTGGTTCAGCCTGACGCTGTACTGCGGCGAGCTGGTGCTCAGCGCGCTGACCTTGCTCGCGACCGCACTGCTCGCCGTGCTCGCCGCCGCGTTCGCCCTGCTCGGGTTCGTCGGCGTGGACGTGGCGCTGCCGGGCGTGATCCCGCCGGTGTGGGTGCTGGTCCTCGTCGTGCTGATTCCCGACCTGGCCCTCACCTGCGCCGTCGCCGCCGGCCAGCGGCGGGCGGTCATCCTCGCGGC